>QZKQ01000021.1 GCA_003599535.1 Candidatus Zixiibacteriota bacterium | reverse complement strand
GGGGCTGCGGCAGGCTTCCGCCGCCGTCCGGATGGCCTCCACGTTCTCCCCCGAGCCGGAGTAGAGCGAGTAGAACACCCGGCACCAGATCTCGATGGAAGTCTTGTGCAGCAGCGGGCCGATAATGGGCACCTTGATCAGGTACTTGGACAGGATGAAGCGCCCCCGCTGAGTCCAGAAAAAGCGCAGCAGGCCCAGGCCCAACAGCAGGAATCCGATGGTAATCTGGAGGAAATGGGCCTGCAGGAAATTGGACAGATCCAAGGTCGCCTTGGTCAGGGGGGGAAGTTCGATGTCGAACTTCAGGAACATCTTGGCCGTCTCCGGAAAGATGTAGGCCACGTAGAAGACGCAGGCGGCGATCAGGGCCAGGACCACGACGGCGGGCATGATCAGCGCGCCCTTCAGGTTGCGGCGGAAATCTTCGTTGCGTTCCACAAATTTGGCGGTGGACTCGTAGATGTCCGCCATGTTGCCGGACTTGGAAGCCACTCCCAGCATATAGGCGGGGAAGCGCCCCAGCACGTCGGCCTGCTTGCCGTAGACTTCCACCCCGTCCTTGCCGTCTTTGAGATCCTGGCTGATTTCCTTTAAGGATTGCTTCAGGGTCTTGTTGGTGGCGTCGTTGGTCAGCAGGGTCAGGATATCGTCATAGGCCATCTTCTCGCGCAGCAGGTCGGCGGAAAGGCGGATGAACATGACGACCTCCCGGTAGGGCGGGCGCAAGCGTAAATCGAGCAGCTTCTTCTGGATGGAGAGGACGGTGAAGCCCATTTTTTCCAGGGCGCGGCGCACTTCTTCGGACGTGAAGGCCTTCTGCTGCCCGGTGATGATCCCTTCCCGGCCCCGCCGGACCTTGTACATGAAGGTGGCCTTCTTGTCCAGCGCCTGCAGGCGGAAGCGCCGCTGGCGGGCGAGTTCTTCGGCGCGTTTCTGCGCTTCGCGCCGGCCGGTGGCGGAGATGACGCCCTGCATCATGCGCCCGGTCAGGGCGATTCCCTGGTATCGGTATTCAGCCATAGATCGCTCGAGGATGGTTTCATGTCGCGAATAAAGGGCATCCGGTAACCGGAGACGGGATTAGAATTCCATGACCATCAGGTTCACCCCGCCCATTTCCACGTAGATCTGGGCTTGGCAGGCCAGCCCGTTGCCATCGCCGTCCCGCAGCCCGGTACCGGTAATAATCGCGCGGGTGGCGCCATCCACAGTCAAGGCAAAGCTGCCGTTTTCGTTGGCCGGAGAAGAGATAAGGTAATCCAGGGTCAGGCCGGCGAAGCTTCCGCCGCCGCCGCCCAGAATCGCCGGGCGAACGGCGTACTCTTGAGCTTGGGCGCCCAGATTCACCAGGTCATTGCATAGTGCATCCAGGTTGGCGCGCGCGGCCTGATCGTTCATCAGGGTGAGACCCGCCAGGATCGCCAGTCCGATGATGATCACCGCCAGAACCAGAAGAAGGAGTTGCTGTTGGCCCACTGGAAGCCTCCCGGAAAAGGTGTTCTTCAGGGTTCAACATGCGACTGTGTTCCGGCCAGGTTGCGATAGCCCGGGGCGGGCTCCAGCGACCCGCCCCGGGCGAAACTCGTCACCGGTTGTTCACAATCATGGACACGATACTGTCAATGTTGACGGAGACCGTGGCCTGGCAAGGATTCCCGTCGTTGTCGCCGTCCAGCGTGCCGGTGCCCTGGATGGAGGCCAGGTTGCCGCCGGCGGATAGCAGCGCAAAGGTGCCGTTCCCGTTGGTCGGATCGGAGGTGAGGTGCTGAATCGTCAGATTATCGAAGTCGCCTCCGCCGCCGCCCATCGCCTCGGGCCGGATGGCGTACTGCTGCGCCCGGGAAGCCAGGTTGGTGAGATCATTGCAGACCGCGTCCAGGTTGGCGCTGGCGGACTGGTCGTTGAACATGGTGATGCCCACCACGATGGCGATACCCACGATGATCACAGACAGAACCAGAAGAAGCAATTGTTGCTGTCCCATGAGAGACCCTCCTTCAAACAGTAATGAATTTGGAATGTGGATTAAGTGTAGAGAGATCTGGATTTTCCGGGAATTTCGGGAGGGCACCGGGTCCGTGGGGAGGGTTCGCTGAACGCCTCAAGAGAAGGCGCCGGCCGCCGGAACTGGTAGTCCAGCGGGGCGTTATAGAGGCGAGGCCTGCTTCCCCCCGGGGAAGTGGATGCCCGAGTCGCCGCTTCGGAGGGATCCGATCGCCAAATCCCACCCTCCGGGCGGCGCTTTTACTCTGCCTATGACCTTCCCCGACGCGGATCGCAAGGACTCCGGGCCGGTGTAGGCCTTTCCGGTCGGACCGCGCGCGAGGCTGATCCCCAGGGATGGCCTGGGCCTCGCGCCCGGAGCGGTTGCTTCATGGGTTTCGGATAGGAGGCGACGCCGGAGCCGGCGTCAGCTTGCTCGGATCAGGAGGCGTAGGAAAACATCCGACAAGCGCCGGGAGACATCCGATTCCTACAGACAGTCATGCGGACGGGGAATGAAGAGGAAGTCCGCCAGCCATGAAGCAATCTAGGAAAAGAACCTTCACATGCTGACAAGATGGTTATGAACGCCGGGTGGCTGTTCGACCGCGGGCGAATACAGCAGTGAACGAAAGAAAGGTGTTCAACCTGGAGACGCAAAACCTGAAGGACGGGGGAGCAAAAATACCCCGAACCGGAGAGATGAAATCACCCGGTATGGGGGCATGACGCATCAGTACGAGTGCTACACGAAAATCCGGCGCAGGAAAAAGCGCTGACCATAACAATAGGCATGACGTCCTTCAGGCTGAATAGTCGTTTTGCGCAACGGAAAAGGTCATCCGGGGAAGAAATTGGAGAATCAGGGATGCGCCGGAACTCAGGAACGTGAAAAGAAGGAGAAACCGGAATTTCCAAAGGATGGGTGAGTCATGAATCAGGGAAAACCGGGCCGGGTGACAAGGCAGCTTCACCCGGTTTTGCAAATATCTACGGGCATTGGAGGGAAAGTGTTAGTGCCGTGGGGAAAAAAAATAAGTTTTCTTTTCCGGATTCATTGTGCCAAAATTCACGCCGTCAGAAACAGGTAAGTATTGTGGGCCTCGGCGGGAAAATCCAGGCGGGGGCCGTCCAGTTTCAGCGGCTCGTCGGTCCCGTATTCACACTTCCAGGTGGCGCCGGGGCGGAGCAGCTCTTGCGGCAGAGTCAAGCTCAGCGTGCGCCCCTCGCCCCGGTTGGCGATGACCAAGGCCATTTTTTCTTCCAGCACCCGGGCGTAGGCGATGGCGGTGTCGTCGGCGTACACCGGCAGGAAGAGGCCGTCCCGCAGCACCTGGTAGTGGTAGCGGAGCCGGATCATGTGGCGGTGGAATTCATGATAGCTGTTATAGCGGTCGAGCTTTTCCCAGCCCATGGGCGCCACCCGGTACCCGCGGTTGAATTTGCGGTGCACCTCAATGCTTTCCCAGTCCATGGCGGTGCGGTTGCTGATTTCCTTTTCCCCGAACTCGATGCCCAGCTCGTCGCCATAGTAGATCATGGGGATGCCGGGGAAGGTGAACTGGAAGACCACTGCCATTTTAAACAGGGCCTCGTCGCCGCCCACGTCATAGAGCATCCGGTTGGTGTCGTGGGAGCTGACCAGGTTCCAGCAGGCCTGCAGCTTTTCCCAGGGGAATTCCCGGATGATGCGCTCCAGCTGTTCCATGTACTGCCCGCCGGTCAGCGTCCCGATAAAGAAATTGGTGGTGATGCCCTTGAAGACGTAGTTCATGGTGGCGTCCAGAAGGCCGTCTTTCAGCCAGTCGGCGCCATAGGTCTCCACCGCCTCACCCGCCAGCAGCGCGTCGGGGAAGTGCGCCTTCATCTGCCGGCGGATGTTTCGCAGCACCGTTTCGCCCAGGCGCTCGGCCACGTCCAGCCGCCAGCCGTGGGCCCCCTGCTTCAACCAATACAGCAGCACGCTGTCGTCGGATTCGTAGAAGTACCGCCGCACCTCTGGATTCTCGTGGTTCAGCACGGGGATGTGCTCGGCGGCCTCCCAATGCTCGATCAGGCCGTGCTCGTCGCGCCGGTAATAGTCCAGGTAGCGGGGGTCGCCGGCCACGGCTTTCTGCATCCATTCGTGCTCGGAGCTGGTGTGGTTGAACGACCCGTCCAGGATCAGTTTCATCCCCTGGCGGTTGCAGGCCTCCACCAGGGCGTGGAAATCCTCCAGCGTACCGAACTGGGGATCAATGGCGTAGTAATCCAGGGTATCGTACTTGTGGTTGCTGGCCCCTTTGAAGATGGGCGTCAGGTACAGGATCTTCACCCGCAGGTCGTTCAAGTAGTGATCCACCGCGTAGGTAATTCCCGCCAGGTCGCCGCCGTAGAAGCCGTGTCCCCGGCGGTAATCGTCGCTGGTTTCGTGCCAGCGCAAGGTGAAGGGTTCCTGGTCATACACCGGATCCCGGTACAGATCCCGCTTCCCGTCAATGGAAACCTTGCCGACGGCGAAGCTGTCCACGAACACTTCGTAGGCGATTCCGTGCCGGGCCCAATCCGGGACCGGGTCATGGCTGTGCTTCATTTTGCCTCATCCTGATAATATTGTGATACGATGACATACACGTCGGCCCGAATAGTACCGCTGATTCGGAGGGCCCTCCGAAGCGCTGCCGGGAAAAGCGAACTGGGTATGCCCTATAAGAATGTTCAATTTGAGATAAGGAAAGATACAGACGGTTCCTCAACCGGAATTTTCCGCTGGGAGGCAAACCGGATGAGGCATTTTCTCCGCGGCTGTGACTCACGCCGCCGGGAGAAGGTACGTACCAAATTCTGTCCATCGCTCCCCTGAACTTCCTTCCGTGTTGGACTTAAACCGGAATCCCCACCGACCCTGGTACACCAACCGCGAGGGTGCATCGTGATCGAAGCCATCAAATTCTGGAATGAGCCCAACAACCTGTCCCACTGGGATTTTCAGATGGATCCCGAGTGGAAGGAATTCAGCTACATGACCAGTCTGGCGGCGCAGGAGATTCGGCGGCTCTGCCCCGACCTGTGCCTGGTGCTGGGAGGCATCTCGCCGATTGATTCCAACTTCATCAAGCTGCTGAAGAGTTACCGCCTGCTGGACGTCCTGGACGCAGTGGCGGTGCACGGTTTCCCCCTGGACTGGAACCACTGGCAGATCAATGACTGGCCGGAGAAGATCGCCGAGATCGAGGCGGTCACCGACCTGCCGGTGTGGGTCACCGAAGTGGGCGCTTCCTCCTTCGGAGCCGACGAAATCCAGGTGTTCGGCCTGCAGCGCACCGCGGAACTGCTCCTGGGCCGCGTGGAACGCATCTACTGGTACAGCCTGCTGGACCTGCCCCCCACCTGGCCCGCCACCACCCGGCACAAGGAGAGCGAAGGCAGCTCCTACTACCGGCATTTCTACATGGGGTTGATCCGCTCCGACGGCACCCCCAAACCCGCACTGCAGCACTTCGACCGGCGCATGGGCTTGTGCCAGTGGTTCCACTTCGAGGACCATCGCCTGGACCTGGCGGTGGAATGGCTGAAGAAGATGGGCGTGATCAAGCTGCGCACCGGCATCAACTGGGCGGATTGGCACCGGCCCAATGCGGTGGCATGGTACGACCGGCAGATGGAGGCGCTGAAGGATTTCGACCTCACCATCACGCTCTGCTTCACTCCGCCCTCCCTGGGCAAGGTGTACAGCTACACCAGCCCCCCGACCAACCCCGAAGAGTACGCCTTTTTCGCCGGGGAGGTGGTCCAGCGCTATATCCTGGGACAGCGATGAGCTGTTTCTTTCTGATCCGCCACGGCGCCACCGACGCCATTGACCACCGCCTGGTGGGGCGCCTGCAGGGGGTTCATCTGAATTCAACCGGCCGGGACCAGGCCCAGAGGCTGGCGCACCGGCTGGCTCCTCTGCCCCTGGCGGCGCTGATCTCCAGTCCCATGGAGCGGGCGGTGGAGACCGCCGCGCCACTGGCGGAACTCACCCGGAAGGAAATCGTCATCCGCGAGCATTTCACCGAATTGGACTTCGGCGAGTGGACCGGGCTCACTTTCGGGGAGCTGGAGCGCACACCGGCCTGGCGAGAATTCAACGTATCCCGCAGCATCGTACCGATTCCCGGCGGCGAGCATATGGCCGGGGTGCAGGCCCGGGCCATGGCTGGCCTGGAAGTTCTGCGGGGCGAACATCCGGAAGCGAGCCTGGCGGTGGTCACGCACGGGGACGTCATCCGCTCGGTGCTGGCCTACTGCCTGGGCATTTCCCTGGATCTGATTCCCCGCCTGGCGGTCAGCCCGGGTTCGGTCAACATCGTCCGGCTGGACGGCCGCGGGCCGCGGGTGATCCGCGTCAACGACACCGGCGAATTGCCGGGCTTGTAACCTGTCGCTATTATTCAGGAATGGGATCGTGACGACTGTTAAAACCGCCAAACCTCTCTCTTCCGTCGACCGGATCCGGCAGGAAATTGCGGACTTGGAACCCTGGTTCCACAACCTCCACCTGCCGGACGGCACCCAGACCGCGCCCCATCATTCCCTGGGGGACTTTCCCGCGTATAAATGGAAGGAAATGGCCGCATTCCTGCCACCGGACCTGAACGGCTGGACCGCCCTGGACATCGGCTGCAACGCGGGGTACTACAGCTTCGAGCTGGCCCGGCGCGGCGCCCGGGTCGTGGCCATGGACGTGAATGGGCATTACCTGGCCCAGGCGCAGTGGGCCGCCCGCCGCCTGGGGCTGGAAGACACCATCGAGTTCCGCCAGATGCAGGTCTACGATTTCGCCGATTCCGGCGAGCAGTACGACCTGGTGCTGTTCCTCGGGGTGTTCTACCACCTGCGCTATCCCCTGCTGGGACTGGACATCGCGGCCCGCATGGTGCGGCGCCTGATGCTGTTCCAGACACTGACCATGCCCGGCCTGGAAGTCCGCGAGGACACGGATAACCTGGACATCGCGGAGCGGGATCGGATGCTGGACCCGGGCTGGCCCAAGATGGCCTTCATCGAGCATTCCCTGGCTCACGATCCCACCAACTGGTGGGCTCCCAATCACGCCGGCGTGGAAGCCCTGTTGCGTTCCGCCGGCTTCCGCCTCCTGGCTCACCCCGGGCATGAAGTCTACCTGTGCGAACCCGACCCGGATAACCCCTCTTGCGTTACCACCTGGAATTCCGTGGAATACCTGGCGGCCACCGGCCAGAACCGGCCCTGAATGCCGCCCTCGTCACGCTGTCAAATCTTGAATGTTTCAAGAGGTTGCATGCGCCTCGTCTTCTTCGTGCATTCCATCATCTCGGATTGGAACAACGGCCACGTCCATTTCCTGCGCGGCCTGATGGCCTCGCTGATGGACCGCGGCCACACCGTCCGCTCCTGCGAACTGTGGCGCAACTGGTCCACCGACAACCTGTATAATGATCACGGGGCGGCCGCCATCGTGGAATTTGCCCGGCTCTTTCCCGATCACTGGGTGCAATTGTACCACGGGGGGGAACGGATCATGGAGGACGTGGAGCGCCTGACCCGGGACGCGGACGCGGTCATCGTCCACGAATTTAATGAGCCGGAGCTGGTGGGCGCGGTGGGACAGGTGCGGCGGCTCCGGAAGGACTTTCTGCTGCTGTTCCACGACACCCACCATCGGGCTGTCAGCGTACCCCACCAGATCGCGCGGCTGAACCTGTCGGCCTACGACGGTGTGCTGGCCTTCGGCCAGTCGCTGGCGGAGGTGTACCGCCGGGATTTCGACCTCCCCCGGGTGTTCACCCTGCATGAGGCCGCCGATACCAACGTCTTTTATCCCCGGGAAGCGGAAAAGACCCACGACGTGGTGTGGATCGGCAATTGGGGGGACGAGGAGCGGTCGGAGGAAATCCGGCGCTACCTGATGGATTCGGCCCGCGAGCTGAAAGACCTGCGCTTCGCCCTGTACGGCGTGCGCTACCCCTGGGCGGCGGTGGAAGAGCTGAAAGCCGCCGGCATTGACTACCGCGGCTGGGTGCCCAATCACCGCGTGCCCGAGGTGCTGGCCCGGGCCCGCATGACTCTGCACATTCCCCGGGCTTACTACCGCCAGGCGCTGCCCGGCATTCCCACCATTCGCCCCTTCGAAGCCCTGGCCTGCGGAATTCCCATGATCTGCACGCCCTGGGACGACCGGGAAGGGCTGTTCCGCGCGGGGAAGGATTACCTTCTGGTGGAAACGCCCGAGCAGATGCGCCGGACGATGCGGCGCCTGGCCGGCGAGGCCGCGGAACGGGAGCGGTTGGCCCAGAACGGCCTGGAGACCATCCGGGCGCGGCACACCTGCGACCACCGCGCCGCCGAGCTGCTGGACATCTGCCGCCGGTTGGCATCTTGAAGAGAGCGTCGCCATGCCCACCCGTCTTCTCGACCTCGACTTGAACCAGCCTCTGCCCGACCTCGTGGATTTGGGGGAGTATGACCGGCTGACGGTCATCGCCTGGAAGGGGCGCGTTCCCCTGGGATTGATCCACCTGCCAGATAACGGCCGGACCGTTACCGCGGAGGCGCTGGCCCGGGTCCTGAAGGAGTTCCTGGGGGAAACCGTGCTGAACGGCGTTTCGGAAGATAGTGAATCGCCCCTGCCCGCCTTCTCCGGAGCCGGCGGGCCGCGCATCTCAGTGATCATCCCCACGCGCGGGCGTACTTCACTGGTGCAGGGTTGCCTGGAGGCCATCCGCGCCCAGACCTACCCTCCCCACGAAGTTCTGGTGGTGGACAATGACCCGCCGGACGCCTCCACCTGGACCCTGCTATCCGAACAATACCGCGAAGTCCACTATGTCATGGAGCCGGCGCGCGGGGTGCGCTTCGCCCGCAACCGGGGGCTGATGGAATCCCGGGGCGAGGTGGTCGCCTTCACCGATGACGACTGCCGCCCGGAACCGGATTGGCTGAAGATCATCGCCATGGCGTTCGCGGCCCGGCCCGGCCTGGGATGCGTCACCGGCCCGGTGCTGCCCCGGGAGCTGGAAACCCGCGCCCAGGAGCTGCTGGAGGCGCGCTGCGGGTTCATCCAAGGATTCAACCGCAAGCTGTTTCTCCCCCACCCCGTCAAAGATTTCGATCCCGCTTTTCTGCTCCAGACCTGGCGGTTCGGAGCCGGCTCCAACATGGCCTTCCGCCGCGAAGCGCTGGAAGAATTGGGCTATTTCGATGAGACCATGCTGGCGGCCGAAGATCTGGAAATGTTCTATCGGATTCTGCGCGGGGGCCGGGAACTGGCGTACGAGCCGGGCGCGGTGGTGCGGCAGCGGCATACCTGTAGTTACGCCCAAATGCGGCGGCGCATGTTCGAGTGGGGGTGGGGGTATGCCTCCTGCCTGACAAAGGTGATCCGCTACGACTCGCGCTACCGTCGCCGGGCGCTGGCGGAGATGGCCACTTGGCTGTGGGCATATCAGGTCCGCGGGCGGATCTGGCCACGGTTGCGGGGCCGGGGGGATACCTCCTACCCGCTGAACTTGATGCTGATGGAGTTCTGGGGAGCGCTGGCGGGGGTTCCAGGCTATTTCCTGGGCCTGCAGCGGGCCCGCCGCCAGGGTTCGTATGAGGAGGTCTATCCGCCGGAATGAAGGCGGCGCCGGGGGAAAGCGTCATGATATTGAGCGAGGCGCGCCGCATTCTGCTGTGCCTGCGGTACGGGATCGGGGACGTGGTGATGGAGCTTCCGGCACTGGAGACGTTGCGGCGGGCAGCGCCCCAGGCGCACCTTACCGCCCTCGGATCCCGGCACGCGCTGCAGATTCTGGAAGGGGACCCGCGCCTTGACGCCCTGGCTTGTGTGCAGGATTGGGGCCTGACCCACTGGGGCGATCCGGGCACCGGGGAGAGCGTAGAGCGTCTCGAGGCCTGGCTGCAGGAACAGGAGTTTGACCTTATCCTGGACGTTTCCCACGCCGTTATCGGAGTGCGCGATACTCTCTGGGCTCGGGAGCGCGGAACGGTTCTGGATACCGTCATGAATTCCCCGGATCCGATGTTGAAAAAGGGGAAGAGCGGGATCGAGGCCCTGAACGCCATTATCTACAACAGTTGGGGCCTGGAGGTGCCGGCGGACCTTCTGCCCAGAATATGGCTGGGCGCCGAAGAAAGCCGGTTCCGGGAAACCTTCCTGCATCGAAGCGGCCTGGAGGAGGGCCTGGTGGTGGGCCTATCCCCGGTGGCCTCTTCGGCGTTGAAGCGCTGGCCGGAAACGCGCCTGGCCGCGCTGGCGGACCGGCTGGTCGAAGAGTTCGAAGCCCGCCTCCTGCTCTTCTGCAGCCCCCATGACGACTCGAGAGAGGTGCTGGGGGCGATGCGCCATGCCGGCCGGGTTACAGTGGTCCTGGCTCGGCACCTGCGGCAGACCGCAGCCCTGCTGACCCGCTGCGCCACCTTCATCTGCAACGATACCGGCCTGATGCACGTGGCCGCCGCGGTGGGCACTCCGGTCGTGGCTGTCTTTGGCCCCACCAGTCCCCGGCTGTACCTCCCTCCCCTGCCAAGCTGCCGGGCGGCAGGCGCCGAAACCCCTTGCCCCCATCGCAAAAACAACGCCTTCGGTCCTGCACTGTGCATGGTCGAAAACCGCTGCCTGGTGGATGAGAAGGCATGCATTCATCATGTGGAGCTGCGAGAAGTATGGATCAAAGTTCGGCAGACGTTGGCGGCGGCCGCCGCCGCGATACGCTGAAGAAATCGTTCGAGTGGAAGGCCCCGGCGGGGGTCGCCGCCCTGTCCCCCCACTGCGACGATCTGGCCTTCTCCCTGGGCGGAGCCATCTGGGATCGCCGCTTCGCCCCGCTGCAACCCATCGGCATATTTTCCCACAGCGCCTTTTCCTACCGGCTGAGGACGACCGACCCGGAAGTGGTCAGCCGGGAACGGAAAGCGGAGGATTGCCGCTTCTACTTCCGTTTTCCCTGGGCCCGGCCGCCGCGATGGCTGGACCGCCCGGACGCGCCCCTGCGCCTGGGCATTGATTACCTGGAAGCGGTGCGGGTGAAGCCGGATCCCGCCGATGAGGCCGAAGCCCGGGTTATTGCCGATTTGCTGCGCCCCATGCTCGACCCCGGCTTCCTGGTGCTGGCGCCACTGGCCCTGGGCGGCCATGTGGACCACCGCATCGTAAGAATGGCTGCCGGACTGCTGGTCAACAGCGGTCGCGAGGTGATCTTCTACGAAGATCTACCCTATGCCGGGCAGGGAGAAGTGGAAAAGATTCCAGAAACGGTGGCAGCCGTGGAACAGGAAACCGGTCGAACGTATCGCCCTCAGTGGCTGCCTTCCGTCCACCTGGAAGCTTCCCGCCGCTGGGGCCTGGAATGCTACGCCTCGCAGACCTTCGAGGCGTTGCTGGAACTGCTGCTGGCGCATCCCCGGAACCTGGCGCAGGCCGGAAAACCGTGTGAACGGATCTGGATCGCCGCGCCATAATGCTCGATTCCGCCGGCGGTTTTCGCCGGACGCTTCAGAGTTCGCATGAAATGGCCGCCCGTCTCTTCGCGTCCGCCCGACCGCCTGCTGGACCTGGAGGATCTGAATCTCCCCGCCTGGCGGAAACCGCCGGCCGTCATGGACCGGCTGCCGGCCCGGGCGCCGGAGCACTACGTGCACCCCGGCAAGCGGTGGGAATAACACTGGACTCTACAGCGCGCCGGTCTGGCCCAGCTGCGCCTTCCCGCTCCCTCCGTCCTTCTACGCCCTTGACCGGGGCTACGCCATCTAAAATTACTGCAACCGCTTTATTATTAAATAATTAACAATGCTTTGGGAGCACAATCGTCAAACTAAAACGATCCGGAGAACGAACTATATTAGGAAAAACGTGGACCGGCGTGCTCCTCCCGATCCGGTCATCCCGAGATCCTTAGGTGCGGCCGGAAAAAGGCAATCATTTCGGAGGGAACACCCATGCAAATTCCACTGGAACTGAGCTTTCGCAACGTTCCGAAGACCGACGCCATCGAAGCCCTGATCCGGGAAAAGGTGGCCAAACTGGAGCAAGTCTGCGACTACATTAACAGTTGCCGGGTCGCCGTGGAGAAGCCGCAGAGTCATCAGAACAGCGGCAATGTGTACCGGGTACGCCTGGGCATCACCGTTCCCCCGGGGCATGAGATCGTGGTCACGCGGGAACCGGGCAACAACCAGATGCACCGGCCCCTGTCTTCGGTAATCCGGGAGGCCTTTTCCGCCGCCCGGCGCCAGTTGAAGGAATTAGTCAATCGGCAACGCATGGAGGTCAAGTCCCATCCGCAACAGGAGGCCCAGGCCATCGTCATCCGGCTGTTTCCGGAAGAAGGCTACGGGTTCGTCCAAACCATTGACGGACTGGAAATTTACTTTCACCGCAACAGCGTCATCAATCACGATTTCGAACGTCTCCAGGTGGGCACGGGGGTCCGGTATGTGGCCGTCGAAGGCGAGGAGGGCTTGCAGGCAACCACGATCCAGATCGTGAACAAGCCGGGCGTCCGGCGCACCGAGCAGGACGCGGTGGAGCAGGAACTATTGAACGGGAAACCAAAACTGTAGAGGGGGAGGATCAAACCATGAAATATGCAGAATTTTTAGGCCAGGTGCAGGCCCGGGCCAGACTGGGCAACGAGGAAGCAGCGGTTCGGGCCACCCGCGCCACCCTGCAGACTCTGGCCGAACGCATTTTCGGCAAAGAAGCGGAGCACCTGGCGGCTCAGTTGCCCAGCGAAATCGGCCGCTTTCTGACCGAAAATCCCCACAAGGAAAAGCTGTCCCTGGACGACTTCTTCCATAAAGTCCATGAGCGGGAAGGCCAGGGGGTGGATTTCCCCGAGGCCATTTACCACGCCCGCGTGGTGCTGGAAGTGCTGCGCGAAGCGGTATCCCCGGGAGAAATTGACCACGTCCTGGACCAGCTCCCGGAAGAATTCGATCAGTTGGTGGAAGCGGGCAGTCAGGGGGATCTGGACCTCCCGCGGCGGTCGAAGCGATGAACGGCGGCCTTATTTTCCGGGACCGCCGCGAGGCCGGGCGCCAACTGGCCGAACGGCTGAAGACGTACACCATCTTGGACGACGTACTGGTGCTGGCGCTGCCGCGCGGCGGCGTTCCGGTGGGATATGAAATCGCCCGGACGCTGAACGCGCCCCTGGATGTGTTCCTGGTGCGCAAGCTGGGGGTTCCGGGGCACGAAGAACTGGCCATGGGGTCCATCGCCACCGGGGGAGTGAGGGTGTTGAACACCGACATCGTCAACGCCTTGCGCATCCCCGACTGGGTCATCGAAGAGGCGGCCGCCCGGGAGGAGCGGGTCCTGGAACAGCGCGAAATCTCCTACCGGGAAGGCCGGCCCGCCCCCCAGATCGCGCACCGCACGGTGATCCTGGTGGACGACGGCCTGGCCACCGGAGCTTCCATGCGGGCGGCAGTGCGCGCCCTGCGGGCGCAAAATCCTGCCGCCCTGATCGTGGCAGTCCCCGTGGCGGCCGAATCCACCTGCCGGCAACTGTCCGAAGAGGTGGATGCCATCGTGTGCCTGGAAACCCCCGAACCGCTGTTCAGCGTGGGCTATTGGTACGAGGACTTTTCTCAAACCACCGATGAGGAAGTCCGCCACCTGCTGCAGGAGGCGTACGACGGCCGCCGCACGGAGGAGGAGGCTTCCAAGCCCTGAAGACCGGTAAATCTGCGGTATAACCGAATCCCAACTAAACTGTCTATTCTAAACGCAGGAGGAATGAAACATGCCGGTACGCACCGCCAAAGTCGAATGGCAGGGTAACCTGATCGAAGGGCGCGGCACCATGGAATTGGGTAGCGGCACCTTCAAGGGAAACTATAACTTCGGCTCCCGTTTCCAGGAGGGGCCGGGCACCAACCCGGAGGAGCTGATCGGGGCGGCCTACGCCGGGTGCTATTCCATGGCTCTGGCGCAGAGCCTGCACGAGGGCGGCTACGAACCCCGCACCCTGCACACCACCGCCCGGGTGACGCTGGAACAGTTGAAGGAGGGCTACCGCATCACTTCCGTGCACCTGGAAACCCGCGGCGAGGTGCCCGACGTGGATGAGCAGGTCTTCAAGCAGCACGCCGAGGAGGCCAAGAACAATTGCCCGGTCAGCCAGGCGCTGAAGATCCCCAAGACCACGGTGGAAGCGCGGCTGGAAAAGCAGCCCATCCCGGCTTGACGAGGTCCGCTTTCAGACTCAAGTTGGAGACCAAACCATGAACCTGCAGGGGAAGAAAGTCGCTCTGTTCGTGGCGCAGATGTACGACGACCGGGAATTCTGGTACCCTTATTACCGCATGAAGGAGGCCGGCGCCGAGGTGACGGTCATCGGCCCCCGGGCCGAGGCTTTCAGCGGAAAAGCGGGGCTGACGGTCAAGGCGGACCTGGGCATCGCCGAGGCCAAGCCGGAGGATTACCACGCGCTGATCATCCCGGGAGGCTACGGCCCCGATCACATGCGCCGCGAGCCCATGATGGCCGAGTTCGTCCGCCGCATGCACGAGGCGGGCAGGGTGGTGGCCGCCATCTGCCATGCCGGGTGGATGCTGGCCTCAGCCCGGATCGTCCAGGGCAAACGGATCACCGGATTCTATTCCATCAAGGACGACATGGTCAACGCCGGAGCGGAATGGCTGGACCAGGAGGTGGTGAAGGACGGCAATATCATCACCTCCCGTAATCCCGACGACCTGCCCGCCTTCTGCCGGACCATCATCGAAACTCTGGCGTGATCCGCCGGGGTGTTATTTTCGCAGGAACTGGCCATGAAAAGCTTCACATTTCGCCCCTCTTCCGGGATTCTGTTCACCGCGGCGGCCGCGCTGCTGCTGCTGGGCCTGGGGTGCGACGGCGACGATAACGGCGGCAACGGCGGGACCGGTCCGGAGCCGAACCAGGTGAACATGCAGAACAACCTCTTTATCCCGGATACTATTACGGTGGCACAGGGCACGGAAATCACCTGGAACAACAACGATTCCTGGGAGCACACCGTCACCAGCGGATTTCCGGGCGGTAACACCGGATATTTCGACAGCGGCATCGTCGGCGCCGGGGGCACCTTTAACTTCACCTTTGATTCGGTCGGGACCTTCCCCTACTACTGCGAGATCCATCCGGTTGTCATGCGGGGCACCGTCATCGTGGAATAGCCTGGCCGGCGGCTATGCATCTGGGAAATCCGCCGGATCATCGGCCGGACATAGGCGCCGGGTTGTCTACGCCCCCCGGCCTCCGGTTCCTGCATCAACACCGGATTCCGTGGGGGCGTATCACCTACGGCTGCCCTTGAGACACCCAAATCATCCGTATTCCCGGAATTACCCACCGCGTTACGCCATGGCCTGCCGGATCTCTTTTCTGTACTATTGTGGTCGCGGAGATTACCGCGTCCGTCCATCTTTTTTTTAGGGAGGCTGCATGTGGTATCGGACCAGCATCCTGGTTATGGGAGTGGCTATTTTGATGCTTGCCGGCGGAGCAGGTTGCCGGCAGCAGCAACAGCAAGATGCGGAGGATGAAAGCCTCATGGGCACTCGCCCGGCTTCGCCCACCGGGGACGTCACCATGGCCGTCGCGGTCATGCATCGGGTGGAGGGCGCCATACCTATGGGCACGGTCACCTTCAGCGAGAGGGGTGACAGTATGCGGGTGCTCGTTCATCTGACGGGCGTTCCGCCCGGCGATCACGGCTTCCACGTGCATGAATTCGGCGACTGCAGCGATCCGTTGAACAATTCCATGGGCGGGCATTTCAATCCTGAAGGCGTGGATCACGGCGCGCCGGCCACCGAGCCTCACCACACCGGCGACATGGGCAACCTGAGCGTCGGTCCGGACAGCATGGCACACGCCGATTTCTTCGTGGACAAGATGACTTTCGAGGACGATCATTCCATTCTCGGGCGGGCCGTGGTGCTGCACACCGGCACGGATGATTTCGTCTCGCAGCCGTCCGGCAATTCCGGGCCGCCCCTGGCCTGCGGAGTCATTGGCATCGCCCGGCCGCAATCGGCCACCGGCACGGAGCGGATGCCCGAAGGCGTCACCCCCAGCGGCGAGCCGGTGGATACCGTCCGGCGCATCCGGCAATGAGGCCCGGGCCGCGGCGACCGCCGCCAGCCGGGATACGTCTGTTGTGTCAACCGGAGGGATGGCCTGATGAAAACCCGTGAACTGCGCCTCGCCCATGTAGACGACCTGAGCGACGGCGAGATGAAGATATTCTCCCAGGACGGCGTTGAGGTGCTCCTGGTCCGCATTGATGGCCGCTACCATGCCCTGGGACCGCACTGCACGCATTACGGCGCCCCGCTGGACCAGGGAGTGCTGCATGGCGA
The DNA here is from genome assembly GCA_003599535.1 of Candidatus Zixiibacteriota bacterium. GTDB lineage: Bacteria > Electryoneota > B3-LCP > B3-LCP > B3-LCP > SURF-9. The sequence goes on along the minus strand of QZKQ01000021.1, from coordinate 13,160 downwards.
GCGCATCGTCTGCCCCTGGCACGCCGCCCAGTTCAGCGCCGTCACCGGGGGGCTGGTCGAACCGCCGGGCCTGAACGTCCTGCCTCGCTACGAGGTGGAAATCCGCGGCGGCGAGGTCATCGTCAAGGTGCCCGAACGAATCCAGGCCGGGGTCATCCCTTCCCTGGGGCGGCCGGACTACCAACAGGACGACCGCACCTTCGCCATCCTGGGCGCCGGGGCGGCCGGGTACAGCGCCGCCCAGGCCATGCGCGAAGCCGGCTACCAGGGCCGCATCGTCCTGGTCACCCGGGAGGAGCATGCCCCCTACGACCGCCCCACCTTGAGCAAATCGTATCTCGCCGGCGACATGGAGCCGGAAGGCCTGCCGCTGCGGCAGGATTCCTTCTATGCCGATTACGGCATTGAGCTGATGCTGGGACGGGAAGCCGTGGGAGTGTCGCCGGCCCACAAGGAGATCCTTTTCGCCGCCGGCCAGCCACTCGCTTTCGACAAACTGCTGATCGCCACCGGAGGCCTGCCCCGAACCCTGAACCTGCCGGGCGCGGCGCTGGACCATCTCTTCGTCCTGCGCTCCCGGGTGGATAGCGACAACATCATCCGGGCCGCCCAGGGGACCCGCGTGGCCGTCGTCGGCGCCAGCTTCATCGCCATGGAGGCGGCGGCGGCGCTCACCAAGCGCGGCTTGCAGGTCACCGTCATCGCTCCGGAAGCGGTGCCCTTCGAACGGGTCTTCGGCCGGGACATCGGCGGTCTGCTGCAGCGGCAACACGAGGAGCGGGGCGTGACCTTCCGCCTGTCTTCCACCGTGGCCCGCTTCGAAGGGGCCAACCGGGTGGAAGCCGTGGGCCTGGAGGACGGCAGCCGGGTGGAGGCCGACCTCGTCATCCTGGGCATCGGGGTGCGTCCCGCCACGGACTTCCTGGCCGACAGCTTCAACCTTCAGCCGGACGGCAGCCTGGAGGTGGACGAACATTTCCGGGTGCGCGGGGAAATCTACGCCGCCGGAGATATCGCCACCTGTCCCGACCCCCGCACCGGGGAAATGATCCGCATTGAGCACTGGCGCACGGCCGAGCAGCAGGGGCGCCATGCCGGGTTCCACATGGCCGGCATCGAGGTGCCCTATGAGGCTGTCCCCTTCTTCTGGACCAGCCAGGCGGGCCTGTCCCTGCGCTACCTGGGCCATGCCCCGGGGTGGGAGGAGGTCATCACTCACGGCGACCTCGATTCACGGCGTTTTCTGGCCTGGTACGTGCGGGAGGGGCGGATAGCGGCGGTAGCAGGCAGCAAGCGCGACCGGGACATTGCCGCCCTGCAGGAACTGATGCGCCTGGACCGGATGCCCACGCCGGACGAAGTGCGGGCCGGAGAAGTGGATATCCTGGCGCGCCTGGAGGAGCCCATCTATGCCTGAACGGACCGATTACGACGCCGTAGTGGTGGGGTCCGGTCCCAACGGGCTGGCGGCGGCCGTCACCCTGGCGCGCGAAGGTCTGAAAACGCTGGTGCTGGAAGGGGCCGAGACTTCCGGCGGCGGCCTGCGGTCGGCGTCTCTGACTCTGCCCGGGTTCACTCACGATGTCTGCGCGGCCCTGCATCCCCTGGGTGCGGGGTCGCCGTTCTTTCGGAACCTGCCCCTGGACGAGTACGGGGTGGACTTCATCCACCCCCTGGTGGCCATGGCGCACCCCCTGGACCACCGTCCGGCGGCGGTGCTGACCAAGTCTCTGCCCATCACGGCCGCCAGCCTGGGGCCGGACGAGGCGGCCTACCGCGAGCTGTTGGGCCCCCTGGCGGAACGCTGGGAAGACCTGATCGGGGATATCCTGGGGCCGATTCGCCTGCCCCGGCGGCCACTGCTCCTGGCGCAGTTCGGCAGGCATGCTGTGCTTCCGGCCAAGCGGCTGTACCGGTGGAAATTCGGAGGTGGGCTCGGCCGCAGCTTTTTTCGCCGGTCTGGCCGCTCACGCCATGCTGCCGATGGAAGCTCCGGCCACCGCCGCCTTTGGCTTGATGATGGCGGTGCTGGGCCACGGCGTCGGGTGGCCCCTGGTGCGGGGCGGATCGGGCCGCCTGGCCGCGGCGCTGGAAGCCCACCTGCGCTCCCTGGGCGGTGAGATCGTCACCGGACATCCGGTCGAGTCGCTACGGGACGTGCCGTCAGCCCGGGCCGTGCTCTTCGACGTGACTCCCCGCCAGCTCCTGGCCATTCTGGGCGACCGTTTTCCCCCGGGTTACCGCCGCGGCCTGGAACGGTACCGCTACGGCATGGGAGTCTTCAAGATGGATTGGGCCCTGGCCGAGCCGATCCCCTTCACTGATCCCGCCTGCCGCAAGGCGGGGGTGATCCACGCAGGGGGCAGCTACGGCGAGATCGAATGGGGGGAACGGATCATCTGGCGGGGCGAGCACCCGGAACGCCCCTTCGTGCTGCTGGCGCAACCCAGCATATTCGATCCCACGCGGGCGCCGCAAGGCCGGCACACCGCCTGGGCTTATACCCACGTGCCCCGGGGCTCGAGCTTCGACATGGCGCCCCGCATCGAAGCGCAGATCGAGAGATTCGCGCCGGGCTTCCGGGACCGCATCCTGGCGCGTCACGTCATGAATCCGGCCGCGTTGGAAGCGCGCAACCCCAACTACGTGGGGGGAGACATCAACGGCGGCGTGCAGGACTGGCGGCAGTTGTTCACCCGGCCGGTTCCGAAGCTGTCGCCCTACTCCACGCCGCTGCCGGGCGTTTACCTCTGCTCCTCATCCACGCCTCCGGGCGGCGGGGTGCACGGGATGTGCGGATACCACGCCGCCCGCGCGGCGTTGAAGGAAGTTTTTCATCGCCGATAATCGCCATGAAAACGAAACTGCTCAATATCTGGGAATCGCTAAAAACCAATTTCTGGTTCGTGCCCACCCTTATGGCCACGACCTCGGTAGTGCTGGCCACCCTGCTCATCAACCTTGACGCGGTCATCCAGACCGATCTGACCAACGTCTTCTCCATATTTTATACCGGCAGCCCGGACGGCGCGCGGGAGGTTCTGGGGGTCATCGCCGGATCCATGATCACCGTGGCGGGGGTGGTTTTTTCCATCACCATGGTAGCGCTGACCCTGGCTTCGAATCAGTTCGGGCCGCGCCTGCTGCGCAATTTCATGCGCGATACCGGCAACAAGATCGTCCTGGGCACGTTTATATCCACTTTCATTTACTGCCTGATAGTCATGCGAACCATCCGCGGCAATGAAGGCGATGAATTCGTGCCGCATGTAGCGGTGACTTTCGGTGTGGTGCTGGCCTTGGCCGGCATCGGTGTACTGATATACTTCATCCATCATGCTTCGGCCTCCATTCAGGCGGATAGAGTGGTGACAGCAGTGTATGATGAACTGAATGAAGGCATTAAAAATATCTTTCCAGAACATTCCGGCGCCAACCCGGACGAAGCTTCGGCCGATATCGAAGAGATCCATCTTCCGGAAGAAGAAAATCGCCCCTCGTATTCGATTCAATCCGAAGTTGAAGGGTACATTCAAGCCGTCAACAGCGACGGCCTGATGAAAATCGCCATGGAGAACGGCCTGGTGTTGCAGTTAAGCCGGCGGCCGGGCAAATTCGTGCCGCGCGGCGGGGAACTGGTCCGGATCTGGCCGGAAGAGCACGTCACGGAACGGATGGAAAAATCCATTCGCAAGGCTTTCATCATCGGGCACCAGCGCACCCCGGAGCAGGACGTGGAATTTTCCATGAACCAACTGGTGGAGGTGGCTGTCCGATCCCTTTCACCATCCCTCAACGATCCATTCACCGCGATTATCTGTCTGGACTACCTGGGCGCGGCGTTGTGCCAGATCGCGGAGCGTCCGATCCCTTCCCGTTACCGCTTCGACGACCAGGGCAATCTTCGCGTAATCGCGGACTCGGAAACCTTCAGCGGTATGATGGACGCCGCTTTAAATCAGATCCGGCAAAACGGCATCCGCAGCGTGGCAGTTACGGTGCGGCTGCTGGAGACCCTGGAACAGATCGCTCGGAAAGCTGAACGCAATGAACAGCGCATCGCCGTGTGGCGGCATGCCGTGATGGTGCTGCGGGCCGCCGAGGAATCTCTGCAGGAGGTGGCCGACCTGGATGACGTCCGGGAACGATACCAGGCGTTGGCTGACATTCTGGGTGAAAAAGAAGAGTTGGAGGTGGCGGGTGGAGTCGAGTAACTGAGAATGATTTTCTGCATAGACTTGGAAAAGGAGATTACCATGAATGCATTCACATTACAGGACCTGAACACGCTCCTCGCACGGCACTCCGAGCCGTGCGTTTCGATGTACATACCCACCCACCGGGCCGGCAAGCCGGTAGAACAGAACGCCATCCGCTTCAAAAACCAGTTGAAGGTGGTGGAAAAAGCCCTGCGTGAACGGGGCTTCCGGGACGCGCAGGTCAAGGATTTCATGGCCCCGGCGGAAGGCCTGATAAGCGACGGATTCTTCTGGCTGCACCAGAGCGATGGTCTGGCGGTCTTCATGAACCCGGAGGGATTCCATTTCCACCGCCTGCCTTATGCTTTCCAGGAGCAGACCGTTGTCAGCCGGCGCTTCTTTGTCAAGCCGTTACTGCCGCTCCTGGGCACCGAGCAGAATTACTATCTGCTGGCATTGAACCGCAACAACCTGCGGATTTTCCAGGGATCGCGCTATGGCTTGCGGGAAATCGAAGTGGACGGCGTCCCCAAGACGTTGGACGAAGCCCTGCAGTACGATCAGATGGACAAGGCGCTCCAGTACCACACCCAAACGCCGCCGGTAACCTCCCAGGGGGCGGGGAGGCGGGCGGCCCTATTCCACGGCCATGGCGCCGGCGGCGACGACACGGGACAGAAGAAAGACCTGCTGCAATACTTCCACATGGTGGATCGCGGCATGCATGAAGTGCTGCGCGACAGCAAGGTGCCGCTGATCCTGGCCGGGGTGGATTACCTGAAGCCGATTTACGAGGAAGCCAACACCTATTCGAACCTGTTGCGCGACGGCGTGGTGGGCACTACCGACAAGATGGCGGAGGAAGCGCTGCACCAGAAGTCCTGGGAGGTCATGCAGAGGCACCTGGAGCAACGCAAGCAGGAGGCGCTGGAACAGTACGATCTGTTGAAGGGCACGGAGAGGGCCGGAGACCGCCTCGAAGAGGTGGTCAAGGGAGCCTTCTCCAACCGCGTGCTGCACCTGTTTGTGAATCCGGAAGCCCGGCAGTGGGGGACCTTCGACCCGGGGACATTTGAAGTGGTAACCCACGATGAACCGCATCCCGAAGATGAAGACTTGCTGGACTACGCCGCGGTGCAGACCATTCAGCACCGGGGATTCGTCCACACGATAAAACCGGACGAGCTGCCCGACGGCCGTCCCCTCGCGGCGGTTTTCCGGTATTAGACAGGAGGGACACATGCAAGAGATATTGCTGGCGCTGGTCATGGCGCTGTTGCCGGCGGCCTGGGCTCAGGCCCAGCCGCCGCCCGAGGCACTGCACCAGGAAATGGTGGAATACCGGGTGGGAGACACGACCATGGAAGGGTACCTGGCCTACGACCCAGGCTTGAAGGGCAAGCGCCCCGGAGTGCTGGTCTTCCACGAATGGATGGGGCTGGACGACTACGCCCGCCGCCGCGCTGACCAGTTGGCCCGGTTGGGCTATGTGGCCTTCGCCGCGGACATCTACGGGAAAGGCGTCCGCCCGGCCAACCGGGAAGAAGCCGCCGCGCAGGCCGGGAGGTTCGGGCAGGACCGCGAGGAAACCCGCCGCCGCGGCGCCGCCGCCCTGGAGGTGCTGCAAAACCGCGAACAGGTGGATGCGGAACGGATCGCTGCCATCGGCTACTGCTTCGGCGGCATGGTGGCCCTGGAACTGGCCCGGTCCGGGGCGGACCTGGCGGGGGTGGTCAGCTTCCACGGCAGCCTGAATACTCCCGACCCCGAAGCGGCCGAAAACGTCAAAGGGAAGGTGCTGGTGCTGCACGGGTCGGCTGACCCCAGCGTCCCCCCGGAAGAAGTGCAGGCCTTTCAGAAGGCGATGAACGAGGCGGGGGTGGACTGGTACATGGTCGCCTACGGCCACGCCAAGCACGGCTTCACCAATCCCAATAATCCGCGGGAGACTTCCGGCGGGGTGGAGTACAACGAAATCGCAGACCGCCGTTCCTGGCAGGAGATGCAGCAGTTTTTCGAGGAGATCTTCGCCTTGAAGGAGCGGTGAGAAGGCCGATTCGCAGCGTTATCCCATACAAGCCAGGCAGTCTCCGGGATTCACCGGGGACTGCCTGGCTCTTCTGCTCCTTCCCGCCCTGTTGTTTGCCCAGGTTCGCACTTTGTGATATTTTTAACTTGTTTTCCCGCAATTCGAATTTTATATTATAGGGTCTCATGTTAACGTAAAGGGGATACCATGGATATATTGACCCAAATTCGCGAAAAAGCCAGGACGCTGAAGCGTTCCGTAGTCTTCCCGGAAGGCCACGACGACCGCACCCTGAAAGCCGTGGCGGAGCTGGAACAGGAAAAGATGGTGCGTTGCATCCTGCTGGGCAACCCGGCGGAGATGCAGGAGCGGGCTCGGCAGTTGAACCTGAACCTGGGGCAGGCCCGGATGATTGACCCGCAGCAGTCCCCCGACCTGGAGGAACTGGCCGGGGTGCTGCACGAGCGCCGCAAGCACAAGGGCATGACGCCGGAAGAAGCCCGCCGGATGGCCATGGAGCCGCTGTTCTTCGGCGCACTGATGGTGAAGACCGGCCGGGCCCACGGTTCGGTGGCCGGCGCGGCCAATTCCACCGGGGACGTCATCCGGGCGGGGCTCTACTGCATCGGGCTGGCGCCCGGCATCAAGGTGGTGTCCAGCTCCTTCATGATGGTCATGCCTTCGGGCAAGGTGTACATGTATTCCGACGGCGCGGTGGTGCCTGATCCCAACGCCGAGCAGTTGGCCTCCATCGCCGTGACCGCCGCCGACCTGCACCTGGCGTTGACCGGCGAGGAGCCGGTGGTGGCCATGCTGTCCTATTCCACCAAGGGATCGGCCGAAGGGCCGCTGGTGGACAAGGTGCGCCAGGCCACGGAAATGGCCCGGAAACTACGGCCTGATCTGCGTCTGGACGGCGAATTGCAGGTGGACGCGGCCATCGTGCCGGAGATCAACAGCAAGAAGGCTCCGGGATCGCCCGTCAAGGGACAGGCCAACGTGATGATCTTCCCGGATCTGAACGCCGGAAATATCGCCTACAAGGTCACTCAGCGGCTGGCCGGAGCGCAGGCCATCGGCCCCATCGTCCAGGGGCTGGAAAAACCCGCGTTCGACCTGTCGCGCGGCTGCAGCGCTTCCGACATCGTCAACGTCGCGGCCATCAATTCGCTCTTCTCCGCCGCCCTGGAATCGGCGGCCCACTGACCCATACCCCTGGCCCCGAAACCGGTACGCTGCCGGCCGGTTTCGGGGTTCTGGCTCAGGGCCGGATCACGCCCAAAATTCCGGGGACATGGGCAAAGCATTTAAGAACAAACAAATACGTTAGGGGGAAATTTCGTATTTACCTATTGAGCACTGGATGAATTGAGGCTTCAAGGTACTATTTGAGTAAGGAGAGATACGATGGGACTTCTCGGATGGGCGCTGATCTTTGTCATCGTGGCCATTATCGCCGCGATCTTTGGCTTCGGCGGCATCGCGACGGCATCGGCCGGGATCGCCAAGATCCTGTTCTTCGTGTTCCTGGTGCTGTTCATCGTCATGCTGATACTGGGCCTGGCACGAAGATGACGCCGGGCCGGCATTGAAAGATCGGGCAACCATATTCACAAGCCTAAGAAAACATTAATGGGGGAACCTTTATGAAGATCAAACTTGTTCATCTGCTGGTATTGGCCTTTGCGGCGTTGCTGATCGCCAGTTGTGGCCAGGACCGCGAGGGACGCATCAACGGTGACGAGACCGCACCGGGCGTCGGCGAGACGACTCCCGGCAACGGCAACGGGGTAATGGCTACCGAGCGGCAGGAATGGACCGATTCTATGCAGAACCGCCTGGAGCGGGTCAATTCTCGCCTGGACCAGTTGGACCAGCGCATTGACGAGGCTTCCGGAGCCGCCAAGGATCAGTTGCAGGAGCAGTACAATGCCCTGCAGCAGCGCGCCGACAACCTGCGGGAACGTCTGGCGGAATCCCGGACCGTCGCCGACGAGAATTGGGATGAATTTACCAACGACGTGGAAAACACCTTCCGCGACCTGGAGCAGGGCATCGAGGAATTCGGCGAAGAATTCCAGTAATCCGGCCCACTGATCCGGCCGTAATCACCCGGGCACCCCGCGTGCCCGGGTCGGTTGCGGCAGGCCAACCGGCCGTTTTTTAAAGCGCGTCCTTGTGAAATTTCCCTCGGGCGGCCTCCTTCCCGCTCCGGGTCTCGCCATGATACATTTCGCATAATACACTTGACTTACCGCTTATTTTTTCATACCATACATTAACCGTCCATCCTTTATTCCGTCCCTTTCATTACCGGACCCACGGTTTCGGCTTCGTCATGGCTCCCGCCTGTGGTCCATTCCCTGTCACGAATTCCATTGTTCAGGTGTTCAGGGTGTACTATCTACCATCGCAATCATCGAGCTAAACATAGAGCGAGGCATAGGAGGAAAAGCGATTCATGAGCATCAGTCAACTGGCTCGGTCCATCGCGGAATCACCGACCCTGGCCCTGAACGAAAAGGCCAGGCTGTTGCGGGAAAAGGGCGAGGCGGTGATCCACCTGGGAGCGGGGGAGCCAAAAAACAAAGCTCCGCTGAACGCCATCTTAAGCTCGGCCGCCAAGCTGGTCACGGGCGACGTCAAGTACACGCCCACCGACGGCACCCCGGGCTTGAAGAAAGCCATCATCCGCTACACCGAGGAAAACTACGACCGGCTGGTCGCGCCGGAAAACATCATCGTCTCGGCCGGCGCCAAGCAGTCCGTCTTTAACATCCTCTACTCCATCCTGAACCCCCAGGAAGAAGTCGTCATCCTGGCGCCGTACTGGGTCAGCTATCCCGAGATGGTGAAGATGTGCTACGCGGTGCCCGTCATCGTCACCCCCGAAGACGGCACTTTCCACCCGCGCATGGAAGACATCAAGCGCGTGGTCGGGTCGCACACCCGCGCCATCATCGTCAACAGCCCCAACAATCCTTCCGGCGTGGTGTACAAGGAGTCGTTCATCCAGGAGATCGTGGACTTCTGCGAGTCCCGGGGGATTTACCTGATCATGGACGACATCTACCACAAGCTGATCTTCGACGGCAAGAGAACCCCCAATGCCTATGCCTACACCGACAAGACTGTCGAGGAGACCAAGGTCATCCTGGTCAACGGCATCTCCAAGCTCTACGGCATGACCGGGTTCCGCATCGGCTGGTCGGTGGCCAGCCGCAAACTGACCCAGATCATGATCAACGTGCAGGGGCAGATGACCACCACCACCTCGGTCATCCTGCAGGCGGCGGCGGAAGGCGCCCTGCTGGGCTTGCAGAGCATCGTGGAACAGTTGCGCCTGACCATGGAGAACAACCGCGGCGTCATGGTGCAGGAACTGCGCTCCTTTGACGGCGTGCACCTGATCCCGCCCGACGGCACGTTCTACTGCCTGCCCGATTTCCGTGCATACAATAAAAATTCCGTGGAACTGTGCAACTTCCTGCTGAACAAGGCCCTGGTGGTGACTGTGCCGGGCCGGGAATTCGGCATGGAAGGCCACCTGCGGCTCTCCTTCTGCGGCTCCATCAAGGATATCAAGACGGGCATCGAGCGCATCAAGTGGGCGCTGGATCCCAGCGCGCCCAATGAAATCTACATCGGCGAACGCAAGTGCGTGAGGGACTGGCTATGAACAATCTACTCAACATAAAGACTCCGGCGCTCGATCAGGCCAAGGCCTTGAAGGCCGATTACAGCCTCTCCAACCACGGCTTGACCAACCTGGGCAACGTCTACTGGAACCTGGTCACCGAAGCCATCATCGAAGAGGCCATCTTCCGGGGCGAAGGCCGCGTGACCAAAGGCGGCGCCCTGATCGTCAACACCGGCAAAAAAACCGGCCGGTCCGCCAACGACAAGTTCGTAGTGAAGGAAGCCACCAACGAGGACAAGATCTGGTGGGGCGAGTACAACCGGCCCTTCAGCGCTGACAAGTTCGACGAGGTGTACAGCCGCATGCAGGGCTACCTGCAGGGCCGCGACCTGTTCGTGCAGGACTGCTTCGCCGGGGCCGACCCCAACTACCGCCTGCCGGTCCGCATCATCACCGAACTGGCCTGGCACAGCCACTTCACCCGCAACATGTTCCTCCTGCCCAAGACCGCGGACGAATACAAGCGCCACATCCCCGACTTCACCATCCTGGCGCTGCCCGGCTTTCATGGCTTTCCCCAGGTGGACGGCACGGCCAGCGAAACCTTCATCCTGCTGAACTTCGAGCAGAAGCTGGGGATCATCGGCAACACCGCCTACGCCGGCGAGATCAAGAAGTCCATCTTCACGGTAATGAATTACCTGATGCCCCTGGAGGGCGTCATGTCCATGCACTGCTCGGCCAACCAGGGCCCCGAAGGCGACACGGCGCTGTTCTTCGGGCTTTCCGGCACCGGCAAGACCACCCTGTCCGCCGACCCCGGCCGCGGCCTGATCGGCGACGACGAGCACGGCTGGTCGGACGAGGGCATCTTCAACTATGAGGCCGGCTGCTACGCCAAGGTCATCGAGCTGTCCCCCACGGCCGAGCCGCAGATCTACGCCTGCACGCAGCGCTTCGGCACGGTGCTGGAAAACGTGATCTTCGACAAGGTATCGCGCAACATTGACCTGATGGATCCGGAGCTGACGGAGAACACCCGCGCCTCGTACCCGCTGGAGTTCATTGACAACGCCATCCCCGCCAAGACGGGCGGGCACCCCCGGAACATCATCCTTCTGACCTGCGACGGCGGCGGCGTGATGCCCCCCATCGCCCGGCTGACTCCGGAACAGACCATGTACCAGTTCATTTCCGGCTATACCACCAAGATCGCCGGGACGGAGCTGGGCGTGGGCCAGACGCCGGAACTGACCTTCTCGACCTGCTTCGGGGCGCCCTTCATGGTGCACCACCCCTCGTTCTACGCCAACCTGCTGCGGGACAAGATCAACCGCTACGGGGCCCGGTGCTGGCTGGTGAACACCGGCTGGGTGGGCGGCGACGTGCTGGTGGGCAAGCGCATCAGCATCAAGTACACCCGGGCGCTGCTGAACGCGGCCCTGGACGGCCGGCTGGACAACGTGGAATACCGCACCGACGAGGTGTTCGGCTTCCAGGTGCCGCTGTCCTGCCCCGAGGTCCCGGATCAGATCCTCGACCCGGCCAGTTCCTGGCACGACAAGAAGCTCTACGAGCAGCGCTACCGCGAACTGGCCATCCGCTTCGCCGAGAACTTCAAGAAGTACGAAGACGTCTGCCCGCCGGAAGTGCGCGCGGCCGGGCCGAAGGTGAAGAAGTAGCGGCTGGCGACTGGTAGCTGGCAAGGGGCGCGAAAGCGCCCCTTTTTGTGTGGAGTGCGGCAGCTTGCTGCCGCAGCTTCGCCCGGGAATGAATTCCCGGGCTACATTGGTTCTATCCCGCTGAAGCGGGATGTTTTTTTGCTTGTGGCTTGTAGCTTGTGGCTTGTAGCTGAAATTCGGTTCCGACAGAAAATGGCGGGGATTTTACTTGACAAAAAGGGGGAGGGGGAGGTATATTGGGGGAGAAGAGAAGTGCCTTCAAGTCTCCGCACACGGCGTGAATGTCGGTAATACCTGCTGCCGGGTGCGGAGAACAGGCAGCACGATTAATGAAGTTAACTAAGGAGTATAGCATGGCTGTATTACATGAAAATCAATTGATACTTGATAGGTGCCCACATTGCAACGTTGATATGCCTACTTTAGTTCATATACAACATTTCAGAACCACAGATTATCAAGGAGCAAACAGGCGTGAATGGGGAGTATTTAAATGCTCAAGGTGTGGGAGTGTGATCACAGCAGCAACACCTAAATTAGGTACTGAAATCACTGAGATATATCCTTCCACAGTGGTTATTGATGATTCGATCCCTGCACGCGCAAAAGAATATCTAAAACAAGCGTTGAACAGTCAAACTTCACCTGTAGGTGCTGTAATTCTTTCTGCAAGTGCTGTAGACGCAATGCTTAAGATAAAGGGATATCGCGATGGCTCGCTGTACTCCAGAATTGACAAGGCAGCTGCTGATCACGTAATCACTCCCGAAATGGCTCTTTGGGCACATGAAATTCGTTTGGAAGCTAACGATCAGAGACATGCAGATGAAGATGCTCCTTTACCAGAAATAACAGATGCTAAACGAGCAATAGAATTCGCCTTGGCTTTAGGACAATTTATGTTTGTATTGCCTGCGCGAGTACAGCGTGGAATTGTTGATGCCAAAGGAGAAAGATAGCAGAACGACTAACAGATAGCAATAACTTGGAAAAGCCATGAACTTAATCTATATAATAGGAATTACTACGTTTGCGGTGCTTTGTTACTTTTTCCTTAAGAAAATGTCAGGTGAAGAAGAACGCATTAGAGTATTTTTTCGATTGTATGTTTTTTTAAAAAGAAATTCCCGGATGCGACAGAAAGGGAAGCATTAGAATTCACAATTGAAGAGCTCATAGTACCAGGACGTTCTAGACAGCTGCGACATTCTGGAATAACTGGTGCTCAATATATTTCTGGTGTTTTTGAAGATCAAAAATTGACTATCAATGACTTGATATATCATGCCATTACTCTGGAATATCCAAAGAAATACAAGCGTGTGCTTGATATCGATAGAATAGAAAAGAAAGCGCGAACTGGCGAGAAGGATGCATTTGATCATCTCAGAATTAAAATACAAGCAATTCATGATGAATTTTTGAATGTTAATTGACACTGTTGAACTGCGTTAATCAATCTTTCTCTTCATACGGATCGAGCCGTATTCGCAAACTAGGTTGTTAATCATTAAGAGCCTATCCGAATAACCCTGCGCAACGGAATGTGATCAGCGCGCAGGCGAAGTGCAGCAGGGCCAGGTAGTTCTCCGGTTTCTTGGCCCAGCGAA
>QZKQ01000098.1 GCA_003599535.1 Candidatus Zixiibacteriota bacterium | reverse complement strand
GAGTGGTTCCGAGCGAGGAAGTCGCGTGCAGGCGCGGTGCGATTGTCCGCGGCGAAGGGAAGTCAACGTGTCAAGCGCGCTCGCGCGCGGCTTGCTGAGGGGTGCTGCTAGTCGAGGGGGCTGCTACTTGCGCTTGGGCGGGCGTCCGGTCGTCTCGAGGACGGCATCGGCCTTCGACCAGGCATGCTCCTGGCCGCACGCGGGGCAGCGAATGGGCGAGGCCGTACCGGTAGAAGGTGCCCACGGGATCGGCCAGGGTGGCCAGGACCTTGTCAATCTCTTCCGGCTCACTGGCGTCAATGACCGAAGCCAGGGCCGAGATCATCTTGGCGCCGGGATCGGGTGAATCGGGCGGGGGACCGTAGCAGCCGCGGCAGGGCACGTTGACCCGGGTGCACTTGGCGCCGCACCCGGAACGCGTGGCCGGGCCGCAACAGACGATCCCCTGGTCCAGCAGGCAGACGCTGGGATCGGGAATTATTTCGTGCGGGCGCACGAACTTCCGGATCTTCTTGTCCCTGCGTTCCCGCCCGCATTCGTCGCAGCAGGTCTTGTCGCCCGCGCCCAGCACCGTGCCCCGGGGAGGCAGCGGCTTGCCGTTCTTCAGAATGTCCATCACCGCCAGGACCACGTTCAGGATCTGATCCGATTGCGGGGGACAGCCGGGGACGTAGTAATCCACCTCCACGATGCGGTCCAACGGCTTGACGGTGTCCCACATGACCGGGATTTCGATCTTGCCTTCCGGCACCTGGGTCACCGGCTGGGGGAAGATGCCCTGCTCGTTGACCGTGGAAGGCGATTCCCGGTAGACGTAATCCCAGATGGCCTGGCGGGTGAACAGGTTGGCCAGCCCCGGAATACACCCTTCCTGGGCGCACGACCCGAAGGCCACCAGCACTTTCGATTTGGCCCGCAGCACCCTGACCATGTGCTCGTTTTCGGAATTGCGGATGGAGCCGTTGAACAGGCACAGGGTGATCTCGCCGTCCGCCAGGGCTTCGACGTCCTTGTACTTGTAGTCCATGGCCACCGGCCAGAGGACGATGTCGAAGAAGTCGGCGATAGTCAGGATATGTTCCTGGACGTCCACCACGGCGATTTCGCATCCCCCGCAGGAGGCGGCCCAGTAAAGGGCTAATTTCGGTTTCACTGTCTCTCTCCCCTTGGCATTGGGCGCATGACGGCTGCCGGAAGGCGCCCTAAGCCGCTTCCGGATGTGTGGCGCTGCTGCCGTCCAGCATTTTTTCCGCGTTCAGCTTCAGGGGCCCCAACGCCCGGACGGTATCGGTGAATTCCCGGGAATACCGGGCCCACAGGTCCCCTTCGCTGGCGCTGACCCAGGTCAGGCGGAAGCGGTCGGGGTGGATGCCCATATCCTTCAACACCCGCTTGATCAGGTGGGCGCGGCGCAGCATCTTGAAGTTGCCCGACTGGTAGTGGCAGTCGCCGGGATGGCAGCCGGACACGATGACCCCGTCCGCGCCGGCCTCAAAGGCTTTGAAAATGAAGCTCGGGTCCATGCGCCCGGAGCACATCATGCGGATGACGCGGATGTTGGGGGGATGCTGCAGGCGCGAAGTGCCGGCCAGGTCGGCGCCGGTGTAGGTGCACCAGTTGCACAGAAAGCCGGCGATTTTCGGTTCCCAACTCATTTCGGATCTCCTGGAACATGCTTGGCGAACAGGCCTTCGATTTCGGCCACGATCTGGGGATAGCTGAAGCCCTTGCCGGTGATGGCCCCGGCGGGGCAGGCCGATACGCAGGTGCCGCACCCCTTGCACAGCGCCTCGTTGACCCGGGAGATCTTTTTCTCGGGCAGGAATTCAATGGCGTTGTAGGGGCAGAGATTGTTGCACAGGCGGCAGCCGCCGCACAGCGGCTCGACCACTTCGGCGCGGATGGGATCCACCTCCACGAAGCCGCGGCTGATGAGCTGCAGGATGCGCGCGGCCGCGCCCTGCGCCTGGGCCACCGAGTCGGGGATGTCCTTGGGGCCCTGGCAGGCGCCGGCCAGGTAGATGCCGTCGGACATGGTGCTGGTGGGGTCCAGCTTGGGGTGGCGTTCCAGGAAGAAGCCGTCAGGGCTGCGGGAGATGGAGAACATGCGGGCCACGTCCTCCTGGTCGTACGGCGGTTCGATGGCGGTGCAGAGCACCACCATGTCCACCGGAATTTCCCGGAACTTGCCGATCAGGGTGTCCTCCGCGCGGACCAGCAACACCCCTTCATCGCGCCGGCTCCAGCCCGCTTCGACCACTTCGGCGGCCTTGCCGCGGATCATGGTGACGCCCTCGTCCAGCAGGCGGTGGTAGAACTCCTCGTAGCCCTTGCCGAAGGCCCGCATGTCAATGTAAAACTGGTAGACCGCCGCTTCGGTGCGGTCCTTGACCAGGTGGGCGAACTTCAGGGCGTACATGCAGCAGACCCGCGAGCAGTAGCGGTGGTGCTTCTCATCGCGGCTGCCGATGCAGTGGATGATGGCCACCGCGCGCGGTTCCTGCCCGTTCTTCAGGACGACCCGGCTGCCGGTGGGACCGGTGGCGTTGGTCATGCGCTCGAATTCCAGGGCGGTCAGTACGTTGTCGTAGCGTCCGTAGCCGTACTGCGCCAGTTTGCTGACGTCGAAGGTCTGGAAGCCGGTGGAAATCAGGATCTGGCCCACGTCCACTTCGATCTCTTCCGGCTTCTGGTTGTAGTCAATGGCGCCGGGTTCGCAATAAGTAGCGCAGACGCCGCAGGCCCCGGTCTGCATCCTGATGCAGGAATCGGCGTCAATGACCGGCACCTTGGGCACCGACTGCAGGGTCTTGACGTAGATGGCCGTGGTCGGCCCGGTGGGCCATTCCAGGGGCACGCCCTTTTCCCTGCGGGTGTCATCCGTCACCTTGATGTACCCGGTGGGGCAGACCGCGGCGCAGGCGCCGCAGGCGATGCAGATGCTGGATTTCTCGTCGTAGGCGGTGCCCACCCGGCACTTCAGGCCGCGCCCCTGCATGGCAATGGCGCCCACCCCCACCACCTCGCTGCACACCCGGGTGCACAGGCCGCACAGGATGCAGCCCTCCTCGCCCGAACCGAAGCGCGACTTCTCCACTCCGTACTGCCGCCCCAGGTCTTGCAGCAGCGGTACGGTGGAGCAGCGGCCCAGCAGCAGTTCCAGCACCAGGGCGCGGACCTTGCGGATGCGGTCGTTCATCGTCTCCACGACCAGGCCGCCGGCCACCGGGTAGTTGCAGGCGGTGATCAACTCGCGCTGATTATCCCGGATTACTTCCACGCTGCACAGGCGGCACGAGCCGTAGGGCTCCATCCAGTCCACGTGGCACAGGGTGGGGATCTCGAGGCCCAGTTTGCGGGCGGCCTGGAGCACGGTGGCGCCGCGCTCGATTTCCACTTCCCGGCCGTCTATGGTGAGCTTGACCAATTTCTGTTCCCCGGTTGCAGTCTGTGACATTGCTTTCCTCCATAGCCCTCGAAGTCCCGGCCGCTCAGGCCACCTGCGCGCCGATCCGGGACCGGAAATCCTTGAATACCTCCACCGCATCGGCCTTGTACACCGCGTTGCGCTTGCATACGGCCAGGCAGGAACCGCACTTGACGCACAGTTCGGGGTCAATGCGATGCGGTTGCTTCAGTTCCCCGATGATGCTGTGGTCCACTTTGCAGGCCCGCTTGCAGATGGTGCAGCCGTTGCACTTGGATTCGTCAATCATGTAGACGATCAGCGAACGGCAGGTCTTGCCCGGGCACTTCAGGTCGCGGATATGGGCGGTGTACTCGTCGCGGAAATAGCGCAGGGTGGACAGCACCGGTTTGGCGGCCGATTTTCCCAGGCCGCACAGCGAGGCGTGGGAGATGAAATCGCCCATCTCTTCCAGGAGCTGGATATCCTCCTCCCGGCCCAGGCCGCCGCAGATGCGCCCCAGGATCTGGGACAGGCTTTTCAGCCCTTCCCGGCAGGGGACGCATTTGCCGCAGGATTCCCGGTTGAGGAAATCCACATAGTATTTGGCCATGTCAATCAGGCAGTCGCCGTCGTCCAGCACCACCATGCCGCCGGATCCCATCACGGACCCCGCCTGCTCCAGGGTTTCGAAGTCCACCTTCAGATCCAGGCGCGATTCGGGCAGAAACCCGCCGGTGGGCCCTCCGGTCAGCACCGCCTTGAATTGCTTCCCGCCGGCGATGCCGCCCCCGATGTCAGTGATGATCCGGCGCAGGGGGATCCCCAGGGGGACTTCCACCAGCCCGGTGTTGACCACCTTGCCGCCCAGGGAGAAGACCTTGGTGCCGGTGCTGCCGTGGCTGGGGCTCGCGGCACCCTCGCCGCCGCCCAGGGAGGCGAACCACGACGCGCCATTCAGAACGATCTGGGGCACGTTGGCCCAGGTTTCGACGTTGTTCAGCACCGTGGGCTTGTCGCGCAGTCCCCGCTCGGCGGTGCGGACGTACTTGGCCCGCGGCTCGCCGGCGCGGCCTTCCAGGGAGGCGATCAGGGCGGTGCTTTCGCCGCACACGAAGGCTCCCGGCCCGCGCCGCACGGCGAGGTCGAAGTCGAAGCCGGCGCTCAGGATGTCCCGGCCCAGCAGGCCGTATTCCCGCGCCTGCTGGAGGGCGATCTGGAAGCGCTTCACCGCCAGGGGGTATTCCTGGCGCACGTAGATGTAACCCTGGCTGCTCCCCACGGCGTAGGCTCCCAGGCACATGCCTTCGATCACGGCATGGGGGTCGCCTTCCACGATGCTGCGGTCCATGAACGCTCCCGGGTCGCCCTCGTCGGCGTTGCAGATGACGTAGCGGACGCCGTCGAGGGACGGGGCTTCGCGGCAGGTCTGCCACTTCAAGCCGGTGGGGAAACCCCCGCCGCCCCGACCGCGCAGCCCCGACCGGGTGATCTCGGCGATCACCTCTTCGGGAGTCAGGGTGGTCAGCGCCCTGGCCAGCGCCTGGTATCCGTCCCGGGCGATGTAGTCCTCGATCTTCTCCGGGTCAATCAAGCCGCGGTTGCGCATGACCACCAGCCTCTGGTGGGAGAAGAAGGGGATCTGGGACATCATGGGAATGACGTCCTTGGAGGCCGGCTTCTGGTACATCTTCCTGGCTACCGGCCGGCCCTTCAGCAGGTGCTCGGTGACGATATGGGGGACGTCGGCAGCCTTGACCCGGACGTAGAAGATCTCCCCGGGCTGCACCAGGACCACCGGTCCCCGGCCGCACAGGGCGTGGCAGCCGGTGGCCACCACCTGGACTTCTTCGGCCAGGTTCTGCTTTTCCACCTCCGCCTGGAAGGCTTTCAGCACTTCCTGGGATTCCTTCTCCACGCAGTTCTGTCCGCTGCAGACGAGGACATGAAGTCGGTATGGCATGGATGCTCCTGTTAGCCTCTTCTTTCGCTGCCTTCGGCCAGGGCGTACTCGAGCACGGGATGGCCTTCCATCATGTGATCGCGGAAGATCCGGCGGGTTTTCTCCGGATCCAGATCGATGTACTTGACCGGGGTTTCCCCCGTCAGCTCCACCGTGGCCATGGGTTCGTGGCTGCACAGGCCGCCGCAACCGCTGGTGGTCACCAGGAGGTCGGCGGCGCCGGCTTTCTCGATTTCTTCCAGCACCGTTTTCATGATGTCGCGGGCCCCGGCGGCGATCCCGCAAGTGCCCATGTGCACCGTAATCCGGGCCCGGTATTCCCCACCCTCCCGCAGGGCGATGTGCTGGCGCGCCTCATTGCGCACGCGGGCCAGATCCTGGATGGTCAGTTTGGGCATGGCGTGAGCCTCATTTTGATCAGTCTTCCTGCCGGGGCTTGTGCTTCTCCCTCTCGGCGCGGCCGCGCAGTTCGGAAATCAGCTTGGGGATACGATCCTGGGAGATTCTGCCCACGACTTCCTCGCCGTTGATGATCATCACCGGGGCCAGGCCGCAGACCCCCAGGCAGGCCGATTCTTCCAGCCCGAAGATGCCGTCCGGAGTCATCCCGCCGACCTTGAGGCCCAGCTCCGACTCGAATTGTTCGATGATCAGCGGCGCCTGCCTGGCGTAGCACAGGGTGCCGTTGCAGATGACCAAATTGAACTTGGCCTGGCCCTTGGGGGTGAGGCTGAAGGCGTTGTAGAAGGTGGCCACCTCCAGGATCTGGGGCACGGACACCTTCAGACCATGGGACAGGCCTTCCACCACCTCCCGGGGCAGGTAATGATATTCGGATTGGACGTCATGCAGCATTTCGATCAGGCAATCCCGCTGGAAATCCCACCGCTGCATGACCTCTTGCGCCGTCAGTGCCATATCGTCAAACCTCCACTACAGATAGAGCCTCAATTCGCCCCGGATCAGCTCTTGCTTCAGGGTCCGGATGGCATGCGCCGAACTCAGGGTGCGGTCGCCCAAGGCCCGTTTCAATTCGCCGGTGTCCAGGGTGAATTCCTGCGACCCGACGGTGTGTACGTAATGAATGTCCAGATCCGGCCGGGCGAAGGCCAGGGTCATGACGGTCGCGATCATGTCCCCCAGGGGCTTGCGGTCCAAGTGGTCGTATTCCATGGTGGCGAGCACTCGGGTGCCGCCTCCCGGCAGGGACTGCAGCTGCAGCTCGCCGCCGGCCTGGCGGGCGGCCTGGGCGAAGAAGGGGAGCCCCAGGCCTATCGGTTTCTTCCGGGGTTTGGTGGTGAAGAAGGGGTCCAGCGCCCGGGCCGCCGATTCCGCATCCATGCCTCGGCCGTTGTCCACCACTTCGATGGTCAGGCGGTTATCGGCCGGCGCTTCGTGCACGCTTATGCCGATGCGGGTGGCTCCGGCTTCCACCGAATTCTCCGCCAGGTCCAGTATATGTAAAGACAGGTCGTCCATGTGTGGTGCTGAGTTATTCCGGTGCCACGATCCTGCGCCCGCTCTCCCCGGCCAGCGCCAGCCGCAGTTCCTTGAAGCCGGCCGCGGCGCATTCGATCTGGAGGCCGCCCCGGCCGATCTCCTCCGGGGCGTGAGCATCGGAAGAACAGACCAGCGGCAGTCCATACTTACCGTAGATTTCCCGGCCGCGCCGCAACCCCAGCACGTAGCTGACTTCCAGAGCGTCCAGGCGCAGGGTGGGGGGGAGGAAGCCCAACTGGCTGATGATGCTGTACTCCCCGCGGTCAATGTGCGAAGCGATCGCCAGCCCTTCCGCCCGGCGGATGAGTCCGACGACTTCCTCGACGCTCAGGGTGGTGGCGCCGAGGAGCAGGCGGGGATTGAAGGCCTCCACGTTGTCCTGGTCATCCGCCACGATTTGCTGCCCGAATTTATCGGGATCATTTTCCCACGGCAGCGCCCCGTGAATCACCTCCTGCACTTCCAGGGCGGCATCCACGGAAGGGAACAGGCCCAGGAGGTGCGCTTCTTCCCGGCTGGTGATTTCCATGCCGGGAATCACTTCCACGCCGTACCGGCGGCCTGCCCGGATGGCGGCCGCGGCGTTTTCGGCGCTGTTGTGATCGCAGACGGCGATCAGTTCCAATCCCAGTTGGGCCGACCGCTCCGCGACGGCTCGGGGCGACATCAGCAGGTCGGCGCAGGGCGACAGGCAGGTGTGGAGGTGAAGATCTGCGGTAATGCGCCGGAGCACGGGCCGGTCAAAACAGCCGGCTCAGGCGCGCCGCCAGTTCGAAGGCGGGCAGCGGGCTGCCCAGGACGGAGATGCGCTCCATCTCGGCCTTCTCCAACGTTTCCGGCAGCGGGGCCCGCCCATTGGCCAGCAGGATGGCGCCCAACTCCTTCAGCGAGGCCACGGCGATGATGTTGGGGTGCGTCTGGATGGTGATCCAGATTTCCCCCGCGTGCGAATGGGCCATGACGTCGGAGAGCAGATCTCCGCTGTACCCTCCGATGATGGGGCGATCCAGGGTGTCCCGGCAGCAGTAGACCTTCAGCCCCAATTCATCAATGATGTGTTTTAATGCGACCATGTGACAATTCCACCCATTGAGGTAATGTGACGTCATGACTGACGCGTCGGTCCTCGCGTATATCAGCGCTCCTCCGGCCGGCCGGGGAGCCTGTAGATGTCCTTCAGTTCCTGCAGGTGGCCGCGGTCGTGGAAGACGCAGTATTCGACGGCGGCCTGTCCGCGGGCCACATCGTCGGCCAGGGTCTGGCAGTCCGGGGCGCCGCACAGCCCGCAGTTGATCATGGGGAAGAGGCTCTGCGCCTGCTCCCGGGCCCGCCGCCGGGCGATGGCCTCGGCCAAGTCGGTCTCTGTCCCGGGCGGAGCCACCGCCCTGGGCCGGTGTTCGACCGTGAACCGGCCCTGCTGATACCATTTGCGGAGTTGTTCCATGTTCAGGGGAGGCGCCTGCATCTTGCGCTGCTCCAGCAGCATCAGCTTGTGATAGGCCAGGTAGAAGTTTTCCACCACCAGCGGACCGCTGATGCAGCCTCCCCGGCAGCTCCACAGCTCGACGTAATCCGTGTCCCGCAGCTTGCCCGATTCGATGTCTTCCAGCACCAGGATGACCTCGTTGATCCCTGAGGCGTTGATCCACAGCTCCCCCTGCAGGGCCGTTCCGGTGCCTCCCCGTCGAGCCCACTGCAAGCCCCGGCCCATCGCCGGCATGGGCCAGCGGTAGGCGTCCGGCTGGTGGTTCAGGAAGGTCAGCAGCGGGTTGTACAGATCGCGGATGGAGACGGCTCCGGCCAGGACGGGATTTTCGCCACCCCCCTCGTCCGGCCGAGGCACCCGCGCCGGGCAGGGCGTCAGGTAGATGGCGCTGAAATCCCGGGGCCGTTTCGAATCAGCGCCCTGCTTCGACCGCAGGGCTTCCACCGCCACCTCTTCCGGACCTTTCAGCGGGATTAATTGGTCAATCAGGGATGGGTAGCGGATCTGGATCAGCCGCACCACCACCGGGCAGAAGCTGGAGATCAGTGGTTTGGGGCCGCGGTATTCCCGGAGGAATTCGCGCAGGGCCCAACTGACCCATTCGCAGGCCTGGGTAGTGTCCACCGCCTCGTGGAAGCCGATGCGGGACAGCGCTTGCAGGATCTCCTCGGGGGAATATTCCCGGGGGAACTGTGCGAACAGGGAAGGGGCCGGGACCGCCACCCGGTAAGCCAGGCGTTCCAGGTCGGCGAATACCTCCGTCTGGGGGACCACCGCCTGGTGGGGGCAGACCTGCAGACAGCGGCCGCATTCCACGCACCGGTCCTCCAGGATCACGGCCTTCCCCCCCCGGATGCGGATAGCCTGGGTGGGGCAGATCCGCAGGCAGTGCATCTTGCCGTCGCATCGTTCGGGAAGGATTCTGAGCGTGGGGGAACGCATGGTGCATTCCGGTTATACCAGACGGATGACGGCGCGCAGGCTGGTGCCCCGGCCGACCACGGATTCGATCTCCAGGAGGTCGGCGTTGCGCCGGATGTTGGGCAGCCCCATGCCCGCGCCGAAACCGCGCGAGCGCATGAAATCGGTGGCCGTGGAATAGCCTTCCTGCATGGCCAGCTCCACGTCGGGGATGCCCGGGCCTTCATCTTCGACCCGGATGACCAGCTCGCGGGGGTGAATTTCCACCGTCATGGTCCCCTGCCGGGCGTACATCACCACGTTCATCTCGGCTTCGTAGCAGCAAATGGCCGCGCGCCGGATGAGGGCGGGAGACAGGCCGATCTCCTTCAGCAGGTCCTTGATCCGGGTGGAGACGGTCCCGCCGGCCAGGAAATCGCCGCCCTGCACCGCGTAGCCCTGGCGGAGCAGCGGCTTTCCCGTTCCTTCAGCGTCGCAGGCTGGCATCGCCGTCGTCCTTTACGCCGGCCTGGTAGAGGCGGCCGCAGCATTCGAACATCCCCAACGTGGTGCACAGCAGCGGAATGCCGCGCGCCTCTGCCTGGGCCACGACCTCGGCGGGGGGCTGCTTGCCGCGCACGTAAATAATGGCCTTCATATCGGCGATGTCGGCGGTGGAGAGGGACTGGGCGCTGGCCAGGCCGGTCAACAGCAGGGTGCCGGAACGGGAATAGGCCAGCACGTCGCTCATCAGGTCGGCCGCCCCCGCCGTCTCGATGGTGACTTCGTCGAGGAAGCGCTGGCCGGCCACCGTCCGCGCCTCCAGCAAGGCTTGTACTGCACGCAGCGTCATGATTCTTTACCCAATCAGCCTGCCGGGATCCTTGCGCACCTGGTTGATGACTAGTTTGGGCCCCAGCATGATGGTGCGGCGATGGGGAATCCGCACCGAGGGGCAGTGCGACCAGCACTGGCCGCAGCCGGTGCATTTATCGGTATCCACGTAACGGGCCTTCTTGCGGATCTTCACCTTGAAGTTGCCGATGAAGCCGGAGACGTTCATCACTTCCGACCAGGTGAGCAGGCTGATGTTCTTCTTCTGCCCCACATTCACCATCTTGGGAGTCAGGATGCAGGCGGAACAGTCCAGGGTGGGGAAGGTTTTGTCGAAGTAGGCCATGTTCCCGCCGATGGTCGGCTCGCGTTCCACCAGGTATACCGGGCTGCCGGCGTTGGCGATTTCCAGGGCCGCCTGGATGCCGGCGATGCCCCCGCCCAGGATCAGCGTGGTGGGATTGATGGGCACCCGGGAAACCTGCATGGGCTCGTGCAGCCGCACCCGGTACACCGCGGCGCGGGCCAGGTCGGTGGCCTTCTCGGTGGCCGCGGCCCGGTCCTCGTGCACCCAGGAGCAGTGTTCGCGGATATTGGACATCTGGAACAGGTATCGGTTCAGGCCGGCGTCCTCGCAGGCGGCGCGGAATGTCGGCTCGTGCATCAGTGGCGAACAGGCCGCCACCACCACCCGGGTGAGGTTCAGGTTGCGGATGTCATCCTTGATCAGGTCCTGTCCGGCGTTGGAGCACATGAACTTGTAATCCCGGGAAATGACCACGTCCGGAATCCGGGCCATGGCGTCGCGCACCCGGGTCACGTCCACAGTGGTGGAAATGTTGACCCCGCAGTGGCAGATGTAGAAGCCGATGCGTTCGGCGGAAGTCTTGCCGTTGGTCATTTCTTCGTCTCCAGAAGCTTGCGGGTGGAATCGCTTATGGGGACCATGTGCCGGTCAAGGCCCATTTCGGCGATGCCGTGCCCCAGGGCCACGCCCAGCAGCTCGGTGAAGAACAGGGTCGGAATGGTGTAGGAACGGCCGTAGCTTTCCTTGATCTCCTGCATGTGCATGTCCAGGTTGGTCTGGCACATGGGGCAGGTGGTCAGGATCAGGTCGGCGCCGTTCTCCTGGGCGCAGCGCAGCAGCTCGTCGGTCAGCTTCAGGGCCACGTCGGTGAAGGTGAACATGAGCATGCCGCCGCAGCAGCGCACCTTGTTGGGGTAGTATACCGATTCCGCCCCCAGGGCGCCGAACAGGTTGTCCATGGTGACGGGATTTTCCGCGTCGTCGAAGGTGGCGTAGGGGCGCACGATCTGGCAGCCGTAGTACTGGGCGATCTTCAAACCCTGCAGGGAGACCCTGGCCTGGGCGGCGAGGCGGGCGATCCCCACGTCGTTGACCAGCACGTCAAGGGGATGGCGCACCCGGCAGCCCAGGTTGTAGGACAAGCCCACCTCGCCCAGGGCGGAATTGACGCAGTCGTGCAGTTCCGGATTTTCAGCGATGATCTTGTGGGTCTTGGCCAGCACGGTGTAGCAGGCGCTGCACGGGGCTACGATGTCCAGCCCGTTCTTTTCGGCCAGGGCCAGGTTGCGCGCGGAAATAGTCAGGGAAACGGTCTCCTTGACCGACATATAGGCGGTGGCTCCGCAGCAGTTCCAGTCTTCCAGTTCCTGCAGGCCCAAGCCCAGGGAGGAGAAGACGCTCTTCAGCGATTTGTCGTAGGAATCAGCCGAAGCTTCCAGGCTGCACCCGGGATAGTAGGTATAATTCATGGTGGGACTCTAAGGCTTTTCCGTGATGATGCCGCCGTCCACGGCGCGGTACCCGATCATCCCTTCGGTGTATTCCTTGCGGCGAGTCTCCCGCGGCAGCACGAAGGTCTCGGCCTTGGCAATGATCCTGCGGATGTCTTCAATAGCCTTGATGCGCTTGGGCATCAGGCTGATCCGGCCCAGCTTCATCATGCGCAGGCCCAGCGGCGCCATGCGCACCAGGCGCACCGGATCGGTTTTCAGGTAGAACTGCATCATCAGGCCGATCTCGAAATTGCGGCCGAAGCGGTTGACGTTGTCCACGAACTTGCGGGACAACACGTGCACGGGGAACTTGTCGGGATAGATCTTCTGGTCCATGGCCAGCCGCTTCAGGGCGTACATCAAGTCCGTGACCTTGATGCCCATGGGGCAGCGCGAGGAACACTGGTAGCAGGAGGCGCAGATCCAGATGGTCCGGGAGCGCAGGATGTGCTCGATCAATCCGGCGCGGAACAGGCCGATCAGTTCCCGCGGCTGGTAGTCCATGGCATAGGACACGGGGCAGGAAGCCGAACAGGTCCCGCACTGGATGCAGCGGTTGATCTTCTCCCCGCCGGGGATGTCCAGCACCTGCTTCAGGAATTCCGCCCGCAGTTCGCTCTCCTTGCGGGTGACCATTCCGGGTCTGCGGTCCTCCGCCAGGGGGTGATTTCGCACAGCCACGAGTGACTCTCCTTCCAGTCGAAGAAATGCGGATAAAAGCCGGCCGCTCATGTGAATTATCACGCAAGGGCTGTTAATAAGATAACATGTGATACCAGTGGAGTCAAGTACTTTCTTGAGAAATATTTCTCAATCTTTTGCTGTTAGAATAATTTGTTATTGCTGTAATAACAAATTATTATGCAATTTGCGCACCGCCGGCAAATGCAAATAACCAAGCGTCTGCCGGCCTTCTTGCGGCGGCAATGGCAGTAGAATCGCTATTTTCCCTTTGGAGACTGGAATTGTGCGTATTCATAGCGGATTTGTAGAATATTCAACATCTCTTAGCCCCTTTTGTATGGTTATAATTATAACAAACACGCGCTATAATCGTAGTATGATAGCGTTGATGCGAGGCCCGGTCCGGTGTGCCAGCGGTATGGGTCGTCTTTTCTTGTCCGCCGGGTAACAAAAATTGATGCATCCATCACAATGCCGCGGCCCGGTTGTCTCTCTCCCGGGGAAGTCCGGTTTCATCCACTTCAGAAACTGCTTGCTTTCGCGCTTGCCGCACCATATATTATAGGCAAAACAGGAGGATAGCGGAATGATCAGTGCCCTGCTTGCGGCCCTGAGGCCGAAACAGTGGACCAAGAACGTCGTTATTTTTGCCGGATTGGTGTTCGCCCAGCAGTTTTTCCACCTCCCGGCTCTGCTCACCAGTTTGCTGGCTTTTGTGGCCTTCAGCCTGAATGCCAGTTCGGTGTATCTGATCAACGACATTCAGGATCTGGAGAGGGATCGTCTCCACCCCGTCAAACGGCTGCGTCCGTTGCCTGCGGGCCGCCTGAGCGTGAAACTGGCGGTATGGGTCAGCCTGCTGCTGGCCGTGGGATCCCTGGCCCTGGCCTTCACCCTGAACGTCCGTTTCGGTCAGGTGCTGGCCTTCTACTGGGTCATGATGCTGGCTTATTCCCTGAAGCTTAAGCACCTGGTGGTGGTGGACATCCTGATTATTTCCGCGGGATTCGTCCTGCGGGCCATTTCCGGCGCCCTCGTTCTGGACGTCATGATTTCCCGCTGGCTGCTGGCCTGCACCATCTTCCTGTCCCTGTTCCTGATCCTGGCCAAGCGGCGCAATGAAATTGTGGAACTGGGTCAGGGGGCCGCCGGCCACCGCGCCATCCTGCTGGAATACGGCGACCGCTTCCTGGACCAGATGATATCCATCGCCACCGCCTGCACCATCATCAGTTACGTGCTATACACCGTGGATCCCGAGACGGTGGAAAAATTCCGCACACACAACCTGATCCTGACGGTGCCCTTCGTCATCTACGGCATCTTCCGCTATCTCTACCTCGTGTACCAGCGCAACCTGGGCGGCCGCCCCGAGGTGGTGCTGCTGACCGACCGGCCCCTGGTCCTGTCGGTGGTGCTCTGGATTGCCGCGGCCATGGCCATCGTCTATTAGGAAGCCACCATGTCCCAGCGCCCCAGGGTTCGGGTAATTCACCGGCCGGAAGTCCCCGGCAGTCCCGCGCAGTACGACGAGCGCGCCCTGGCCGTGGTCCAGGACATGGTGCTGCAGGCGGCCGGCGGCGAAGAGCTGGCCCGGCTGGTGCGCGGCCGTTCCGTGCTGATCAAGCCCAACCTGGTGCGGCCTCACCCGCAACTCCCCGTCACCACCACCGACCCCCGGGTGATCATCTCCCTGCTGCGCCTCTGCCGCGAAGCCGGCGCCCGCGAAATCGGCCTGGGAGACAAGCCCGGCATCGGGCTCTCCTGCCGGGCCGGGGAACGGCTTCTGAACCTGGGGGAGCATCTGGCCGCGGTCAAGGCGCACTTCGTGTACTTCGACGAATCTCCCGAGACTTGGGAGGAGAACCCCCACGCGCGATTGTGCTCCGCCGTCCCGGTGCCCGACGTCCTGCGCCGCTACGAGGTGCTGATCAACCTGCCCAAGCTGAAATTCCACATGCATACCGGGGTGTCGCTGGGCATCAAGAACCTCTTCGGGCTGGTGCCGGAGCACTTCCGCCTGAAGCATCACCGCGAGGACCTGCACCGTTTTCTGGTGGATTACCTCTACCTGGTCAAACCCGACCTGACACTGATTGACGGCCTGTGGGCCATGGAGGGGCAGGCGCCCATCTGCGGCACGCCGGTGCAGGACTTCAACACCCTGGTAGCCTCCGCCGACGTGGTGGCCGCCGACGCCCTGGGCGCCTACCTGATGGGCCTTGATACCACCGAAGTGGCCATGATCCGCATGGCCGCGGCCGAAGGCCTGGGAGTGGCCCGGTTGGAGGATATGCACCTCATCGGCACCTCCCCGGAAACCATCCGCCGCCACCTGCGCCGCCCGGTGTTGTCCTCCCAGGAAGCCTACCCCGGGATTGACGTCCTGGTCCGCGGGGCCTGCGTGGGATGTCAGTCGTCGTTGCGCCATGCTCTGGACCGGCTGCACGCCGCCGGCAAATTGCGGGAGGATCCCGCCACCATCATCCTGGGCGCGCGGGGACAAATAGAACGGCCCGCCCTGAAGGAAGAACCCGGATTGGTCTGGTGCTACGGGAACTGCGCCCTCGATCTCTTCATTAAATATTTTGAGGGGATGGATACCGCTCACCATCTGCCGGGATGTCCGCCTCACTTCATGGAACTCTACCGCCTGTACTGCCTGGCCCAGGGCCTTGACCCGGCCTGATCCCCGTGCCCCTTCCACATCTGCCACACTTTTTTGGAGGTCGTCGCCATGAGTAACAGGTCTGTGTACGTCGCCGGCCCTGCGGCATTCCTCCTGCTGTGCTGCTTCTTCGCCTGGCTGAGCCTGCCCTCGCCGGTTTCGGCCCGCCAATGGCACGTCCGGTCGGACGCCTCCAACGGAGGCACCGGATCGGCCTGGAATCCCTTCCGCACCCTTCAACAGGGCGTGGATAACGCCTGGCCCGGGGATACCGTCCTGGTGCACCAGGGAGCCTACTACGAGAGCGTTCACACGGTCCGTTCCGGAGTGGACAGCACTGACGGCGTAATCTACTATATCACCATTCTGGGCGCCGGCGACGGGCCCGCCCTGGTCAAGGCCCGTTATGACCAGTGCTTCTGGATTTACCCGGAACACGATTACCTCTGGATCGAAGGCCTTCACATGACTCAGGCCTACATGGACACCACCGCGCACGGCGCCGCCATCCGCACCTTCGGCGATTACGGCGTCTTTCTCCGCAATTTCTTCTATGATGTCGAGATGGGGGTCTTTTCGGAAGGCTGGGAAGCGGTGCTGGAAGAAGAGAACAACCGGGGCAACTACATCGCCCACAACGTCTTCAGCGACGCCGCGGAAGCCGCCGTCCGGTTGAAGCACTCCTCGGAAAATGAGGTGGCATTCAACCTCTTCTATCACAATAGTTACGCCATCGAACCGGTCGGCGCGGTGACCTACTACTGTGGACTGGGCAACCGGGTGATGAACAACACCTTCTGGAACAACGCCGGACCGGCCGTCATGGTGTACAACGGGACCGGATCAGAATACTGTATTCCCAGCGGTGCTTCCGAGGTCAGGGACAATATCTTCGCCCGCCCCGATCCCGGTCCGCTCTTCGAGGTCCAGGAAAAAACCGCCGAGGATACCACCAGCATCTACAGCCATAACCTGTTCTGGGGGCCCGATTCCGGCAGCCAGGTGGTCATCTGGGGGTGCGACGAATGGGGACAGGGAGGTTTGACCTGGACCGTGAACCAGTTCGTGCTGAAAGGGGACAGCCTCAATTCGCAGACCGGAGAAGGCACCTTCTTCGCCGATCCACTGTTCGAAGATCCCTGGAACCTGGCTTTCGACCTGTTGCCGGGCAGCCCCGCCATTGACGCCGGATCCCGCAGCGCCGTCCAGGCCGGCGCTGACAGCCTGACGGCCGTGGTCTCCCAGGCGCTGGACGCCGGCCCGGTGGACCTGGGTTATCATCACCCCCCGGAGATTTACCAGGTCAATCCCCCTCTGGACCTGGATCCCGGCCTGGTGGTTTATCCCAACCCGTACAACGGCAGCGGAGGGCTCCATTTCACCCTGCCCAACGTCGGCTACCCCCGGCGCATCACCGGGGGGGTCTACGACGTGCGGGGCCGGAAGGTCACCGAGTTCCGCCTCCCCGACGAGCCTTTCAACCAGTACAGCCTGCCCTGGGACGCCAAGAATATGCCCAGCGGTATCTATCTTTTGCGGATGACGATTGACGGATCGGTCACTTCCAGCCGTATATTATTATTGAAGTGACGGCTGGACGACCGGCCGCGAACGTCAACCATCGGGAGTCCGCATGAAAAGATATTTATGGATGGCCCTGCTTCCCCTGCTGATCTTCGCGCTGTGGGGCTGCGAGGACGAAGATGATCTGCTGGGGTCCCGGCCCGCCTTTATCGGCGATGATCCCTACAACGATCTGGCGGCGCTGGGGGAACGGCTCTATGTGACCAATTATGATTGGAACGAAGGGTCGGGTGACCGGGTATACCTTTACAGCTTCGACCTCCAGGGCCAGCCGGTGGCTTCCTTCAATCTGCAGATGAACAGCCAGGGGTATATCTCCCTGAGCGCCGACAGCGCCTACTTGTACCTGCTGTCGCAGAGCGGGTTGATCTCCAAGGTGACCCCCACCGGGGACCTGGTGAATCGCATCTTGCTATCCGGCGCGGTAGTGGCGCATCAACCCGGCGCCCTGGTGGCGCTGCCCGGCGGCAGCCAGTATGCCCTGCTATGGGATGAGGACGGCACCGTGTACGTCCATCCTTTCGACGGGCAGGCGTTGACCCTGGGCGAGGCGCAGGATACGATCCTGGTGCCCGGCCGGACGGATTTCCGCGCGGCCTGCGTCCCTTCCGAGGCGGATACCATTCACGTGCTCAGTTCCGACAGCACTGGGGCTGATTACCTGGTGCACTTTGATCTGGGCTGGAACGTGCTGGGGGAAACCGCCCTGGCGGATAGCGCCGTGGCCGGGGTTGCCTGCCTGGGGAACGAAATCTGGGTTTCGACCGATGACCGCCGCATCGTGCCGCTGTCGGATCTGTAGCGTGAGAGGCGGGATTTCGCTTGACTTGGCGGGATAAATCCGCTATATTATAGAACTATACACTTGAGGTCGCCTACGGGGCGGGGTGGAAGTCCCCACCGGCGGTTACAGCCCGCGAGTTCCCTTCGGGGAACCGAACCGGTGAAATTCCGGTGCCGACGGTAAAAGTCCGGATGGGAGCAGGCGACGGACGGGAGTTACTCCCGGCTGGACTGCTACGCCCGTTAGCCCCGGAGGCCTCTGCCTTTCGGGGCTTTTCTCGTGGATGCACAGGCACAAACAGATCTCCGCTTCATGCGCCTGGCCCTGCGCCAGGCCCGCCGGGGCATCGGGCATACCAGCCCCAATCCCCGGGTCGGGGCGGTCCTCGTGCGGGACGGCCGGGTGATCGCCCGGGGCGCCCATCTCGCCTACGGCGGACTGCACGCCGAAGCGGAGGCGCTGGCCCGGATCCCCGCCGGAGCGGCCCGCGGAGCCACTCTATACGTAACCTTGGAACCCTGCTGTCATCACGGTAAAACTCCGCCCTGCACCCAGGCCCTGATCCAGGCCGGCCTCGGCCGGGTGGTGTACGCCTCCGGGGATCCCAATCCCCTGGTCAACGGCCAGGGCCTGATCCGACTGC
Organism: Candidatus Zixiibacteriota bacterium; assembly: GCA_003599535.1. Classification (GTDB taxonomy): domain Bacteria; phylum Electryoneota; class B3-LCP; order B3-LCP; family B3-LCP; genus SURF-9. Next base: position 11,652 of record QZKQ01000098.1, on the reverse strand, counting down.
AGGAAGCCGGCATCCGGGTGGACGGCCCGCTGCTGGAAGAGCCCGCCCGCCATTTGAACCGCGGTTATCTGAAGTACCGCCGCCTGGGCCGCCCCTGGGTGACTCTGAAGTGGGCCCAGAGCCTGGATGGGCGCATCGCCGCCGCCGGCGGGGATTCCCGCTGGATCAGTTGCCCTGACAGTCTGACCCTGGCCCACCGCCTGCGAGCGGATAATGACGCGGTAATGATCGGCATCAACACCGCCCGGGCCGACGACCCGCAACTGACCGTGCGGCTGGTACCGGGGCGCGATCCGGTCCGCGTGGTGCTGGACGCCAACCTGAACCTGAACCCGGACGCCACTTTGTTTGAAAGCGGATCCGGGCGCGTTATCGTGGTCACCCGGCCCTACCCGCCGGACGACCGGGCCCAGGCGCTGAAAGCCCGGGGCGCCGACCTGGTGTGGGCCCCGGTGGACGAGCAGGGCCATCTGGACCTGGGGGTGGTGCTGGACGAGTTGGGCCGGAGAGGAATCCTCTACCTGCTGGTGGAAGGCGGAGCGCAGGTGCTGGCCAGTTTCCTGCGCACGCGGCTCTACGATGAGATCGTCCTGGTTACGGCTCCCATCCTGGTGGGCGGCGACGGCATCGCCTGCACCGGCCCCCTGGGTGTGACGAAAGTGGCCCAGGCCCACGAGCTGGAGATCGTCCGGCGAAAGCTGTACGGCCGCGACCTGGCCTTGTGGCTGGAACCGAAGCAGCCGATGGCTTCTGCCCCCGCACCGGAATAAATTCGGGTGTGGAGGTGGCGCGGTAACTAATACAATCAAGACTCCCTGCCGGGAACCTCTACGCTTCAATCCCGGCAGAAACGAGAAGAGCCAACAGCTAACAACCATGTTCACCGGATTGATTGAAACCATCGGGACCATCCGCACCGTCCGCCCGGAAGTGGAAGGCAGGTCCTTCATCGTCGCGGCCCGCTTCACCGGCGAACCGCTGCAGGTGGGGGAGAGCATCGCCGTGGACGGGGTTTGCCTCACGGTGGAAAGCTTCGACGCCGGGAGTTTCCGCTGTTCGACCTCCGCGGAAACCCTGCGGCGCAGTTCCCTCGGGGGCAAGCAGGTAGGGGGCAAGGTTCACCTGGAACGCGCCCTGCGGCTGGGCGACCGCCTGGGTGGCCACCTGGTGCAGGGCCACGTAGACGCCACCGGGGTGGTGCGGCAGGTGATCCCTCGGGGCGCCGGGGCTGACCTGGTGGTGGAGATCCCCGAAACCCTGCGCCCTTACGTGGTGGAGAAAGGATCCCTGGCGGTGCAGGGGGTCAGCCTGACGGTGGCGGCCATCCCGGGGGGGAAGGCCACCTTCGCCCTGATCCCGGAAACTCTGCGCCGCACTTACCTGGCCGAGCTGCGGTCGGGCGAGGCGGTTAACCTGGAAGCGGACGTGCTGGCCAAGTACGTGGAAAACCTGCTGCGGCGGCGGGAGGGCGGAGTGGACGAAAATACCCTGCACGAGTGGGGCTTTGAATAGATGAATCTGCAACCTTGGTAAAAGTGGTGAAAGCATGAAACAAACCGAAACGGCCGGTGGGCTGAATACCATCGAAGAGGCCATCGAAGATATCCGCATGGGCCGCATTCTCATCGTGGTGGATGACGAGGATCGGGAGAACGAAGGCGATTTCATCATGGCCGCGGAGCGGGTCACGCCGGAGGCGATCAACTTCATCACCAAGTACGGCCGCGGCGTGTTCTGCCTGCCCATGATCAACCAACGCGCCGACGAGCTCGGCCTGGACATGATGGTGGGCAAGAACACCGCCCTGCACGGGACCAAGTTCACCGTCAGTATTGACGCGGTGCGGGGGACCACCACCGGTGTTTCGGCGGCGGATCGCACCAAGACCATCCTGACCGTCCTGGATGCCAACAGCAAGCCGGAAGACCTGGCCCGCCCGGGGCACGTCTTCCCCCTGCGCGCCGCCGACGGCGGAGTGCTGCGCCGCGCCGGCCACACCGAAGCGGTGGTGGACCTGGCCCGGCTGGCCGGCCTGGCGCCGATGGGCGTGCTGTGCGAGATCATGAGCGAGGATGGGTCCATGGCGCGCCTGCCGGAGCTGCGCGAGATCGCCCGGCGCTTCTCCCTGAAGATTATCTCCATCCGCGACCTGATCGAGTACCGCCGCCGCACCGAGCGCTTCGTGGAGCGCGAAGTGGAAGTGGATTTCCCCACCGCCCACGGGCACTTCCGGATGATCCACTTCCGCAGCCTGCTGGATGACGTCAGTCACCTGGCCCTAGTCAAGGGAACCATTACCCCGGACGAGCCGACCCTGGTGCGGGTGCATTCCCAGTGCCTGACCGGCGACACCTTCGGATCCATGCGTTGCGATTGTGGCGAACAGCTCGCCCGGGCCATGGAAATGATCGAGCTGGAAGGCCAGGGAGTGCTGTTGTACATGAACCAGGAAGGCCGCGGCATCGGCCTGGAAAACAAGCTGAAGGCCTACAAGCTGCAGGACGAAGGCTACGACACGGTCGAGGCCAACCTGGAGCTGGGCTTCAAGCCCGACTTGCGCGATTACGGCATCGGCGCCCAAATCCTGGCCGACCTGGGCGTGCGCCGCATCCGCCTGATGACCAATAATCCCCGCAAGATCATCGGGTTGCAGGGGTACCACCTGGAGATCGTGGAACGGGTGCCCATCGAGATTACCCCCAATCCTGCCAATACCAAGTATCTCCGCACCAAGCAGCAAAAGCTTGGGCACATGATTCAACACGACTTCGCCATCCGCAAGGAGAAATCATGAATTCCGAGTCTCCCGCCCGCCCGGACGCCGAGAACGCCGTGCGCACCGTGCAGGGGCACCTGGACGCCCGGGGCAAGAAGTTCGCCTTGGTGGTGTCTCGCTTCAACGAACTGATTTCCAAGAAACTGCTGGACGGCGCCATGGACTGCCTGCTGCGCCACGGCGCCGACATGGGATCCGTCACCGTGGTGTGGGTGCCGGGATCGTTTGAGATTCCCGCCACCGCCGCCCGGCTGGCCGCCAGCGAACGCTACAACGCCGTCATCTGCCTGGGAGCCGTCATTCGCGGCGGCACCCCCCATTTCGATTTAATCGCCGCGGAAGTGGCCAAGGGGGTGGCCCAGGCCGGATTTCAGTACCAGCTTCCCGTCAGTTTCGGCGTTCTGACCACCGATACATTGGAGCAAGCCCTGGAACGCGCGGGCACGAAAGCGGGTAATAAGGGATGGGACGCCGCGCTTTCGGCCATCGAAATGTCTGATCTCTGGGAGAAGCTCTAACCAATGAAAACCACCCCATCCCTCCTGGCGCTCCTGGTTTTAAGCCTACCGGCCCTGGCCGCCGGACAGAACGCGGAGTGGGTCGCCTACCCGTCCGTGCACACCGTCCGCAACCTGGTGCGGGTGGATCAGGACCTGTGGGGCGCCACCAACGGTGGTCTGTTCCGCTTTGATCTATCCACGGAAACATTTCAAACCTTCACCACCTCCGACGGCCTTTCTTCCAACGATATCCGCGCCCTGGTCCTGGACGGGCGCGGAAATCTTATTTTGGGGATGGGCAATGCCTATGTGGACGTGTTCCACCTGGCGACCGGGCAGGTGACGCGCATTCCCGATTTCAAGCAGAACAGCCAAATCTTCCAGGTGTTCGCCCTGTACCAGCACCAGGGCGAAGTCTTCGTGGCCACGGACGTGGGCGTCAGCCGCCTGGCGTATTACCCGGATTTGGGGAAGTACCTGGTGCAGGGGACGTACAGCAAGCTGGGGAGTTTCCAGGAGGACGTGGCGGTCAATGCCCTGGCGGTGCATGACGGCGGCCTGTGGGCCGGCACCGACATTGGCCTGGCTCGGGGGGATCTGAGCCAGGCGTACCTGGAATCCCCCACGGCGTGGGAAAACTACACCGTGAACCAGGGGCTGTCCGCCAACAAGGTCTCCGCGCTGGGGGTGTTCCGCGACACGCTCTATGTGGGAGTGACCGGCACCGGGTCCGCCTACCTGGGACTGAATCGCATGACCGCCACCGGGTTCGAGCCGCTGCCGATTGAGGGGCTCGTTAACATCGCCCTGCTGAAGGAACACCAGGATACCCTCTACGTCGGCCGGGGAGGGGGGATGTACCGCTTGAACGACGATCAACTGGGAGTCACCCGCCTGGGTTCGGTGGTGGCCCGGGGCTTGTCCCTGGAACCCGCCCCGGACGGCACGCTATGGGCCGGATTTCAGGAAGAGAGTCCGCGCCACGGCGGCTTGCGCCATTGGGCCGGCGGCACATGGAGCTTTTACTCTCCCGAAGGCCTCCTGGCGGAAGCCATCACCGACATCATCGTGGAGCAGGACGGGTCGTTGTGGGTGACCGGACAGAAGGCCGGATCTTCCAGCGGGGTGCTGTCCCATTTTGATGGGGAGCATTGGATTAATCTTTCGCGGCCCGACGATTATCCCGGGTCCCCCGGCGGCGCGGTCAGCAGCGACAGCTTCTTCTGGGCAATGCCCAAGGCCATGACCCGGGACTTGGAGGGCAACCTCTGGGTCGGATCCGACGGGCGGGGCGTGGGCTGGTTTCATTACGACGAGGAGATGGATACCGTCCTGGCGCATGCCTACTATTCCGCCGCTTCCGGCCGGCTCTTCGGCATCACTGCGACCGGCGCCGGGGCCAATTACGTGGTGGTCCGCGATTTGATGACGGATGATCAAGGCAACGTCTGGATCGGCAACGCCGAGGTCGTGACCACCGTTAGCGATCCCATCGCCGTTGTCCCCGCGGATTTCATCCAGGATACGGTTGCTTTTCCCAACTGGACCTACACCACCATCGAGCAGTTCGGGTCTCCCATCCAGTTCTCGGCTTTCCATGTTGACCGGCTGGGGCTGGATACCTTTGGACACAAGTGGTTCGGCGGCACCAATAACAACAGCACCGGCCTGTGGGTGCTGGACGACAACGGAACACCGCTGAATACCGGGGACGACTCCTGGGCCCATTTGCCCAACCTTCCGTCGGATTCCATCACCGCTATTACCACCGACCGGGAGGGGCTGGTCTGGGTCGGTACCCCTTCCGGGGTGCAGTACTTTTACCCGCAGGAAGACGTCAGTAATCTGGCCGGGGTGGATCTCTACATTCCCCTGGGGCAGAACGTCAACTGCATCACGGTGGACCCGCAGAACAACAAGTGGTTCGGGACCACCAACGGCGTGGCCGTCCTGGGCGCCGATAATTTCACCTGGCTGCAATTCTACACCGACCTGGAAGGATTCTACCCTACGCCGATGCCCAGCAGTTCGGTGCAGGCCATCGCCTTCGACGCGAAGAACGGGTACGCCTACCTGGGCACCGGAGCCGGCCTGGCGCGCGTGAAGACGCCCTACAAGGGCATGGGCGAGGCGGTCACTTCCGTCACCCTGTGGCCCAACCCCTTACACCTGAGCGAAGGGACCACCGAGCGCATGCAACTGGATCCCATGGGGCTGAACGAGACTACGGAATTGAAGATCTTCACCGCTTCCGGATTGCTGGTCCGCCACCTGGGGCTGACCGAACTGAACATGGGATGGGACGGCCGCAATATGAAGGGAGAATTGGTGGGTTCGGGCGTCTACCTGGTGCTGGCTTATTCCAGCGACGGCAGCGCCCAGGTGGGCAAGGTCGCAGTCATCCGGCAGTAATCCATGCTGAACCGGCTGAAGGTCGAGAACTATACCGTCATGCCCCACGCGGAGGTGGTATTTTCCCCGGGGCTGAACGTGATCACCGGGGAAACCGGCGCCGGCAAGTCGCTGCTGCTGGACGCGGTCGGTTTCCTGCTGGGGGAACGCCGCACCGGCTTTCCCATCCGCGCCGGGGCCGCCCGGGCGGTGATCGAAGCCGAGTTTGACCTGCGGCAAAGCGAGGCCGTCCGCCGCTGGCTGGCGGAAAACGACTTCGCCCCTGAACTCCCTGTCCTCCTGCGCCGCGAATTCCACGAGAACGGCCGCACCCGCCTCTTCATCAACGATACCCCCGCCACTCTGGCCCAATCCCGCGCCCTGGGCGACCTGCTGTTGGACATGCACGGCCAGCACGAGGTGGTGGCCCTGTTCGACCGTGCCCGCCAGATGGAATTTCTCGACGAGTATTCCCACCGGCCCGAGCTGCTGCAAGCATACCGGGAAAAATACGCCGACTTGAAGGCGCTGGGGGAGACGTCTGCAGACCTGCGCCGCCGGCTGGACGATTCCCGCGGGGGCTGGGAAGTCCTACAGCGGCAGAAGCAGGAATTGGACGAGTTGGATCCCCGGCCCGGGGAAATCGAAGCCGTCGAAGCCGAACTGAAGCGCCTGGAGAACGCTGAGCGGATTTTCCAGGTGTGTCAGGAAATCTGCGACCGCCTGAACGAGGCGCCCGGATCGGCGGTGGAGAATGTCCTCCACGCCACCCGCCGGCTGACCGACCTGTACCCCTTCGACGAGTCCCTGAAAGCCTGGGAAGCGGAACTGGACAACGCCCGTTCCGTGCTGGCGGAAGTCAACCGCACGCTGCTGGATTTCAGCCGGAACACCCGGCACGACCCCGCCCGCGTGGAAGAGCTGCGCGAACGGGTCATGGCCCTGCTGGGTTACCGCAAGCGCTGGGCCACCGGCCCGGAAGATCTGTGCGACGTGGCCGCCGGCCTGGAGCGGCGGTTGCGGGAACTGGCCGGCCTGGAAGATGAGGTCCGCGCCATCGAGGAGCGGATCGTCCAGGGCCGAAAGGAGCTGATCGAGGCGGGAATGGTTCTCTCCCGGGCCCGGCAGGAATCGGCCCAGGCGCTGCAGGGCCAGGTTCAGGAACGGCTGGCCGCCATCAACATGCCGCGGGCCCATTTCCAGGTGGAATTCGCTCCGCCGCAAACCGAAAATCCCTATCCCGACGGCCTGGATCGCCTGGAATTCACCCTGTCGCCAGACGGCAAGCTGCCGCACCAACCGCTGCGCCAGGTGGCTTCCGGCGGGGAGATGAGCCGCATCCTCCTGGCCCTGAAGACCGCCCTGGCCTCCGTGGACCGGGTGGAATCGCTGATCTTCGACGAAATTGACCAGGGGGTGTCCGGGCGGGTGGCGCACCTTGTCGGAAGGCAGCTCCTGGAGCTGGCCCGGGCGCACCAGGTCATCGTCGTCACTCACCTGCCGCAGATCGCCTGCCTGGGAGACGCCCACCTTTCGGTGCGGAGCTCCGGCGTGGACGGTTCCGCCACCGTGGTGCCGCTGGAGGAGGAAGAGCGCGTCCGCGAACTGGCTTCCCTGCTGGCCGCCACCGGCATCTCGGAAGGCGCCCTGCTGAATGCCCGGGAGATGTTGGATTCGGCCCGCGCGGCGCGGGATAACATTTAAAAGAGTTCAAGTTCCGGCCAGCATTACAGGTTCCCGCCAGGAATCGTTGAAATTCGGCCGCTTCACCTGTTGTCTTTCCAGCCGGGAAGCGCTTCGCTTCATTTCCGGCAGTAACCAGAGTGGGATCGCAACCCATGGACAAATTCGTAATCCACGGCGGAAAGCCGCTGTACGGCAAGATAAAGGTGTCGGGCGCCAAGAACGCCTCGCTGCCCCTGATGGCCGCCGCTATCCTGGCGCCGGGCATCCACCGCATCCGCAACGTGCCGCACCTGCGGGACGTGCACACCATGGCCCATCTGTTGCGCATCATCGGCGCCCGGGTGGACCTGGCCGGCAACCTCATGACCCTGGACACCAGCGACTGCTCCTTCTGCGAAGCACCTTACGAGCTGGTCAAGACCATGAGGGCTTCGGTGTACGTCCTGGGGCCGCTGCTGGCGCGATTCGGCCGGGCGCGAGTTTCCCTGCCCGGCGGTTGCGCCTGGGGCCCCCGCCCGGTGGATCTGCACCTGAAGGGCATGGAACGCCTGGGGGCGAAGATAGAACTGCAAGGCGGCTACATCGTGGCCGAGGCCAGGGAGCTGCACGGCGCCCGGATTGTCTTTCCCATTTCCTCGGTGGGCGCCACCGGCAACGTGCTGATGGCCGCGGTCCTGGCCAGGGGAACCACGGTCATCGAGAATGCCGCCCGGGAACCGGAGATCGTATACCTGGGGGAATACCTGAACGCTATGGGGGCGCGCATCCAGGGGCTGGGCACCGACGTGTTGCAGATCGAAGGGGTGGACTACCTGCACCCGGTGGAGTTCGTCAACATCCCCGACCGCATCGAAGCCGGTACCTTCCTGTGCGCCGTGGCTCTGGCCGGCGGCGACGTCACCCTGGAGAACCTGCGTTCCGACCACCTCGGCGCGGTCCTGGACGCTCTGGAATTGGCCGGATTCACCCTGGAGGTCCAACCCGAATCGGTGCGGATCCAGGCCGAAGGCCGGGCCCGGCCGGTGGATTTGCGTACCGCGCCCTATCCCGGCTTCCCCACCGACATGCAGGCGCAGTGGATCGCCCTGATGGCCCGGGCCAACGGAAGCTCGGCCATCACCGATACCATCTACACGGATCGCTTCACCCACGTCGCCGAACTGATGCGCCTGGGGGCGGACATCCGCCTGGAAGGCAACACGGCGGTGGTTCGCGGAGTTAAAGAGTTAAAGGGCGCACCTGTGATGTCCACCGACCTGCGCGCCTCGGCCAGCCTCATCCTGGCCGGGCTGGCGGCGGAAGGCCGCACCGACCTGACGCGGGTGTACCACATTGACCGGGGCTACGAAAGAGTGGAGGAGAAACTGAGATCACTGGGCGCCGACATCGTCCGCGAGGACGAGCCCATGCAGTTCGACGCCAAGGATGAATAGGAATCCATGCTGAATATCCTTCTCGATATATTGGTACAGACCGGTGAGGTTCTGGCGGAAGCCAGCGTCTACCTGCTCTTCGGTTTCGCCGTGGCCGGACTGATCCACGTTTTCCTGCCACAGAAGAAGGTCGCCCGCTACTTCGGAGGGCGCAACCTGCGTTCCGTGGTCAACGCCGGTGTGATTGGCGTACCCCTGCCGCTCTGCTCCTGCTCGGTCATCCCCACGGCCCTGGCCCTGCGCCGGGGAGGCGCCAGCCGCGGCGCGACTCTCTCCTTCCTGATCTCCACCCCCGAAACCGGCGTGGACTCCATCGGCATCAGCTTTGCGCTGCTGGACCCCCTGATGGCAGTATTCCGTCCGGTAGCCGCATTCTTCACCGCCATTGCAGCGGGAATCGGCGCCAACCTTCTGGATCGCCGCCCGGATGATCCGGTCCCTGTCGAACCGGTCACCGTTGCCCAGGCTGCGGAAGCCTGCCACGACGACTGCTGCGACGATGACGAAGCGGAGGCGGACGACGGCTGCGCCGACGGCGGCCACTGCGCCTGCGCCGCCGAGGCTTCCCCGCGAAGCGCGGCTCCCCGTTACGGTAAACTACAGGAGGCGACCCGCTACGCCTTCGGCGAGATGTTCAATGATCTGGCCGGGTGGCTGCTGCTCAGTTTCGTGTTGGCCGGCCTGATCGCGGTGGTCATCCCCGACGATTTCTTCGCCGGCGCCCTGGGGGCGGGACTGATCCCCATGCTCATCATGCTGGTCATGGGGGTGCCACTCTACATCTGTGCCACTGCTTCGACGCCCATCGCCGCCGCGCTGATTCTGAAGGGGCTCTCCCCCGGCGCGGCCCTGGTCTTCCTGCTGGTGGGTCCGGCCACCAACATCGGGTCGCTGATTCTGTTGTCCCGATTCCTCGAGAAGAAGTACCTGGCCGTGTACCTGGTAACCATCGCCGGCATGAGCCTGCTGCTGGGAGCGCTGCTGAACGGGATGTACGCCTGGCTGGGTCTGGACGTGCAGGCGGCGCTGGGCGCCGCCGGGGAACTGGTTCCCCGCCGGCTGGAGCTGCTGGGCGCCGCGGTGCTGGTGATTCTCCTGCACCGCAGCTTCATCCGGACCGGAGGGTATCGCAAGGCGTGGGGGTGGGTAACGGGGCGGGGCAGGCCAAAACCTGCGGCTTCGGCGTAATACGCACCCCGCCTTTTGCCCAGATTACTTTGCCTCGCCCGGGAATAAATTCCCGGGCTACCTTGTGTCTATCCACTGAAGTGGATGTTTTTACGTCCTTTCCCACAGGGACTACTGCGTGGTTGGACTGATGCGGGGTAACCCGGAAATTCATTTCCAGGCGGGGATCTCGTCAGTAATTCTTCTGTCTTATAGATCAGCCGTGTATGCACCTCCCCCGACTCCAAGCCAACCTCCTCGCCTGGTACAACCAACACCGCCGCGACCTCCCCTGGCGGCGCACCCGCGATCCCTACGCCGTTTGGGTCAGCGAAATCATGCTGCAGCAGACCCAGGTGGAAACCGTCATCCCTTACTACGACCGCTTCCTCCAGTGTTTCCCCGACCTGGCTGCTCTGGCCGCCGCGGACCTGTCCGAGGTGTTGAAGGCGTGGGAAGGGATGGGCTACTACGCCCGAGCCCGGCACCTGCACCGCGCCGCCCGGTCGGTCGTGGAACGCTTCGACGGCCGCCTGCCGGAAGATTATAACACCCTGATGACGCTGCCCGGCCTGGGCGAATACACCGCCGCAGCGGTGGCCTCCCTCGCTTTTGGCCGTCCAGTGCCCATGGTGGATGCCAACATCCGCCGGGTGTTGGCCCGCTGGATCGCCCTGCGCGACGATCCCGCCTCCGGAGCCGGGGCGGCGCGGATCCGCCAAGCGGCGCGGGATTGCCTGTACCCCGCCGATCCGGGCCGCTGGAACCAGGCGGTCATGGAACTGGGTGCCCTGGTCTGCATCCCCCGCACCCCCCGCTGCGAGATCTGTCCCGTCACCGCCGACTGCCAAGCCTTCCAGGAAGGCGCCACCCGGGAAATCCCCGCGCGCCGGCCCCGCAAGGCTATCCCGCACCACGACGTCACCGCCGGGCTGATTTCCGACGGCCGGGGGAACCTTCTGATCACTCGGCGGCCGGAGAAGGGGCTGCTGGGGGGGCTGTGGGAATTCCCCGGCGGCAAGCAGGAACCGGGCGAATCACTCGAAGAGTGCCTGGCCCGCGAACTGCGCGAGGAGTTGGCCATCGAGGTGGAGGTAGGGGAGAAGTTCGCCGCGGTGGACCACGCCTACAGTCATTTCCGCATCACCCTACACGTATTCCGCTGCCGTTGGGTATCCGGCGAACCTCAGGCCCTGGGCGTGGCCGATTGGAAGTGGATCCGCCCTTCCGGGCTGCGCGACTACGCCTTCCCTCGGGCGGACCGGTGGGTGATCGAGAGGATCATGCAAGAAGGGGTATAGGGGCTGGGGTATGGGGTATGGCAGGGGCGGCCCAGTGTGGCCGCCTCTTGTTATTGGAGGGGCACGCTATGTCTTGCCCAGTTTCGGAGGGCCGCACTCCGTCGTGGCCATTCTTTTGCCCCTCCCCCAGCGATGAATCGCTGGGCTACTGTCCTGCAACCCACTGAAGTGGGTGCCACCTCACCCCCGCAGGGGGGTCGAAGGAGAGTAGCCTAGCCTTTCAAGGCTGGGGATACACATTCCCCGTTTCCCGGCAAAACCCTCCTTCCGCAAAAAATTGCACTTGACAAAGCCGGTACGATTCCGTATATTGGAGCATCCCCTTCCCGGAGATCGCCCATGCGCACACTCATCCTATTCACGATAATCCTGCTTCTGACCGTTCCGGCCCAGGCCCA
>QZKQ01000008.1 GCA_003599535.1 Candidatus Zixiibacteriota bacterium | reverse complement strand
CACTAATTACTTCAATGGCTATCACGGATTCAAAGTATCCTTTGCCGATATTGATGCCGATGGCGACCAGGATGCGTTCTTCACCGGTGCACAGGGCGGCGTCACCTTCCTGCGCAACCTGCAGAACACGTCCGTCTCCCCCTACACAAAGCCCCGCTCGCAACGGGTGATGGATCTCTCGCTATCCCCACAGCCGGGAAACCCCACGGTAGCTTTGAGCTTCGAGCTGCGAGCGGCGAGCTACGTCAGTTTACGGGTCTACGACACGGCCGGCCGCGCGGTGGCGACGCTGGTGGACGGGTGGAGGGAAGCGGGGAGTCACACGGTGACCTTCGATGGGTCAGGGCTGGCTTCGGGGGTGTACCTGGTGCGGTTGAAGGCGGGAGGGGAGGCAGCGGTGGAGAAGGCGGTGGTGCTGAAGTGATATCAGATTGTAAATTGCATATATCAAACGTAAAATTTTATCTGTAACACATGAAAAATGCAGCTCCGACAATGATTCCACTCTCCGCAGCGCGCAAGAATTGCAATTGCAGGATGGTGCGCAATCCGCACGGGGTGCGCAGAGTTTGCCCGCATAATTTGCGAATTTCCGGAGTGGCAAGCGGGAAATTGAGTGGCGTGGATTTTGCAGTTGGAGGCGGGTGAGGCCGGCGAAGGGAAAGGCGGCCATAGTTCGGAGGCGCCATGGTACCCCACGACACACTCACCCCCCATCTTCACCGTCGCGCAGCCGCGTTCCCGGGCGGCAGCGACGGTTTTTTATACAGGCGTGTGCTACACTTGGTGTAATACGGGAGGGAACCAACACCAGCACAGCCATCACCTCATCCAACCAGGGGCGCCCGAACCGGCGCCCCTTTTCTATGGCCGGGCCGGCGGGGCAACGCTGTCGGCTGCCGCCCCGATGACTCCCGCCTCGCCGCCGGGCCCGGGCAGCAGGCAGCGAAAACCGATGGTGGGCGAGGTCCAGTCCGGCAGATAGGCGAATTCCGGCACCTCGCCCGCCAGCCGCCGGGGCGTGGAGTACGACCCGCCCAGGATCACCCGGGTGCTGCGGCCGCCGGCCTCGCTGGTCCATTCCCACACGTTGCCCAGCAGGTGCTGCAGGTGCGAAGCGGCCGCGGGGGTGGTGTCCGCCGGAGCGGGGTAGTCCCAGCCGTCGGGGGAATCGAGGAAATTGCCGCCCGCGGCGCCGAACTGCGTCAGGGCCCGGTCGAATTCAGTGCGGCCGGGCAGACGGAAGCCATCCGCGCCCGGAATGACCTCGCCGGAATCGCCATAGGCGGGACGCAGCCCCAGCCGGGCGCTGCGCCAGTTGCAGAAATTCACCGCGTCCTGCCAGGAAACGTTCACCGCGGGCATGGCCGAAGGGTAAGCCCAGTAGCCCGGCTGCCCGGGGAAGCGGGGGTCGGGCGGAGGATCGCGGCGGGTTTCCCGGCAGAATTCCAAGTACTGCGCCACGGTCACTTCGGAGGCGTCGAGGAAGAACCCGGACGCTTCCCCCGACCCGGAGATCCAGACCATCCCCTCCTGGAACCGGGGGACCTCCTCCCAGACGGTTTCCGAATAGATCAGCAGTCCGTCGCTGGTGCTGCTGGCAATCCGGTAGCGGTAAGCCGCACCGCGGGCTTCCAGGGTGTCAGTCCAGGCCCGTTCCCGGCCGCTCAGGACGGCCCGGGTGACGAAGTCCCCGCCCGGCGCGGCGCGCTGCACCTGGTAGGCGGCGGCCAGGCCCAGGCTGTCGCGCCAGGCCAGGTGGACGAAGCGGTCGCGCACCGGGTCCAGCCGCAGGTCGCGCACCGGGCCCAGCTTGACGTGGAAGGTCACCGGGTCGCTGAAGGGGCTGGCGTTGCCGTCCCAGCGGGCGCGCACCCGGTAATAGGCGTAGGCGTCGTACGGGACGCGGTCATCGGTCCAGGAGCTGTCTCCTGCCGGCACGGAAAACATCTCTTCGCCGGCGGGGGATTTTTTCTCCACCTCCCAGGCCACCGGGTAGGGGAGCGCGCGGCGCCAGTCCAGCCGCAGGACGCGGTCGCTCAAGGGGGTCAGCCGGACCTCCCGGGGCGGTGGGAAATCCAGCAACAGGCTGTCAGGCGGGGAAGGCGGCCCGGAGTTGCGTTGCCCTTCCAGGCGCAGGCGAAAGACGTGGTACGCGCCCGTGGGCAGCCCTCCGAAGGCGGCCTGGGGCGCAGCACCGTCCATCCGGCCGACGGGGCGGTAGAGGCCGCCGAAGCGGCGTTCCACCACCGCGCGGCCGGTCCAGCCGGGCGGCAGGTCGGCCAGCACCCGCAGCGAATCCACGCCCAGGCGTTCCAGGCGCGGCGGCGGGGGCACGGGAATTTCGATGGTCACGGACATGGCCTGGCCCCACTGGGACAGGCTGCGGGCATCGCGGGGGCGCAGGCGGTACTGCAGCGGTTCGTTGGCGGGCAGCTCGCGATCCGTGTAGCGCCGGGTCCCGGGCTCCAGCGTGGCGACCGGCCGGAAGACCTTTTCGCCCGGGAGCATCCGTTCCAGGATCAACGCTTCCCGGGAACGCTTGAACTCCAGCTCAATTTCGTGGTCAGACAGAACCCCGGCCTCCAGATCCAGGTCGCGGTCGTACTCCTGCGCCGGGAGAGAGAGGGTCAGCAGGCACAGGAGGGCCAAGCCCCACGGGGCCGGCCGCGGCGCGCGAGGGCCGCTCATGTCAAGGCTCCGGTTGGAGGCGGATAATGCAGCGGAAGCCCACTGAGCCCAGCCGCTCCCTGGGGTGGCGCAGGGCGCGGGCGGTCAGAGTCACGTTTTCGGGGGGATCCAGGAAGCTGCCTCCCTTGACCACGATCAGCCGCTGCTCCGTGCCGCCGGGCAGGGGCTGCGCCTCTTCCGTCAGGGTCCATTCGGCCACGTTGCCGCTCAGGTCGTAAATCCCTTCCGGCGAAGCGCCCCGCGCGTAGGAAGCCACCGTACGGGAGTCCGGAAAGCCTCCCCGGCGCAGGACGTTCGCCTTCAGGGTATCCACCGCATCATCCCCCCAGGGATAGACATATCCGGAATCCGGCGCCGGCCGCCCCCCCAGCCCGGCCAGCATCCACTCTTCTTCCGTGGGCAGACTCTTGCCCGCCCAGGCGGCGTAGGCAAAGGCGCCGAACCAGTCCACGTAGGCCACGGGGAAGTCGGCCCGCTCCGCCGCGGCCTGGAAGCGGCCCGGCTCGACTTCCACGAGGCTCATGCGCCGATCGAAATGCCGGGCATTGGAATCCGCCGCCGAGAGGAAGCGGGCAAATTCGCGGTTGGTCACCTCGGTGCGGTCCATCAGGAAGCCGGGGCTATAGAGCCCTTCCGGCGGAGGAGCGGCGTCATCATTGACTGCCAGCCGCAGAGCCGCCAGGCGGCTTGCGTCCCCGCCGGGCACCCGGACCATGTTCCGTGTGGGACTGTACCCCGCGACGCTGTCGCCTGGAGCCGTCTCCATCGGAAAAGGCAGGGGTAGATCCAGGGAATCCCCCCCGGGAAACTCAAACAGCGAGTCCGGCGGCGCGCCGGTTTCCAGGGAATCGCTCGGGGCCAGGGTGCTGTCGGGCGGAGCCTGGGCGGCGGCCGGAGCGGTCAGCGCCAGGGTCCCTGCCAGGCCCAGGAGCAGGGCGCACATGAGGTTGCGGTTGGATCTGGGTATCATCGGACTACTTTCCGGTTTCATCCATCAGGGCGGCGGCGGCGCCGGGAAAGCCTTCCGGCAGGGGCCGGGCCACGCGGAATCCCACGGTGCTTAACCCCACGCCGGGGGAAAGCTTGCCCCGGGCCTCCATCCGCAACATATCCGGAGGATCGGCCCAGGAGCCGCCGCGCACCACTTTGAACAGCGGTTCCCCGGCGGCGCCGGAGGGTTCCTCCGGGACGTACCAGTCGCGGCACCATTCCCACACGTTGCCGGCCAGGTCCCAGAGGCCGTCGGGCGAGGCGGGATAACTCCCCACCCGAGCGGGCCGGGAGTCCCCGTAATGAGCCCGGGTCTTGTCCGGCCGGGCGTCCCCCCAGGGATAGAGGCCGGAACTGGCCCGGGCGGCGCGCTCCCATTCCGCTTCCGCGGGCAGGCGCACGCTGCCGGGCGGCAGGCCCAGCGTCCGGGAAAGCCAGTCGCAGAAGCCGGCCGCGCCGTGCCAGGTAACATTCACCACCGGGTGGTGGGGATAGTTTTGCAGGTAGTCGCGCACGTCGCGGAAATTCGGCTCCTCGGGGTAGGGCGCGCCCGCCTCGCGGCAGTAGCGCAGGTACAGTTCGTTGGTGATCTCCGTCCGGGACAGCAGCAGGGGAGCGTCCGCGCCCCTCTCCCCCACTCCGGGAGCCGGCGCGGGGACGAAGCCCCATTCCACGTACGGATCGCCGTGGGTGTGAAAGCGCACCGGACCCAGAATGTACCCATCAGTCAGGCGGAAGCGATAATCCTGCCCCGCCAGCAAGCCCTCCATCACCGCCCATCCGGAACCGGTGCGGACCGCCCGCACGCCCGCCTTGCCGGAAGCGCCCTCCGCCACCAGCCGCAGCGCGGTGGATCCCGGCGGCCAATACACCAGGACGCTGCCCGCCGTCAGGGGCAGAATGCCGGAGAGGCCGGGAACCCCGGCGACCCCGTTACTCTGGGCCCGCGCGCCTGCGGCGCTCAACACCAGGCAAACCGACAGGCACGCGGCAGCCAGAGTCCCCCCCCTAATCCTTCTCCACCGGCACGTAGACCGTGTCATGGATGGTCTTGTAAATATAGATGGCATCGTACAGGGTCGAATCCACGATGAAGACGGTATCCCGGGAAACCACCTGGAGCAGGTCGTACACCTGCTGGGTGTCGGACAGGTTGATGTTGATCGGCTCCCGGTATTTCAGCTCGTCGGGGTTGAAGTTCCACAGCTCGATGAAGGTGGTCTCCTTGTCCCGGCGGAAGAAGCCTTCGATGTTTTCCTCCGTGGGATAGTACAGCTCCACCCCCTGCAGCACGAAGGTGAGCATCCCGGCGTAGGCGCTTTCCAGTTCCTTGGCGTCCTTCAGGATTTCCGTGGAGGGCTTATTGGGGGAAGTGAACTGCTGGTTGGCATTGAAGCGCCAGGAGTTCATGAACGAGCGCAGCGGCTCCTCCACTGTCATCAGGTGGATGACGTCCTTGTTGGGGTAGATCACCATCAGGTCGCCCTGGCCGAACCCGTTGCGGGTGGCGTCAATGACCTCCAGGGAATCAATCCGCAGGTCCGCCGCCAGGAACTGCCCGGCGCGGAACTCCTCGATCAGGGTGTGATCCTTGACGATGGCGTGGTATACCTGGTAGGGCATGACCACGACCTCCTGGGCGGCCGCCGGCGTCACCGCCGCCGCCAGGGCGAACAGCATCCACAGTTTTATCTTCATGGCTCATTTCCCTGGTTCGTCTGCGGGTTGTCTTCCGGGTTGGGTTGTTCCGGAGCCCGCTGCTGCAGGGCGGTCAACTGGTTCAGGTAGTACTGCGCATGGGGCCGGTCGTTCAGTCGGCGATAGGCGTTCAGCAGCAGAGTGTAGAGGTTGCGCAGGTTGTCCACCTTGAGCCCGGAAATCAGCTCCGGGCGCAGCGCGGATTCACCGTACAGGACCACCCGGTCGGCCTGGTTGCGGGCCAGGTCAGCCAGGCAGAACAGAGCGTAGGCCTGCCCATCCCAGGGGATCAGCGCCGCCTGGAAGTAGTAGATGTAGGCGGTCTTGCGGTCCCCCAGCCGGGCCTCGAACACCTCGTTGGCGTAGGTCACGCACATGTCGCCGTAGAGGTCCAGCAGTTCGCGGACCTCTTCCCCGGCCTGGGCGCGCTGCCAGGCCATTTTTTCGGCGAACCCTTCAGGGCCGTGCAGCTCAATCAGGGAATCGAGATCGGCATCCATTTCCGCAAAGCCGCTCTCGTTGACCAGGCGGCGCATGCGCTGCAGGGCCGAATCGGGCAGCGCCAGGCGGTAGAAATCCACCGAGGCGGCGTACTTTTCAATCTCGAAACGGGCCTCGCGCCGGTCCAACCGCGGCAGAAGCTGGCTGACCAGGCGGCGGGCTTCCGCCCAGTTCTCCTGGTTGCCGGCCTCGTACACCTGGTTGCGCAGCCTGGCGGCCCGGATGTCCCCCCCGTCCCACATCAGCCAGTCAATGGTATTGGAGGCGTAGCGGGCGAAGGCGCTGTCGGAAGGGTACTCCGGCCGGCTGGCGGCCAGCAGGCGGTGCAGCTCCGCCAGGGCGGAGGCGGACTGTTCCAGGGCCAGTTCCGCGGTGCACTGCCGGTAGATGATCCCGATCCAATCCTGGTACTCCTGGGGGTCCAGCCCGGCGCGGGCCACGTCCCCGGCCGGGTCCAGCGGAGTGGGCGCCCAGGCCAGCAGGGCATCCTCCGCCCGGCGGTATTCGATCAGGGCCTGCAGGGTGTCGCCCCGGGCGGCGTGGGCATCGCCCAGCAGCGCCCGGTAATCATAGCGCGAGGCGTCCAACTCCAGGAAATTTTCGATGGCGGCGATGGCCTCGTCATAGTTTTCCAGCGACAGTTGCAGGTCGCCCAAGGCCATATAGGTATTGATCAGCTCCCCCCGGGCATAGAGGTCCCAGGGATTATATTTCAGGGCCCGCTCGAACAGGTCTCGGGCCTGTTCGTAGTACTGTGCGGCGCGGTGGCGCAAGGCTTCCGGATACTGCCGCAGTTCCGCGGGCGTCAGGCGGCTGGGATGGCCCTTCAGGACCTTGTCGGCCCGTTCCGCCTGGTCCACGCCCTGGTTGAACAGCTCGATGTTCTTCAAGGTATCTTCCGGGGGCAGCTCCTCGGGGGAATTCATCCCCTGGCGCAACAGGTCCCACACCGGCTTGCCCTGGGTGGACTGTTCCAGGCCCCGCTGGTAGAGGTCAGTGGCCAGGGATTCCTCCACCGCGCCGACCATCACCCGGTTGGCGGCCAGCGCCGCGGAGACCGCCACCAAGGTATCCACTCCGGTGGGCACCTTTAAAGTGTCGAGGATGGAAATGCCGGGTTCCGACTCCGCTTTGGAACCCCGGCGCGGCCGCCCCGACCCGCAGCCGAATATCAGCCAGCCCAGAATCGCCAGTAGGAGAAATACCACAAACCGTTGTCCTGTGCCTGTCCGGTGGAAATGGAGGATGCGATATGCCATAAAAGCGCCGTCATGAGGATTTATCCACTTGCGCCCACCACGCGGTGAAGACGCTCATCATCTGCCCGGCCCGGGGATCTCCCGGGGGCAGCAATTCCAGTTGCACGGTGGGGTTGTCGGGGGCGCCCGCCACCCGGCCATGCTTGTAACTTTCGCTGGCGCCCTTGGCGCCCAGGTCTTGCAGCAGGGTGCCCTCGCCGTCCTGCCGCACAAAGATGTTCAACTGCGGCGGCGTGCTGCGCCGGCCCAACAGGTAGAGGATGTAGCGGCGTCCCTGCGGATCGGTGTACTCCACCCAGGTGGTCACGTCCCCGGCGATCTGGTTCAGATTCTCCGGAGTGCGCAGGGTGACCGGGATGGACTTCTGGTGCTTTTCGATCCAGTCAATGATGGGGCTGATGGGCACCCCCTTGGTGGGAGCGTACTTCTCGGGCCGTTCGGGCACGCCGCGACGGTCTCCACCCTGCTCCCGGCCCGGCCCCGACTCCGGATCCACCATGGCCAATCCGCCGGATGGTCCCGGTTCGGGGGTTCCCAGCCCGCCGCTGCGCACGCGGCGTTGGCCGGAACCTCCGCCGACCTCCCGTCCGCGACCCGTGCCGCCTTCCCCGTCCCCTCCGGGCACGCTGACCTGCAGGCCCCCGGAAAGCCCCGGCCGCACCGGAACCGTACCACTGCCGCGCTGCCGCGCGCTGCCGCCGAACGCGTCCGTCACTTCCCGGCGGGCTGGCCCCGTCTCCTGCGCCGTGGGCAATACCTGCGGCGACACGGTCCGGGAGCCCAGGTCCAGATTGCGGCTCAAAGCCTTGCGCTGCGCCACCGTTTCCCGACTCTTGCGAGTCACCTCCCGGGGAACCTCCACGGGCGCCTCGACCGTCCTCTCTTCCGCCGTCTCGACCTCTTCGGTTTCTTTCTGCAGTTGCGCCTGTTTGCGCAGCTCCAACTGGTACTCGCGGTAGACCGGCAGCATGGTGGACACGTAGTCGAACTGCACCAGAGTGAAGAGCCCCATCAGCAAAGCCATCAGGAAGAGGGCGCCGAGGAGGGCGACTCGCCGGGCCCGCTTCTGGTATCTCAGATCGGGTTCTTCCCAGATCATGGAGTCTCCTCCGCGGCCAGGTCCACCACCGGCAGGGGCAGACGCAGACGGCGGCAGATATCGTACACGGCCACCGTGCCTTCCACGGGGGAAGCGTCGGAAGGCAGCAGCGCCACCTGCTCCACCCGGACATACTGCGCCGTCAGTTGGCCCAGCAGCGTTTCCAGCTCCCCGGGATGGGCGGCGGTAGCTTCATTGGGGCCGTCGGCGTCATCCCACTGCACGCGGTAGTACCACACCGGCACCTGGATGGGAATCCACTGCCCGGCCGCCGCCGGATCGTCCGCCGGGCGGCGCTCGGTCACGAACTGCCCCGGCTCTGTCAGCACCTCGATCTCCAGCAGCTCCAGGATCCGGTTCTGTGTCGCGTGGGGATCGGAGACCGGCAGATCCAGGCGAACCTTCTGCTGGATATCCGTGATGGAGATGAACCCGAACAGCACAATCAGGGTTACGTCCACCAGGCGCAGTATGACACCTTTTCCGACCATCGCCTTCCTGCAGTTAATCTTCCTTGCGAACGACTTCCAGGCTTCGCTCCAATTCCAGGCGGTCGCAGACCTCCGCCAGCCACTTGACCGAGGCCATGGGGGCGGAGCGGTCGGCCCGCAGACGCACCCGCAACCCGGTGGTATGGGCAAAGCGTTGGTGGTAGCGATTCAGAAACAGTTCCACCTGGTCGCGCGAAGTGGGCAGATAGCGTCCCTGGATGAAATAATGGCCCGCGGCGTCAATGGTGACGGCCGCGGCTTCCAGGGTATCGAGCGGCGTCTGCTCGATCTCCCGGGACTGCGGCAGCTCGACCTTCTTCTGGCTCTCGATCTTGGAGATGCACATGAAGCCGAACAGCACGATCAACGTCACGTCCACCAGGCGCAAAATCATGGGTGGCTCCCCGCGGCGGCGCCCAGGTTCAGTCGCGCCTCGCGCGCCTTCAGGGCAAAGCGGAGCTCCTCGGCCTTGCGATAGGAGACTTCGATCTGCCGGTCGAACATATGGCTGAGCGAGGTGGCCACCAGGTTCAAGATCAGGCTGATGACCAGGCCCACCAGGGTGGTGGACAGGGCCACCCCCATCCCGTTCAGGATCTTGGCCGGGTCCAGCGATCCGCCGTAGAAGGTCATGTAGATGCCCACGACCGTGCCCAGCAGCCCCAGGGCGCCGGCGGCGTCGGCCAGGAAGGTCATCCAGTTGCGGAAGGTTTGAAAGCCCTCCTGGCGCTCCTTGGCCGTAAGATTGATCTCGTTGTGGTAGTCGTCATCGTTCTGGGTGTCCTCCCGGTGCAACTGGAGCAGCAGCCACAACAGCTTGCCCAGGCGGCTCCGGCCGGCCTGAGATTGCAGTTCCCGCTCCAGTTCCGGTGTGGACATCCGGCCGAACGCGGTCTTCACCAGGGGCTTGGCGCGGCGGGTTTCCGACGTCAGTACATATCCCTGGTAGATGCCCAGGAGCAGTCCCACGAACAGGGTGCCCAGCAGGGGAATGCGAAACTTGGCCAGATCCCGGAAGATCTGGGTTCCGGTCACCGATTGCCGGCGCTCGCCGGTCTCCGTTCCGCCGACCTGGTCCGGCGCCGTCAGGGCGGTATCCGGGACGGCGGCGGAATCCGGATCCGGAGCCTGGGCCCACAAGGCGCCTGTCAATATCAATCCCATGAATACCGATATGATCATCCTCTTCATCGTGTATCCTCGTTGCTTCATTTTTCTTCTTCATGTTCCTGCGGCGGCGGTTCCGGCGTCACCGGAGTTTCGCCCTCCGGGGCCTTGCCTCGAAGTATCAGGATATACTTGTCCGCGTCCACCTCACCGATGCGTGGATCGCGGGTAATGTCAATCTGGGTGGAGATGCGCTCGTGCACCACGGTGAAGGCCTTGCGCGAGACCAGCTCGGAATCTCCCCGGTCCCCGGCGAAGGTGAAGGTCAGGTAGTAGAATCCCGGAGTCAACTGCTCTGCCGCCAGCGATGCCCAATCCCAGGTGTAGGTGTCCGGCGGGATGCCCTCCCCAGACTGCCGGTAGACCACCTGGTCGCGGCCGTTGCGCAGTTCCAGCCACCAGCGGCCGGTATAGTCGCGCTGGTAGATGGGCAGGATCTTCACTTCTGCCCGGGGGGGCACCACGCCCGCCTGAAAGTCGTCGTCGCTGCGCAGGACGCGGGCCAGGCGGTCCCACCCCAGGGGAATGCGATCCGGGGCGAAGATGGGCACCTCTTCACTGACGGTCCGGCGGTTGCCGGTCATCAGGTTGGCCAGGGCGTTGCCGCGCCGTTCCGCGCCCGGGTAGGTCACCACTTCCGCCTGCACCCGGGAATCCAGCATCTGGAAGCCGATGCCTTCCAGCGCCCCGCGGTACTGCGAGGTGTACTGCTCGCGCGGCAGCACGGTGGGGTCGCGCACTTCCAGGCTGGTCAATGGAAGCTTGCCGGTCTGCACCGACAGTCCCGCCTCGTCGCCCAGGTCCTCGGGGAAGAGCAGCCCCAGGGTGTAGGCGGGGACGTCCGGGGCCAGGCTGCGGCGCACGTGGCGCTGCACCACCCGGATGGTGTCGGCGTTGGTCAGGATCATGATCTGCCCCCGCGGCGCCACCGGTTGGGCGGCGGCTTCCAGGCGCATGGGCGGCAGGTCGGGCAGGGGCGACAGGTCGGGCAGGGGCCGCCGCCGGTCAAAATCGAACACGAAACCGAAGCGGTGCGTGCCTCCGGAAGCCAGGTTGATCTCGGTCAACGGGTATTCGTAGCGGTAGTTGAAGTACAGGTCGGCGAACAGGTACGCCTGGGCTTCCGCCTGCAGGGCCCGGGATCCGCCGGCCAGCCTCAGGTAGCCGTAATGCTGCACCGGTACTTCCGCACCGAACTGCAGCCGCTGCGACAGCATGTCCTCGCCGCCCGTGCCGGCCTGGTCGCCGCGAAAGAATTCCAGGGCGGTGGCCGACGAGAACAGGTTGACCGCCCCCAGGCGCAGCTTGACTCCGGCCGACAGCAGCATGGGCTGGCGCACGGTGGATTCCCCCAGGGCCAGGTCGGGCCGGTTCAGGTGCTCCAGGGCCAGGCCGAAGGTGGCCAGGTTCAGGGGCGTCACCGCCAGCCCCAGCCCCAGGGAGAGGCCCCACTTGCCGCTCCCGTTGCGGAACACCGGGTCGGCGGGATCGAACAGATAGAACTCGTCCTGATCGTAGGCGCGGTTGAAGACGTTTACGTCGGCCCCCAGCGCCACCAGGGAATGGATCTTCCGCCCGTAGGAGAGGCGCAGGTTGTTCTGGCTGTAGAGCCCGGCATTGAAGTACTGCGCCCCCACGGCCAGGCCGCGCAGCTTCCACGGCAGATGGTACCCGATGACCCCGCTGCGGATGGAGAACAGCTTGCCCGCCACCCCGGTCTGGTGCGAGGTTCCGGCCAGCACCAGGCGGTCCAGCAGGTAGGCGTTCAGCGCCGGGTTGGAGAAACCGGCCTCCAGCAGCTCCCCGTCGGCCGGGTTGCCGCTGTACAGGTTCTGCGCCCGCGCCGCCGGTCCCGCCAGCAGGCCCAACAGAAATAAGACTATACCGATTCGTTTCACCGTCATCTCGCCAGGTATAGCATGCCGGAAGCGACTTTTCTTCCGCCGTCGTCAAAGGTGTACAGGTAGACCCCGGGGAGGCACTCCCGCCCCCCCTGGTCCCGCCCCAGCCAGGGAATGGCGTTGCCGGCTACGGTGGTCAAACTCACCAGCAGGCGCCCATCCAGGGTGAAGATGTTGACCCGGGGATCGGCGTAACTGTCGTCCCCGAAATCGAAGTACAGGGTGTCGTTGAACGTGTCCTGGTTGGGGGTGAAAGGCTGGGGGTGCACGTGAAACGCCTGGTACATCACCTCGATATCCAGGAAGGCGCGGTTGTTGGTGGTGTCCGCCTCGGGATTGGTCTGGGGATCGGCGTACAGCTCCAGCCGGTGTGTGCCTGGTTCATTGAAGGGCACGATCAACGGGGCGAAGGAGACCGACTGGGCCCGGCCCAGGCCGTCCAGCGTGTCGGTGCTCCACAGGGTGCGCCGGCCACCGTCGAAATGGTCGTACAGGTACACCGCCAGGGGCTGGGTCAGCGGGGCGACATCCCCCTCGGATATGGAAAAATTCAGCGTAACCTCGTCATTGATCCGAATACTCGTCTGCGACGCGGTAATGTCGTCGGCGCGCAGGTCGGGCGGAATGTCGTAGACAATCAGGGTGGTGTGGAAGGTATCGCCCAGCGCCGGGCTGCCGGCCTGGTTGACCCACAGGTCAAAGGGCCACGTGCCGTCATCCTCCAGGTCGGTCTGCCAGCGGAATTCGAAGCGGAGCAATTCCTCGCCCTGCGGCGCGACCGGCTCCAGGGTGGCCTCCGGTTCGGGCAGGGGACCGAAGCCGAAGGTCAGGGCGTCGCCCTCTTCATCGAAGGCGGCCACGCGGAAATCCATCAGCGTGCCTTCATTGATGGTGGTATCGCCGTCCACCCATTCCAGGCGGGGCGGGTCGTCCACGAACTGCACGGCCATGACCCAGGCGGTATCCACCAGGGTGTCGGGGAACTGGTTGTCCCGGGCCTGGAAGAAGAGCGAAGCCGTCTCCCCGGCCGGGTCCACGATTTCGTCCACCGTATAGGTGATGGTCAGGCTGTCGGCGAATCCGGGCAGGCTGGGCGTGAGGCTTTCCACCTGCACCGGCGCCCCGGAACTGACTCCCAGGAAATCGCACCACACCGGCTGGGAGGGATCGTTGGGATCATAGACCCGGATGACGTCGGTGTAGGTTTCCCCTTCGACGATGGGATGGTCGGGGAAGACGAACTGGGGCAGGTAATTGCGTTCCAGCACCTCGGCGCGGAAATGGATCCACACGCTGTCGGCGGTCTCCAGGTGGCGCGGGTAACCCAGGGGATCATCGTTGTAGAAGCGCCCGTCGTAGAGCAGCAGCGATTCGAGGATGGTGGAATCCGCCGCCACCAGGGGCGGAACCAGATCCAGCCGCCGCCAGGCACCGCTGTACGCGGGGAGGGAATCCACCTCCGGACCGGCGTACAGGAAGAGCCCGTCGCCGCCTTCATGGCGCACGTCCAGCACCAGGTTGCCGCCGTTTTCCAGGCGGAAGGAATCGGCGCGCGCCGTTCCGGAGATGACCACGCCGAAATCGAGGGTATCGGGCGCGGCGGCAATGGCCGACCGCCCCCCCCGGCCGCGCAGGATCAGGTCAATGTAGCCCACGTTGTACTCGCTCCAGCCCAGCACCCGGATGAAGGCGGAGCCCCGGTATTCCAGGGTGTCCCTGGGGGTGAAGGTGAAGGCTACGGGGGCGGAATCCTGCGGCGCAATCTGCAGCGGCGGAGTGGGGTCGTAGGTGCTGCCGAAGACGCCGTCGGGATTGTCCACCGTCAGCACTTCATTGATGAAAATGGGATAGGCGCCCCAGTTGACCACGTAGAAGCTGTCCGTGGCCGTGGTGTCTATCGGCACCAGGCCCAGGGGATT
The DNA here is from genome assembly GCA_003599535.1 of Candidatus Zixiibacteriota bacterium. Taxonomy (GTDB): domain Bacteria; phylum Electryoneota; class B3-LCP; order B3-LCP; family B3-LCP; genus SURF-9. The sequence continues at coordinate 16,238 of QZKQ01000008.1, read as the reverse complement.
GACGGGGTTCACGAACTTTTCCCCGAAATCCAGGGAATCCTCGATGCTCTCCACCGGCGTGGTGGGATTGGTGAAGTACAGGATCCTTTCCTGCCCCGGCTGCTGGTCAATCACCGCCAGGTCCAGATCACCGTCGGAATCCAGATCGAAGGAGATCAACCCGCGGGGCAGGTTGAGATCGGTGGTCAGGAACGGTTCCGGGGCCGGGCCCAGGGCGTCGTGGAAGAAGTAGATGCCGGCGCTGTCCGGGTCCACGCCCGGCGCCCGAGTGGTCATGACCCAGTTGCCGGCGGGGATTTCCGCGGCGGGATCGGGAGTGCTGTCGAGGTCGGCCAGGACCAGGTCGAAGGGCACGTAGGGGGGCGCGGGGCCGTCCTGGGGGGTGGCGAAGGCCCGGTTGCCCAGGTTGGGCACGAGGCGGAAGTAACCTACATCAGCGTTGACCGAGGCCAGGCCGGAGGTTCCGAAATCGCCGCGGCTCCAGAGGGCCAGATCGGGATACTGCATGGTATTGAAATTGCCGTCCCAGGCGCCGAAGAGGTTGCCGGCGATGATCCCGTCAGCGCCCCCCGGCAGGGCCGTGATCACGGTGGCGGCCTGCAGGGAAATCCCGGCGAAGGTGGTCTGGTTCCAGAAGACGTCCACCTTGGGGTCTTCCTTGAAGCTGACGGCCAGATCGGGGCGGCCGTCCAGGTCGAAGTCGGCGCTTTCCAGCATGGACGCGCCCGAACCGATCTCCTCCAGGCGCAGGTCCGCCGCGAAGGTAAAGCCGCCCAGGTTGCGCGCCACGGCCAGGTCGCGGGTGCCGGGGAAGACGGCGGTCAGATCAGGGAATCCATCCAGGTTCAGGTCCAGAAGGCTGAAATCCCGCAGCAGGTTGGACCCGAACAGGGCCTGGAAATCCACCGTGATGGGCGCGCCGAAACTGACCGCGCCGGGGCTCGACTGGTTGGGGAACATGATCAGCAGGTCGCGATAGTAGTCGCTCACCACCAGGTCCGGGCGGCCGTCGCGGTCCAGGTCGGCGGCGCGCAGGACGCGCGGCCCGCTGGAAGCGGCCAGTTGGGCGTACAGCCAGTCCAGGCCGGCGGGATCGTAGGCGTACCAGCCGGTCAGTTCGGGGTCGTTTTCCCCGGCTTGGTTGCGGGCCACGCCCACCGCGCCGGCGGCGCCGCCCTGGTCGAAGACCGCGGCCAGATCCACCGCGCCATCGCCGTCGAAGTCGGCGGCGGCCAGGGTATGAGGCGTTCCCAGGCCGTGAACGTCCTCGTAGTCCAGGCGAAAGCGCGTCATCCACCCGCCCAGCGATCCGAAGGGAGCGCGGACGGTCAGGGTAAAGAAGTGCGGCGTCAGGGATTCACCCCCGGAAGTCAGCAGGGGTGTCAGGATCACCGTGAGACGGTCACCCACCACCCAGGGCGCGGCGGGCACCAGGCTGAGTTCATTGCCCAGGACCGCGCTCCAGGCCACCGGGTAGGTTGCCCGGTCTCCCTGAATCACCACCGCGCCGTCGGACAGAGGCAGATCCGGGGGCGCATCGAAGGTCAGGCGCAGGGTGTCGCCCGGGTTGAAATGCTCCGATCCGGCGGCAGGCGAGGTGCCGGTCACCTGGAAGGCTCGCGCGGCCGCCGCCGACAGCAGCAGCACCAGGAGCAGGGCAGGGAGACGGTTCATCGGCCCTCCTCCCCGGCTCCGGCTTCCGGTCGCGTCAGCGAATCGGGGGGCGCGGTCCGTTCCAGGGACATGGCGGCGGCGAGCTGCCGGGCCGCGGCGAAGGCGGCTTCGGCCTCCGCGCGGCGCTCCAGGTTCCACAGGCAGGCGCCCTGGTAGCGCAGGATGTCGGGATCGTCGGGATGCTGCCGGGCGGCCTGCTGGAGTTGGTCCAGCGCCTCGGCGTAGCGGGCCTCGTTGTAGTAGCACTCGGCGATGGGGATCAGGAGATCGGAGGAGTTGGCGGGGTCTGCCTGGTAGGCGATTTCCAGGTGTTCCCGGGCTTGGCGCCAGTCCGCCAGTTGGAACAGGATGATGCCCAGGTTGCGGTGCAGCAGGATCGCCTGGGAATCGGCGGCATGGGCTTCCAGGTACTCGCGGAGCGCTTCCTGCCGCTGGTCCGGATCGCCCTCCATCAGGGCTTTCAGCTTCAGCCCTTCGGGGCTCTCCTGCTCGTACATCAGGAGACGGCGGCAGGCGTCCAGGCAAGCTTGCTCATCGCCCAGGTAGTAGTAGGCCAGGGCCAGTTGCTGCAGGACGCGGGGATCGTTGCGGCGATCCCGGGCCACGGCTTCCAGGTACTCGCGGGCCGGGGCCGGATGGCCGGCGTGAAGGTGGGCGGTGCCGGCCAGGAGCCGGACGTCGGACTCCCGGGCACGGACCTCGGGGTGGTAGCGGGCATCAATCTTCCCGGCAATGGGGAAGAGATGATCGTACAGCTCGGCGGCGGCGGCGTAATGGCCGTCTTCCAGCTCAGCGTTGGCCCGGTTCAGGGTTTCTGTCCAGGCCAGGTTCAGGAGGTACTGGACCCGGGGCCGGATTTCCACCGTGTAGGTCAGGGCGGTGTCGGCGGCCTGCAGGAAGGCGGGGTAATCCCCCAGGCGGTAATGGGTCTCCGCCAGGAGCACCCACCCTTGGGCGTCCCGGGGGCCGGAGGCCTGCAACTGCCGCTTGGCCGATTGGTAATTTTCGCGTTTAAGCGACTGCTCGACACCGGAATAGGACCCGGCGCATCCCCCAATAATGAGACACCCAAGCAGCCATAACCGCCAATCTATGGACATAACCAATAGTCTGTAAAAATGCAATCTTCATCATGCGAAAAGCGAAGGATTCGCCAGTAGATTTTCCAGAATATATTCCATAGAACTTCCCCGGCGCCGGCGGTGGGTCGAAGAGCGCCACACATAGTTATACGGCAAAGCCGCGCGAACGTGATTGAACGCTTTCCAAGCCGCTGTTTTTGCAAAAGAAACCGTGTTGTCAACACGGAAGGGCAATAAAAAGGGGCCGGTCCCGTCGGCCGGCCCCAATCCGGGAGGCAGAGGTGATGGGTTAGTTACTCGGCCCGGCGACGATGTAACGACTGAAGTGTCCGATGCCAAATTCGAGGTACTGTTCCTGGACGTTGTTGGTGCCGCCGATCAGTTCGTAGACGCCCAACTCGTCATTCCAGTACCATACCACCAGTTGATCGTAAGTGACGCCCTCGGGCGGCGTCCACCCGGCGTAGGAGATGCGGGCGTACTGGGGTGAATCAAACACGAGCCCGTGAGTTTCGAATTCCACCCATAACTCCACCGGGCTGGTCAGTCCCAGGTACATCCACTGGCTGTTGGGGATGACCCAGGGGGAGATGGCGATCCCGGTGTTGCCGATCCAGAGTTCTCCGCCTTTAGACTGATGAATCATGGCGGATGCCCACTCCTCATCGGTCACCCGGGCGGTCCCGGGATCCCGGGTCAGGAACTGGTACCCGGGCGGGGGACAATTGGCTGCCGCAGGGTATTGATGGGGGGTCCACCCGGCGGGTGGCGCGGCTATCTCCACCTCCCCGGTCATGCCGGGTTCGGTGGGGCTAAGCTGCGAACATCCCATCAACAACCATGCCAGCACCAGAACTGCCAGTCCTGCATACATCCATCGTTTCGTTTCCATGACATCCTCCGAAATTGCGCGCTTGGTTATCCTTTCGTATCGCAATCAGGATAATAGCAAGAGCCGTGCCTGAAGCGTAAGATGATGTAATCACAGGATTAGCGCGCCAGCCGGCAGGATTCAAGCCCGGGCGCACCCGGGATTTGGCTCTTTTAAACCAACCACAACTGGCTCACCTGAGCCGGGCGGGAAGAAATCGCCGGGCGCCGGAGTTTTCTCAACCCGGTCCATAAAAAAAATATGGGTCGGCCAAACGGCCGGCCCATAAACGCCCGGGAGGCTCTGCTACATCCGGGGCCCAGCCACGATGTATCGGCTGAAATGATAGATGTCGAATTCGATGTACTGGCCGCTCACGTTGTTGTTCCCACCGATGTACTCCCAAGTCAACTCTTCGGCATTCCAGTACCACACCACCAGGTCTTCCTGGCTGGTGCCCTGAGGCGGATTCCACCCGGCGTAGGAAATGCGGGCGTACTGGGCGCCATCGAAAACCAACCCGTGGTTCTCGAACTCCATATAGAGTTCGTTCTCGCTGGGTTCGTACAGGAAGATCCACTGGTCCGAGCTAATGGCGTTGGGCTGGATAACGACACCGCTGCCGTTCAACCAGCATTCCCCGCCCAGTGAGGCCACGATGAAGGCGCTGGCGGAAGGAATGTCGTCCACGCGGTGGTAATTGGGGTTGCGGGTGGGGTACGCGTAGCCCGGCGGGGGAGCGGCCGGTTCGACGTAATCATGGCGCGGCGGATTCTGCGGCGGATTCATCGCCAGATCCGAGGTGCTGGAGTCGGTGGGCCCCATCTGCGAGCAGCCGACCATGAGGGCCGCCATGCCGAGGACCACGAGTACACAGGAAACCATCCACTGTTTTGCAGCCATTTCTGCCTCCTCTGAGTAGGTTAAAACCGATGTGGGACGGGAATACAGATACTGAATCGCCCCGGCAATAGCTGTGCCGGAGGGTTTAGTGCATATTTTAACGCGGGATACTGTTGGGATGTCGAAAATAATACTGGCTTATATGATCCATATTGGCTCATATAAGCCAGTCCATATGGCCGAAATAAGCCATTTTCGGCGGGTTTGGACTCATAAGAACCAGGCCGGCTCCTCCAGCCGGCCCGGTTGGTGATGGAAGGATAACCGAGGCGCGATTACGATATGGGGCCGGCTACGATGTAGCGGCTGAAGTGATCGATATCGAATTCAAAGTACTGCTCGACCGGGTGGTTGACCCCGCCGATCAGCTCGTATACGCCGATTTCCTCATGCCAGTACCAGACGGTGAGGTTTTCCGCCGTGACTCCCTGCGGCAGCGTACAGCCGGCGTAGGAGATGCGGGCGCGCTGCGAGGAGGTGAACACCAGCCCGTGGGGCTCGAATTCCACCCAGAGATCTTCCAGATCGGGGCGATAAACCCCCACCCAGGTGGCGAAGCAGGGCAGGCCATTGGCGCCCACGTCAATGCCGGTCACGGCATCGTCCAACCAGATCTCATTGCCCCACCAGTTCCACACCACGCCGATGGCCCAGTCGTACCCGTCATCCAGGGTGCGCGCCGGGCGGGCAATGAATTGGTACCCCGCCGGGGGGAGGGAGGCAGCTTCCGGGTAGGCGTAGTGGGTCAGATCGCAGGGGGGAGGATTGGTGGTGTCCGGTTCCGCGAAGGTGGTCCCGGGGGCGGTGGGGGCCAATTCGGAGCAACCGGTCATCATCCCCACCCACAGCAGCGCCAATCCCAGAGTGAATATTCTTTTCCACGATTTCATGACTCCTCCGGTTCTGATGCTTGAGTCGCGTTGTTTGGTCATCGTAAAGGCAAGGGGTGTGCCAATGATCTTATTCCATTGTTATTCATAGTGTTATCATGATATAATGCTACTCCTGGACCTACCGGACCGCGATTCGGCTCCATTGAGCCACCAGTTTTGGCCGGTTTGAGCCAATGACGGGAAATTGACGCGAAGAACCGCGCAAGTGCCGGATAATCAAGCTCTGAAAAAATTCGGTCGGCGGCCCCCCGCCGGAGGAACTCCGGGGGGCGGGGAGATGTTATGTAGGAGAGCGCCGTCCCTCCGCGCCCGGAACAATGCCCCGCAGGTTCCCCTTGATTTGGGCGCGAAAAAGCCGTACATTAAAGCCATGAACCGCCGCCACCCGATTCTCCTCTTTTTCCTTGCCGGGATCTTTCTCCTGCCCCTGACGGCGGCCGCCCAAACTCCGCCCGACACCACTGCGTTTCCCGATACCCTCTTCGTTCCCTCGGACACCACGGCTCCGGCCGAGGCCGGCCTGGACACGACCATCAGCTATTCCGCCCGCAGCATCGAATTCTTCGTCCCGGAACGCCGCACCGTACTGCGCGGCGAAGCCCAGGTGCGGTACCGTACCATGACACTGGAGGCCGAGCGCATCGTGGTGGACTGGGAACGGAACCTGATCACCGCCGAGGGAGTGCGGGATACCCTGTGGGCGGATTCGGCGCGCACCGAAGTGGATACCGTCTACGTGCGCGGTGAGCCGGTTTTCCGGGAAGGCAACCAGGAGATCCAGGGGCAGCGCATGACCTACAGCCTGAAGACCCGGCGGGGCCGCATCACGGAAGGGACCACCTCCTACCAGGACGGCTATTACTGGGGCGGCGCGCTGAAGAAGGATACCAGCAACGTTATCTACGCCGGGCCGGGCAGCTTCACCACCTGCAGCCTGGAGGATCCGCATTACACCTTCCGGGCGCGGCAGATGAAGCTGGCGGTCAACGACAAGGTGGTGGCCAAGCCGGTGGTGCTGTACTTCGGGGACGTGCCGGTGGCGGCCGTTCCCTTCGGCATCTTCCCCTCGCGGCCGGGGAGGCAGTCGGGGGTCATCATCCCCACCTACGGCGAGAGCGCGCTGCAGGGGCGCTTCCTGCGGCACCTGGGGTATTATTACGCCCCCAACGAATATCTGGACGGCACCGGATCGCTGGATTATTACGAGAAGTCCGGGTTCCTGTTTCACGGGCGCGGGCGGTACAATTGGCGCTACCACCTGAGCGGGGCGGTGGAAGGATCCCTCACCCGGCTGAACCAGGGCGGCACCCGGGAACAGAGCTGGAACCTGAAGATGGCCCACGAGCAGCAGATTGACCCCGACACCCGTTTCAACGTCAGCGCCAATCTGGCCAGCGGCCGAACCTATTTCCAGAATTACTCCTTCAACCTGACCGAGCAGCTCTCGCAGAAGCTCTATTCCGACGCCACCCTGACGCACTCCTTCCCCGGGGGGAAGAATTCGATTTCCGCCAACCTGCACCACGAGCAGGACCTGCTGACCGAGGAGTACACCCAGGACCTCCCCCGGGTGAGCTTCCGCCGGGGAACCAGCGCCCTGATCCCGGCGCCCCGGCGCCAACCGGGCGACACCACGGAAGCTCGGATCCCCTGGTACAGCACCATCAATTACGACTATTCCGGGGAATACCTGCACCGCCGGGCGGTGGACCGGGTGATCGCCGCCGGCGACACCAATATGGTCATGGACCAACGCTGGGCCGCGCGCCACAACCTGAACTTCAACAGCCCCCAGCGAGTCTCGTACTTCACCGTCAACCCCAGCCTGCGCTACTCCGAGCAGTGGTTCGACGAGACCCGGGATTATTCCATCGTTCCCGCGGGTGTCAAGGCGATCGGCTTCGCCGCCCGCCGGACCTTCAGCACCGCCCTGTCCACCTCGTCCAAGCTGTACGGCTACTGGGTGAATCCTCTGCCGGGGGTGGAGGCCATCCGCCACACGGCCACCCCGGAATTTTCCTTGAGTTTCCAGCCGGATTTTTCGGATCCGGAGTGGGGTTACTACGAGCAGGTCACCGACAGCGCCGGGAACGTGACGCGCAAGGATCGCTTCGCCGGGTCGCTGTTCGGGTCCACCCCGCGGGGCCGCAGCTTCTCCCTGAACACCCGGCTGCACAACCTCTTCCAGATGAAGTATGGATCGGGCGAAGAGCAGAAGAAGGTGGACCTGTTTACCCTGATCTTCGCCACCGGGTACAACTTCGCCGCCGACAGCCTGCGCTTTGCGCCGCTGGTCACCACGCTCACCGCCCGGCCCATTTCCGGACAGCCGCTGGGCCCCTTGAAGACCCTGTCGTTCGACGTCAGCACCAACCACAGCTTCTACAAGTTCGGTACTCTCGGGGAATACGACGAACTCTACTTCGAACCCCGCGCCGGCAGGGTCCTGCGCCTGCGCACGGTGGACATTTCCACCAGCATGGGACTGTCCCTGGGCACCCTGGTGCACCCTCCCGAAGAAACCGACTACGACCAGTGGCAGCTAAGCTCCACCACCGGTTTCCAGGAAACCACGCCGGATACCCTGGGGGGCCCGGGCCCGCTGCCCGCCCCGTCCCGCCCCCAACTTCCGGATGAATGGTACCTGGGGCAGATCCCCTGGGACTTGCAGCTCACGTTCCATTACACCATCAACCGGGCCAACCCGGTCAATCCCAGCGAGACGTTCTGGATGAACGCCAACGTGGACGCCTCCCTCACCCGGAACTGGCAGATCGGCTACAACACCCGGGTGAACCTCGTGGACCGCAAAGTGGAGACGGCCGGCATCACCATATACCGCGACCTGCACTGCTGGGAAGCGCGGCTGGTGTGGAATCCCCTGGGCCTGGGTCAGGGGTACTTCCTGCGCATCAGCCTGAAGTCGCCGCAGTTGCAGGATGTGAAGGTGGAAAGACGGCGGGGGCAGGGGAGCTTCATGGGATTTTAGCGGGAGTAACCGGCAGGAAACAGGAAGGGGCGGCCGTGAAGGGCCGCCCTTGCTTTTCCGCACCTGTTCTTACCGCACCGAAGTGGTGAAGAGAAGTTCTGTGGCGCCGCCGAACAGGCGATCAGAGTGACTGTGTCACTTCAGCAGCACCAGCTTGGCGCAGGCGGTAAACCCGCCCGCCTGCAGCCGGGCCAGGTACACCCCGGAAGGCAGGTCCGTCCCGTCGAAGACGGCCAGGTGGGGACCGGCTTCCAGGGTCCCATTCACCAGCTCCGCCACCTCCCGGCCCGCCAGATTGTAGACCGCCAGGCGGACGGGCAGACGCCCCGGCAGGATGAAAGCGAGGTGGGTGCGGGGGTTGAAGGGGTTGGGGTGGGCCCCCTCCAGGCGCAAGGCCAGGGGCAGGGGCGCGCCCAGCAGCCCGGGAATGCCTCCGGGGGGATAGCCGATCCCGGTCAGGGGCAGGTCCAGGTCGTGGTCGTTGTTCTCCAGGGTCAGCGTTTCGGCGTAATACGCCACCTCCGGGGGACAGAACCAGACCCGCACCGTCAGAGAACAGCCGGGGGCCAGCGCCGCCGGGCCGGGACCGAAGTTATCGCCGAAGGCGGGGTGGGTGCTGACGATATCGGTGACGATCAGGGTGTCCGTGCCGCTGTTGCAGAGCTGGAGGGCCAATTCAGCGGTGTCCGATTCGCTGACGAAGCCGAAGTTCAGGGAATCCGGGAACACAGCCAGGTTGGGGTGAGGCGCCTCAGGGGCCAGGCGGATCAGCCAGAGATCTGAATTGTAGTAGTCTTGGTGCAATTTACCGATGGCTGCATATCCGGAATCGGGGGTCACAACAATTCCATGGGTGATATCCCCCGAGTTTGGTCCCCCGAACGTCTGGCTCCACTGCTCCCAACCCATGCCGTCCGTTTTCACGATCCAGGCATTACTGGGACCGGCGCCAAATGAATGAGTCCACCCACAGGCCACGTATCCGCCATCCGGGGTAAGCTTAACGTCGTATCCTCCATCCGCCGCGTTGCCTCCGAAGTGACGCTCCCATTGCGTGATCCCCTGTGCATTCGTTTTAATCAGGCACATATCCCTGTTTGTAACCAAATAATGCCTGTAACCTGTCAAAATGAATCCACCATCCAGCGTCTGCTCCACACGGTACCCCCAATCATTTCCAGTGCCCCCGAAGGTACTGCTCCAGAGGCTGTCGCCATCCGCCTCCACTCGCAACAACCAGATATCCATGTCCCCGGCGCCATAGGAAGAAGTAGCTCCGAGTATGATGAATCCGCCGTCGTCGGTCACCTCAATTTCGAAGGGATATTCATTGCCCCCTCCGCCTGCGCCATAGGTGCGGCTCCACAGGGAATCACCATTTTCATCCAGGCGGATCAGCCAGGCATCATGGCTATCCGGGCCGGAGGTATCAAATTCGCTTAGTAAAATGTACCCGCCATCGTTCATCTGCCGGATGCAGCGACCACAATCTTCTCCGGGACCGCCGTAATACCGGCCCCACAGGCTGTCTCCCCCAGCGTCGGTCCGGATGACGAGGCAATCTGTTCCTCCGTTGGGGCCGGGGCAGGTTGACCCCGCGATGACGAATCCGCTGTCAGTGGTTTCATCCACACTCCAACTGACGTCATACGGATTCATACCAAATAGTTGGCTCCATTGTACTTCTCCCATCGCATCGAATTTTACCAGCCAGATGTCATTTTCAACAACCCCGGAATAACCGACGGAGATAAATCCTCCATCCTGAGTCAGTTGGAGATCGTTGCCGTAATCCACATAGGAGGTGTCGAGGGTTGAACACCACAGGGTATCCGGGGCGAATGGCTGGGCGATGGATGGCATGGGACAGAGTAACCAGCGAATCAGAAGCACTGCGGCAAACAAGGTCAGGTGGGGTTTCATGGGATACTCCTTCGGGTGGGGGCCAACTTCCATAGATGGCACGCACTTGATTGAGTAACATTTCGAAACGGCTCAAGATTGGCCGACAGGTAATCTACTTCAGCAACACCAGCTTGGCGCAGGCGGTGAACCCGCCCGCCTGCAGCCGGGCCAGGTACACCCCGGAAGGCAGATCCGTCCCGTCGAAGACGGCCAGGTGGGGGCCGGCCTCCAGGGTACCGTGCACCAGCTCCGCCACCTCCTGGCCCGCCAGGGTATAGACCGCCAGATGGACGGGCAGGCGTCCCGGCAGAGTGAAAGCGATGCCGGTGCGGGGGTTGAAGGGATTGGGATGGGCCCCTTTCAGGTGAAAGGCCAGGGGCAGGGGCGCCTCGGGTAATCTAGGGATCCCTCCCGGGGGATAACCGATCCCGGTCAGGGGCAGGTCCAGGTCGTGGTCGTTGTTCTCCAGGGTCAGCGTTTCGGTGTAGTACGCCACCTCCGGGGGACAGAACCAGACCCGCACCGTCAGAGAACAGCCGGGCGCCACGGCCGTCGGCCCGGGAACGAAATTGTCGCCGAAGGCGGGGTGGCTGGAGAAGATATCCGTCACCAGCAACGTGTCGTTGCCGCTGTTGTGAATGACCAGAGGCAGTTCCAGAGTATCGCCGATTTCCACAAAGGAGAAATTCAGTGAATCGGGAGTGCTGATGGCGGGCAGCGAATCCGGCTCCAGCTTGATCAGGAATACGTCGGAATCATTCGCAGCAAAGGAATATGTGTATCCAAAAACCACATACCCTCCATCTGTTGTTTGCTGTATCTCCTCACCACCATCATAAGAAGTTCCACCGTAAACTAACTGCCATTTCAAATCACCATATTCATTTAGCTTAATTATGGACACATCGCTTAAGCCCGCACCATATGGACAGGAAAATGTCTCTCCGGAAATGATATATCCTGCATCTGCTGTTTCCTTAATACTTCGGCCCCAATCTGCTTCTATCATTCCAGCATCGTAATTCCGGGTCCATACGGTATCGCCATTTGAGTAAGTTTTAATTACGTAGACATCGCAACCTTCGGAGGAAAACAAGTGAGTTGCTCCGGTGGCGATATATCCACCATCGGATGTCTGCCACACGAAAGTAGCATAGTCATTATAAGGTCTCCCGTAATGTTTTATCCATTCGATGTTTCCCATGCCATCTGTTTTTATCAGATATGCGTCAGCCGCGACTGGACCGTATGAATTCGTCTCACCACAAACAATGTAACCACCATCCGAGGTCTGCTGGACGCAGTTACCGAAGTCATCACCCAAGCCTCCATACGTTTCCTGCCATTCCACTATTCCGGAGGAATTGGTTTTTATTAACAAAACATCATAATCGCCGCCAGTAGAGTACGAGTTACTACTGCCCGCAATGATATATCCACTATCAATCGTTTGTTGCACGCTGTAAGCAACTTCGGTCCCATTCCCACCATAGGTGCGAGTCCAAATTGTGTCACCATAAGCATCGGTTTTTATCATGTAAAAGTCAGATGGTCCTGCTGAAGGAAAGTAAGTAAATCCGCCGATAATATATCCGCCATCCAGAGTCTGTTGCACACTATGCCCCCAATCATCTTGCATGTGACCATAATGCCGATCCCATATCAAATTGCCAAGGTTATCCGTTTTCACCAAATACACATCATAGTCGTTGTAGCTATACGGAGACATGATACCGGCAATGATAAAACCTCCATCCGAGGTCTGCTGTCCGCCATACCCTCGATCCATATAGCTTCCTCCATAACACCTGGTCCACACCGTGTCGGGCGCCTGCGCCAGGGTATAACCGGCCAGCCCTGCAAGACAAGCTATAATCACGGAAATGTTCGTAATCCAGTTGTACATGGGAAACCTCCTCCGCGGGTAAAGGGTGTATGATACGAGGGGATGAACGGAGAAGCCGTCCAGGGCGAGGCATATTCCGGGGCGCAGACCGGGAGGAGAATAGTTTACAACATTTCGAATATAAAGTCAACCTCTAATTGCATAATTTCCGGAATGCTTTTACTTGTCGGGTTCGCGGCGCCGGCAGGTATCACGCCGCTTCCGCTCCTTTTCCTTTTGGTGGAAGAAAAAATATTGGTTATATTGTATCTAAACCAGGATCATCCACGGCAAGGGAAACGGTCGCATGCAAGAACCACTGATAACTCCCCCTTCGGCGCCCGGGCCGGCGGCGGAGCCGGGGCTGTCGGAACTAACCTTCCGCGCGGTCGCCTCCGGGCTGCTGGTCGGCTGCCTGATCGGCGCCTCCAATGTCACCATCGGTTTGAAGATCGGCTGGACCTTCGGCGCCTCCATCACCGCGGCGGTGCTCGCCTTCGCCTTCTTCAAGGGCTTCGAAGGGGTGCTGCGCCGGCCCTACGGCGTGAAGGAAAACCTCATCACCGCCACGGCGGGGTCGTCGGCGGGAACCATGGCCTCGGCCGGCGGCATGACCGCCTGCATCCCGGCCCTGGAGATGATCCGGGCCGAACAGGGGCTGGCGCCCCTAAGCTACGGCACTCTGGCGCTGTGGGCCATTTCCATCGCCTTTCTGGGGGTGTTCTTCGCCGTGCCGTTGCGCCGCCAGATGGTGGTGGTGGAAAAACTGCGCTACCCCACCGGCACGGCCGCGGCCGAGACCATCAAGGCCATGTATGCCTCGGGGCTGGAAGCCATGAAGAAAGCCCGGGTACTGATGTATTCGGCGGCGGCCGCGGGGCTGATTAAGCTGATCCTTTCCATCAAGCCGCTGGGGCTGGGGGGCTTGACTGACTTGGGCTTCGAAGATATCGGCCTGGCCGGACTGGGGATCCTGGGCGCCACCTTCGCTTCGCTGCACATCGGGCTGAACCTGTCGCCCATGATGCTGGGGGCGGGCATTCTGGTGGGACCGCGGGTGGGCTGGTCGCTGCTGGCGGGATCCATCCTGGCCTGGGGGATCATCGCGCCCATCCTGCTGCACCAGGGCATCGTCACCAGCCCGGATGCGGCGGGCGTCTACCGCAACGCCTTTAAGTGGGTGCTGTGGCCCGGCGTGGCCATGATGATCACCGCCGGGTTCACCAGCCTGGCCTTGCAGTACAAGACCATCGGGGCCACCTTCAAGTCACTGCGCGGAGCGACCAAGTCCGCCGCGGCGGAAGGCGCCGAAGAGGATGCCCCGGATCCCTTCCCCATGAAATGGTGGCTGGTGGGCATGACCCTGGCCACGGCGGCCACCTCGATCCTGGCGCAGATCTTCTTCGGCATCCCCCTGTGGATGGGAGTGCTGGCCGTGGTGCTGTCCCTGTTCATCGCCAGCATTGCCGTGCGGGCCACGGGAGAAACGGACATTAACCCGGTGGGGGCCATGGGCAAGATCACCCAGGTGGTCTACGGCGCCCTGCACCCGGGGATGATCACCACCAACCTGATGACCGCCGGGATCACTTCCGCCGGCGCCAGCCAGTCCGGCGACCTGATGCACGACCTGAAGGCCGGTTACTTGCTGAAGGTGTCCATCCGCAAGCAGGTCATCGCCCAGATTATCGGGGTGGTAGCGGGAGTGTTTGCCACGGCCTGGGTGTACCGCCTGCTGACCGCGGCCTACGAGATCCCCGGCGACGAGTTCACCGGGCCGGCGGCCATCGCCTGGTACACCATGGCCAAGGTGCTGGTGGAAGGCGTTCGGTCGCTGCCGGCGGGAGCCCTGTGGGCGGCCCTGGCGGGCGGCATTCTGGGCGTGGTCGTCACGCTCCTGGGGAAGGTCAAGAGCAAGGCGGTGAAGCGCTGGCTGCCCTCCCCGGTGGCCTTCGGCATCGCCTTCATGGTGCCGGCGGTCTATTCCATCGCCATGTGGTTCGGCGCCTTCGTTACCGCGCTGGTCAATCGCAAAAACCCGGACATGGTGGATCGCTTCGGAGCGTCCATGGCCTCGGGGTTGATCGCCGGGGAAGGCTTGATGATGGTGGTTATCGCCATTCTCCTGATTCTGGGCGTCAGTTGGGTGTAATGGAACGCTGCAACGCGGGAGGACGCCGTGAGCCGGGGAAAGTCAGAAACAATTATCCCGCACTTCCGTACAATTTAGTAAGAAGGCGCCGGTCCGCCGGACCCGACCTGAGCGTGCAGGTTCGGACGGGCCGGAGGCCAGCAGATAGATTTTGCCCCCTCGCGAATGGCCCCTGCGGGGCAGAGGCTCCCGCCGGCCGGTCGCCGGCAGCGGCTTCTCCGGGGCTGCCTCCTAAAAGGAAGGAGATTCGAATGCCACAACCCCCCAGTACGATTGAACACCATCCGTCCGCCCGGCGTAGCTTCGGACGGACGGCTTAACCCTTGCGGGAAGCCACTGCCGGCCCCATCTTTCGGGGCCGGCGGCCTTTTTCATCCCCCCCACTCCCCCACCCGGCCCCGCCGTTCCCCCATTCCTCCGCTCTCGCTCGTATCTTCTATACCAGACATCGAAAGGAGCGGATTATGGCATCCGGGCAAAATACCAACAGCAAATACCGGCAGATCGCGCGCAAGTTCATGGAAGAGATCATCGGCCAGGGGAAAACCGACCAGGTCGAGCAGGTCGTGGATTCCAACTTCGTGCTGCACGACCCCACCTGGCCGCACGACGTCCACGGCCCGGAAGGGCTGAAGGAATTCGTAGCCGAACTGCGCGGCGCCTTCCCCGACCTGCAGCAGACGGTGGACCAACTGGTGGTCGAAGGAGACCTGGTCGCCTGCCGCTGGACGGCGACCGGCACCCACCGGGGGGAGCTGTTCGAGATTCCGCCGACCGGCAAGGAGGTCTGCATGGGTGGGATGGACATCCTGCGCCTGGCAAACAACCGCATCGTGGAAGACTGGAGTTACTGGGACGCGCTGGGCCTGCTGCAGCAGGTGGGGGCCATCACCGAGCCGGAAGAGGCGTCCTGAGACAGATATCCGCGGCTGTGAACCTCGAGCCCGGGCAAGCGCCCGGGCTTTGCCGTTCCATGCCGTTGTCTGCAATGCTTGCGTCCGGTTACAAGTAAATTTTGGAAATTTAATTGTTTTTATTTGTTAAAAAAGCTACATTATAATGACTGGATAGGCCTGTAGTGATCCCCTTCAAATCCAAGCTAAGGAGACGGAAGCAATGAAAACGGCATTCACTCTGATTTTCCTGGTCGCTCTGGCAACGGCGGCCCAGGCCTATCCCAACAGCATGCCACTGGGATATGCTGGCAATCCCCCCAGCAACAATAGTTGCGTCAATTGTCACAGTAGCTATCCTCTGAACAGCGGCAACGGTTCACTGCAGATTGGGGGACTGCCCGCCGGCGGCTACCAGCCCGGGACCACGTACCACCTGACTGTCAGTCTGGAGGATCCGGGCCAGCAGCGCTGGGGCTTTCAACTGACAGCCATCTATCAGTCCGGAAGCAGCTACCTGCAAGCGGGTACGCTGACCGTCACCCAGGCCACCTACACCGCCCTGAACGCCGGCACCGGGACGGCCCCGGATTACCTGCGGCACACCTCCACCGGGACCTATCCCGGAACCCCCGGCCCCACCATCTGGAACTTTGATTGGACGGCCCCCGTGACGGCGGTGGGCCCCATCGGTTTTTACGCCGCCGGGGCCGCCTGCAACAATACCGGAGGGACGAGCGGCGATTACTGTTACACTACCTCATCGACCGTTACACCCGCGGGAGCTGCGGTGCCGGTGGAGATCACCCTGACGCCGGTGGGCGCGCCCATTCAGATTCCGGCCGGCGGCGGCAGCTTCAGTTACAACGCCAATCTGGTCAACGCTTCCGGCGCGGCGCAGACCTTCAACGCCTGGGTGGGGCAGTACCAGCCCTCCGGCGCGTGGCAGGGGCCGCTGCTGGGCCCGCTGAACCTGACTCTGCCCAATGGG
>QZKQ01000055.1 GCA_003599535.1 Candidatus Zixiibacteriota bacterium | reverse complement strand
CATAGAGGCGAGATACGAGATCCGAGATGCGAGAAAAAAGCTGACAGCTGACAGCTGGCAGCAGACAGCAAAAGCAAGGGCGGTGTCACCGGTGACACCGCCCTAATATTTTCCATTTTCCATTTTCCATTTTCCATTTTCCGTTATTTCAGCAGCACGATCTTCTGCACCGCCATCCCCTCCCCCGCCTGTAGGCGCACAAAGTATATCCCGCTGGGCAACCCCGCCCCGTCAAATGTCACCTCGTGGGCGCCCGCGTCCTGCCACCCATTTACCAGCTTCGCGGTTTCGCGGCCGGCCGTATCATAGACCTGCAAACTGACCCAGCCGGGAGCCGATAACCGGTAGCCCAGAGCCGTTTCCGGATTAAAGGGATTGGGGGAGACGGTCAGGGGCTGAAGGGCTGCGCGGTCGGCCACGGGGTCGGGCGCCGCACTCAAGCACGTGCCATACTTGACCACGAAAGCCTGGTATACCGGTTCGACATGGGTCTGACCGGCGACGGCGGGATTGCCCTCCCCGTCCAGGGCGATGACCAGCGCTTCATCTATGGAATTCGAGGCTCCGGCATAGGTGACGGCCCACTGTTCCACCCCGTCCGGCCCCACCTTGACCGTCACGCCATCTTCCCCGACAGCGTAATGCAGCGTCCGTCTCCCGGTCAGGTAGACGTTTCCCTGCGCGTCCACGGCCATGTCTTCGAGGATGTGGTGGGAGAGCGTATCCCCCTTGCTGTACCACCACAGCTCCTCGCCGGAAAAGCTGTACTTGAAGAGCTGATAGGTGCTATTATGCCCGGGAAGCGTCGTGAAAGCTTTTCCTCCCCAGTATACCCCGGTCTCATGAACGGCTACGAAACCGCCATGTTCCCAGTCGTGGTTGGGGCTGTCCCAGATCTGTTCCCACAGCATCTCTCCGTCCGGGTCATAGGCCAGCAGGATCAAATCCAGGGTGCCGGGGAACGTTCCGTACCCGAAACCGGCGGCGTAGATATTGCCCACCTCATCCAGCGCCAGGTCCTCGGGAAAATCGGGCCCATAACCGCCGTACACCCGGCTCCAAAGCAGTTCGCCCTGGCAACAATATTTGAGCAGGAGGAAGTCCGGGCTCCCGTTACTGTCGTATGTCACCGCCAGGACGATTACATTGTCCTGGGCGTCCACCGCCACCGCCAGGGGTCCACCGCTGTTGAAGGCGGGCGTGTAAACGTGGGCCCACTCCTTGCGGCCTTCTCCGTCGTACTGGATGGTGACGTATCTCGTCCCGCCATTATTGGTAAAGGCGGTACCCGCCACGACGACGCCGCCGGAGGTGACCGCGAGGGCCCTGCCCTGGTCCTCCCGGCCTTGGCCGTCTACATATTCCACCCATAGCTCTTCGCCTTCCGGGGAATACTTCACCGTAGCAATGTCCCAACTGGTGGTGGGACCGGGAGCCTTGCAGGTGAGGTACACGCACCCGCAGGAATCCAGGGCCAGGTGCACCGCGTCGTCCTCGATCGGGACGCTCGTGGTACCGAATTGCTGCGCCCAGAGCAGGTCGCCATCCGGGCTATACCGGGCGGTGACGTAATGGACTGTCCCTTCACCCCAGTGCCGTCCCGTGACGTAGACGTTTCCCGCAGCATCCATGGCCATGTCAGTCCACTCTTCCGCGCCCGGTGGATTGAAAAGGCTTACCCAATTTTCTGTCACTTGTGCCTGCGCCGCCCCATGCAGCAGCGCCAGCACGCACACTGTCACGCATGAACGCCAAACCATTTTCCCCCCCCAAATACACTCCGCTCATTCAGCGTTTCAAGTAGTACGAGGGGTGGTGTAGATGATGCGGGAAGCCGGGCTACCCCACAGCGTACAGGTGAAGGGGGAGGGGGAGGTGGTGGAGCTGAAGTAGAGCAAAGAGCAAAGATCAAACATGTAGCCAGCCTGCGGCGGGCTTGGGTGGAGCCCCGTTTCCGGGGCTTTTGTAGGTTAGACGTAGCCCGGTCATTTATGGCCGGGCGGGGGGTGGGGACAAAAACACACGGCGGACTGCGCGGCGGATCAGGTGTTGAGGCCAAGATGAGATTGGGTGCCCCGCCGCTTAGTCCGCCCTACATCCGGATCCCTCGGCTGACGGACGGCGCTCCGAAGCGGTGCCGCAGCAAACGAAACGCGCAAGTCCTTTCATGGGCCAGTGTAGGGGCGAAGCATTGGCCTTGTGGGGACCTCGTTTGTAGACTGGGCGAGTGGGTCCATCGGAGAGCAGCATCGCCGGACACGGGAGCCAATGCTTCGCCCTGGAGGGGGGTGGCCGCTACCGTCGAAAGGGCGAAGCATCTGCGTGACGGGTCGGATGAGGCTGCCTTCGGGGAAGGATGAGGGCTTGGGGAGGGGCGGAGGCCTCCCGAGGGCAGATGCATCGCCCCTACAATTCCTTCGGGCGGCAGGAGTGCTCACACCCGGTGATTGAGATTGCTTCGGGACTTCGTCCCTCGCAATGACACTATGCCGGGGGTGAGTGGCTTCGGCCCTGGCTCCGCAGAGCCATGCCATACCTGCACGAGGGTAGGTCAGACATTCTTGTCTGACAGAGATCCCTCTCTCTGACAGGCAGGAATGCCTATCCTACCGACAGGCAGGAATGCCTATCCTATCACCCCAAGGGTAGGTCAGACATTCTTGTCTGACAGGGATCCCCCTTCCCGGCCAGCAGGAATGCCTGTCCCACCTCTCCTCTTCCATTTTTCCTCTTCCCGTTTCCATCTTCTTCCACTAAAACCAAAGGGGCGGCCTTGCGGTCGCCCCTTTGGTTTGCCGATTGCTGAGTGCTACTTCAGGGCCAGGTTCTTGAACTTGGCCGTGGGCAGCGACTTGGGCCGCTCGATGGGCTCGCCCCAGGCGCGGCTGACCACCAACTGCGAGCACATCCCCATGGCGCGGGACACGCTGAACAGGACTGTGTAGTAGTCGAACTCGGTCATGCCGTAGTGATACAGGAGGCAGCCGGAAGCGGCGTCCACGTTGGGCCACGGGTCCTTGGCCTTGCCCTGTTCCGTCAGTACCTTGGGGACGATGTCGAACACCTTGGCCACGGTCTGATAGATGGGGTCTTCCGGCATGTGCTGCTTGCCGAAGGCCAGGAAAGCGTCGAAACGCGGGTCGGTGATGCGCAGCACGGCGTGGCCGTAGCCGGGGATCACCTTGCCGGAATTCAGCGTATCCCAAGCGAACTTGCGCAGGTCTTCATCGCTGGGAGCGCCCTTGAACTTCTCCACCACCATCAGGATCCAGCCCAGGCATTCCTGGTTGGCCAGGCCATGCAGCGGGCCGGCCAGGCCGTTCAAGCCGGCGGAGACGGAATAGTAGGCGTCGGACAGGGCCGAAGCGACGCAGTGGCAGGTGTGGGCCGACACGTTGCCGCCTTCATGGTCGCTGTGCAGCACCATGTAGAGGCGCATCAGGTCCTTGAATTCGGGCTTATCCGAGATGCCCAGCATGTGCGCGTAATTGCCGGCCCAATCCAGGTTGGTGTCGGCGTTGATGCGGTCGCCCTTCTTGAAGCGAAGACGGTAAACCCCGGCGGCAATGCCGGGCAGTTTGGCCAGCAGGTCGAGGGAGTCTTCCAGAGTGGGGGCCCAGTACTCGTCCTTCTTCATCCCTTCGGTATAGCGCTTGCGGAACACCGACTCGCGCTCCATCACCAGGATGGCCGTGTCGAACATGGCCATGGGGTGGGAATCCGGGGGCATGGCTTCCAGCACGTCCCACACGTACTGGGGAACCCGGGAACGCTTGCGCAGATCCTGCTGCAGGTCTTCCAGATCACCCTTGGAGGGCAGTTCGCCGGTGCAGAGCAGCCAGAAGATTTCCTCGGGAAGACGGCCGGTCAGTTCCTTGATGGGGATGCCGCGGATGATCAAGCCCTTTTCGGGGGGCACTTCGGAGGTATCGCAGGTCAGCGCCTTGATGCCGCGCATGCCGCCGTACACCTGACCGATAGTCACCTGATCAATAACCTTGTTGCCGTGCTCTTTCACCAGGGAGCGGATCTCATCGCGCATCGCGGGAATGATTTCCGCCATTCGTTGCTGCAATCTTGCCATGACGGGCTCCTTTCATAATATCCACCCTCTCCTCCATTGAAGGGTGGATCGTGGCAATACTACACGGAGGATTTGTTGCTTGCTGCGTCTAATTTCCTACTGTGGTCGTGTGCGTCTTGCAGGATTTTCCAGATTCTCGGTCATGATTGCGGGTCATGCCAGAAGGGAATCATCTTAAGCCTCCACCGGAGTGGAGTTACGATCCCCGGGGGATACACGAACCAGGCCTCTGGCGGCAAGCAGGGCCAGGAGCGGCATGATGACAACGCGATGGCGCGAGGGAAGCGGCCAGACCGGCGGTCCACCGGCGACAGCGGCAAAATAGATGAGCAACCCGGCGATGAACAGGTGCGGCCAGCTGGGGGATCCGGTTTTGCGGCTGATCCACACGCCGCGCAGCACCAGCCCGTACAGGGCCAGCACGTAGACAACCGTGTATAATACCGTCAACGCCATCACCGGCCGGCGGGCCCATTCTCGCGGCGACAGGAAGGGCAAATCCTCCCGGCCGCCCAGTAACCCGTAAAGCTGGGCTGTGCCCGGTTTGAGTAACGTCTTGATGATACCGTCCACATGGACGCGGACGAAGAGCAGCGGGTGTTGGCGAATGTACTCCCTGGCTTCCCGGCTCCAAACCTCGCTGATCTGTTCAAAGGACAATCCCGCGACTTCCGGATGCAGCTGCACGTATCCGGCGACGCGGTCGCCGTCTCGAGTCTCCCGTCCGATGCTGCCCAGGCGGATCTGCGCCTCTTCCCAACTGATGCCTTCCCGGATGGCCATCATGCCCGCCACGTGGCGGAAATAGAGGTTGAACCCTTCGACGGAAGAGAACACGGAGCTGCCGGTCAGGCGTTCGTTGCGCTGCCGCCAGGCGCCCACGGCCAGTACCTGGGGCAGGGCAAAGAGCAGCAGCAGGGTGGCGACCGGTTTCCAGCCCCAGCGGCGAGAGGCGGCCCAAGCCAGAAATCCCAGGCCCAACGGCCAGACCAGGTACAGAGTGTTGGGCTTGACGAACGTCGCGGCAGCCAGCGCCACTCCGGGCAGGAAAGCCCAGCGGGCGCGGCGGGAATCGTTAAAGATCCACAGCACCAGGGACACCGCGACCAGAACCAGGAAGGTGAACAGGGTCTCGGTCAAGACCTTCAGGGAGTAGGTCAGGGAGACCGGATCCAGGGCCAGGATCCCGGCAGCCCAGAGGCCCGCCTTCTCATTCCACAGCCGGCGCCCCAGACGGTACACCAGCCAAATGCTCCCCAGGCTGATGAAGATCTGGATCAGCACCACCCCGGGAGGCCACACACCGAAAATCCGGTACACCGCCGCCAGGAACAACGGATACCCAGGCAAGCGGAACGTCTGGGTGAGGGGCTGGTCGAGGGAGATGACGTACTTGCCCAATTCCAGGAGGGCCAGGGCAGAATCCTGGTAGCCCTTGGTGTCGGCCCAGTAGAAGCGGTTGACATCCTGGGTGACGCCGCCGACCCAGAGGCCCAATCTCAGAACCAGGGACGCCGCCAGGATGGTGTACAGCCAGCGGCGGCTGTTTCCCGCCGGCGGGTTTTTCCCGGAGGCGTTCA
Source organism: Candidatus Zixiibacteriota bacterium (assembly GCA_003599535.1). GTDB lineage: Bacteria > Electryoneota > B3-LCP > B3-LCP > B3-LCP > SURF-9. The sequence goes on along the minus strand of QZKQ01000055.1, from coordinate 25,540 downwards.
TCTCCTGGTGGCTGGATTGGTTCTGCATGAAACCTGGCGTTCGCGCGGTTCTTCCCGGTGACCCATCAAAATACAAATATTACCATAGAATCAGGGCAAAGTCAAGTGATTTTCCCGCATTTCCGCGAAGGAAGGCCCGCACTGGGTCTCAGCGCGCCTTTTCCAGCTTCAACAGGGCGTCCTTCATGTCCAATCCGCCGCCGAAGCCGCCCAATTTTCCGCCGGAGGCCAGCACCCGGTGACAGGGCACGAAGATGGGCAGCGGGTTGGCGCCGCAAGCTCCGCCCACCGCCCGGGCCGCGCCGGGGTGTCCGATCTTTTCCGCGATCTCGCCGTAGCTGGCGGTGCTCCCTTCCGGGATGCGCCGCAGCGCCTTCCACACCTTGACCTGGAAGGGGCTGCCGCTGAAGGTCAGGGGGACGCCGGCCGGCACCTGTCCGGTGCGGAAGTACGCCTCCAGCGCCCGGATCGCATGATCGAGTACCGGGTGATCCTCGGGGCGGGTTTCCACCCATTCCCCGGGAGCGCGGCGGGCATGCGCAGCGCGGAACTGTTCCCAAGTCTCCCGCAGGGAAAGCGCCATCAGCCCTCGGGGCCCGGCCAGCAGGTAGTGTTCCCCCAGCGGGCTACGGTAGACAGCATAGTGGTATGCCATGTTCCATCCCGTGTTGTTGTACCCACCCGTGGCGAAACCCCAGTTCTCGGGCGAAAGCGACCACGCCGTCGTATTCCTCCGCCGTGATCTGCCGTCCCAGCGTCTCGTGATTTTCGGTGCGGTAGGTGGGGAAGTATTGCGCCATCAAACTTATGTGAATGCGGTTGCCGAAAGCCTCCCACAGGATCTCGAGCACCTGGCGGCTGTCGTCGGTGGCCTCCGGCAGGACCAGGTGGCGCACGATCACCGCCCGGGCCTGCCCGGCGCGGACCTGTTTCACCATGGCCTCCAGGGCTTCCCGGTTGTGCTGGGGGTAATCGGCGGCGTCCTGAATCGCGGCGGCGCGTTCCGGGGACACGGTTTTGGCGTCGGGCAGCCACAGGTCCACGATCCCCGCGAGCAGGGCGATGATTTCGGGGTCGTCGTAGCCGCCGCCGTTGTGCACCAGGGGCAGATCGAAGCCCTGGTCCAGGCAGGCAACGTAGGCTTCCAGCGCGGGCACGATCTGCGGGCTGGGGGTAACCCAGCCCAGGGTGTGGGCTCCCTGCAGCCACTTGCGCAGGATGCGATCCGCCAGCGCCGCGGGGGTCAGATCCGTGCCTACCTGCCGCTGGGACAGGGGCCAGTTCTGGCAGTGCCGGCAGTGCAGGCTGCAGCCGGAATAGAAGACGTTGATGGCTCCCTGTTTCCCGGAGAGGGGCGGTTCTTCGCCGCCGTGGCGGGCCACTGAGGCCACCCGCAGGCGGTCGTCCAGGCCGCATTCGCCGGTTTGGCCCCGGGTGCGACGGGCGGCGCAATGCCGGGGGCACAGCAGGCAGGGGTCCAGCCGTTCGCGCAGCAGCGGGATGACTTCCGCCAGACGCTCCCGCCGGGCGGCAATTTCCGGGGCCGTCAGCAGGCGGTCGAGCTTACTTCGGCGCGGAGGCCGGGAGGATTTCCGAAGCATGGTATGACACAAACGCCGGATCTCGGCGGAGATCCGGCGTTCAGGATTCGAGCATGACGCGGGGGCTTAGTGAACCTGGACCTGAATCGCGGCGGAATCCGCACCGGACGTCTCGGTGAGGCTGTCCTGGTGCATGATGGTGGACAGTTCTTCGATCTCGTTGATGTCCTTGCCCAGGTACTTCAGTTCCCACTGGGCGGACGCCACCATCCCGCTGTCGGCCATGGATTCGAACTTGTTCAGGAAGGTCTTGTAGGCCGCTTCCGCCTTGGCCACGTCCTTCAGTTCGTTGGCGTAGATGAAGCCGACCATAAACTGCGCCTGGGGCGCGGATTTACTCTTGGGGTACATCTGGACGAACTTTTCGTACGCCGCGACGGCCTCGGCGAACTTGCCCTGTTCCTGGAGCGCCTTGGCTTCGCCGAACACCTGGCCTTCCGGGGGTTTCTTTTCGCACCCTACAACCAGGGCCAGGACGACAGTAAGCAAGGTAAGCAGAAGGATGATCCGCTTCATGGTGTGACCTCGTGTGACTCGTGTGTTGGTTAGCTAAATTGCCATAATATAAGCAATTATAGTATTCGAATCAACAGTTTTTTTGCACTTCTGCTCTAATCGCCTTCGGTGTCTATCTCCAGGGGGGCCTGAATGTTGGCCCGGGCGCGGAAGATACGCCAGTAACAGAAGACCACCAGCGCCAGGATCATGGTCCAGGACAAAATAATCATGAACAGTCCGCCGCCCTCGAGCCGCGTGGCAAAGAGCCGGTCCATTTCCGCCTGGACCCGGGCGACCTTCACGCTGTCGCTGCGCCCGGCGAAGTCCCGCATAAAAATGTAGCAGGCTTGCTTGGCGCGGTAATCATCCTGCGCCACCCCGGTGTACATCAGGCAGATCTGGTATTGGGCTTCAGAGGCCAGGTCGCTCTGGGGGAAGGCGTTCACCAGGTCGGTGAGGGCCTCGTAGGCGTCGGTGTAATCCCCCTCCTCCAGCGCCCGGCGGCCTTCTTCCATCAATCCTTCCGCGGTATGCGGCGGTTCCGGACTGCAGCCGGCCAGCAGGACCATTCCGCAGATCAGCAGCAGGACCGGCATTGACTTCATGGCGTCGTTCCGGCGGATCATCGCTGTTCCTCCGGTTTGATGAATCGTCCCCGGCGCCGGGCTATCACCAGCAGCCACAGCAACAGCAGCAGAACCGACAGGAGGATGATCCGGGTGACCCAGATGACGTCGCGATGTTCCGGCCGGACGTTCTTCAGCGTCAGGATGGGCCACCCCTGCTGGATAGACCAGACCAGCAGGATGGCCAGCAGGAAGGCGGGCGTGATATACCTAATAACGAATCCAAAGAAGCGCGGGATCCGCAGATCCGCGCCTAAATCGAATTCTCGAAAGCCTCGGGTCAAGCCGAAGAACCAGGCGAAGATGGCCACTTCCAGGAAAGCGTTCAGCACCGGCAGCAGGGTTCCGGCCCAGAAATCCACCTCGTCCAGGCTCCCTTGCGCCAGGGTGAAGATGATGAAATTGGTGACGGCAAAGCCCAGCACGCCGATGGCCACCACGGACTGCTGGCGGGTCAGCTTCAGCTCGTCTTCCACGAAGGTGATCAGGGGCTGGACCAGCGACACCGAGGAGGTGATTCCGGCCAGGAACAGCAGCAGGAACCAGAGGAAGCCGATGTAGGTGCCCCCCGACATCTGGTTGAAGATCAGCGGCATGGTCACGAAGCCCAGGTCGAAGGAGCCCCCCTGGGCCACCTGCTGCGCCCCCATGGCGCCGAAGAACATGAAGGAGGCGGGAATGACGATGGATCCGGCCAGGATGACTTCGAAGAATTCGTTGGTGGAGTTGGAGGTCAGGGAGGAGAGGGCCACGTCGTCGCGGGCCTTCAGATAGCTGGCGTAGGCCATAATGGAGCCCAGGCCCACCGACAGGGTAAAGAAAATCTGCCCGGCCGCCGCCAGCCAGACGGAGGCATCCTTCAGGGCGGAAAAGTCCGGGTTCCACATGAACCCCAGCCCGTTGATGAAGTTCTGGCCGGGGCGGTCTGAGTGGGGTGCCCCCAGGGTCGCCACCCGCACCAGCAGCAGGCAGGCGATCAGGACCATGATCGGCAAGGCGATCTTGTTCAGCCGTTCGATGCCCCGGGTGACGCCGCGGTAGATGAAGTAAAAGTTGATCACGTAGACCACAGCGAAGGCGGCGTAGGCGACCCAGGGGCCATTGAAGTAGGAGTTCGTTTCCACGCCCTGGAAGCCGGCCAGGAAGGAACGCATGGCCTGGGGATCCTGCAGCGCCTGGTACTGGCCGGTCAGGGAGAAGAAGGCATACGCCAGAGTCCAGCCTTCGATGTAGCTGTAGTAGAAGAAGATGCCCAGCGGCCCCAACACGGCGAACAGCCCCAGGTACTTGGCCCAGCGCTTGCCGCCGCTGATAACGTGGTAGACGCCCGGCGCGGTGCCGTGGCCCCGGCGCCCGCCATAGCGTCCCATGGTCCATTCCACCCAGGCGATGGGGATGCCCAGCAGCAGGAACGCCAGGAAGTAGGGGATCATGAAGGCGCCGCCGCCGTGCCCCGCGGCCTGCACCGGGAAACGCAGAAAATTGCCCAGTCCCACGGCGCTGCCCGATACGGCCAGAATGACCCCGATCTTGGATCCCCAGTTTTCCCTCGGTTGGCCCGGTTCCGCCATGTTCGCTCCGGTTGATCAAGCCTTCATTGTGAACGGATTGAAATCGGTGCGCTCGTCCCAGGCGTCCAGCCCTTCGCGGCTCTTCAGGAAGCCCACCACCCGGTAGGTCAGCGGCGTGGCCAGGACTTCGACCCCCACTTTGAAGACATAGTTGGACAGGATCACGGCCCCCAACAACTCTGCCGGCAGCACTCCCAGAAAGGCGATCAGGCAAAACAGCGCGGTGTCCACTCCCTGCCCCACGATGGTGGACCCGATGGTGCGGGTCCAGAGCCAGCGGCCGCGCGTCAGGAGCTTCATCCGGGCCAGGACGTAGGCGTTGGAAAACTCCCCGGCGGAAAAGGCGATCAGGGAAGCCACGGCGATCCGCGGGGTGGTCATCAGGATCGTCCGGTAGGCCTCCTGAGCTTCCCAGCCGGGCGCAGGCGGCAGCAGGCCCACGATCCACAGCACGCCCGACAGCACCAGGGCCGACAGGAAGCCGGTCCAGATGACGCGGCGCGAGGTCCGGTAGCCGTACACCTCCGTCAGCACGTCGCCGAAGATGTAGGAGATGGGAAACAGAATGGTGCCCCCGTCGAAGGTGAAGGGGCCCATCTGCAGGATTTTGGTGGACGCGATGTTGGAAATAATCACCACCGCGACGAACAGCCCGGTGATGATTTCCAGGTAATGGGTAGCCTGTTTCTGCATGAGATGGAGAAATACCGGTCAGATGGCAAATATAAACAATTATTCGGGCGGATGCAAGGGGAAAATGGGGGAGGAGCGTTTTGGGAAGAGGGGCTCCGGGGAGAGTTTCATGTCCGCTGCCGCACGGATACTATTAAGCACCCTCCCTTGCAAGATCATCAGGAAAGATAAAAAACCGCGTCCAGGCGCGGGTTTCAATTACAAGCCGGCGGTTTTGAAAAAACCTCTCCCGCGGGAGAGCACCGGGCGAGGCCGGCGTCTTCCGGAGGAGACCGGTCCAGGGTTATGGGGGCGATGGACTGCCGGTTACAGCAGTTTCTTCAGATCGTCCAGGCGATATTCCCAACAGGAATCCAGGGGATTCCTGCCGTTGCCGCCGGAAACGCCGACCATCAATCCGGGGACTTCCTGTAAATGCGGTTTACGTTGCAGAAACTTCACCGCAGCCTGGAGCGGAGGGCAGCATTCGTCAACCGTTCCATGCGCCAGGATGTGGCCGGGCCGATCATAGGCCAACAGTTCGTAGAGTACCTTCTCCATGAGTGCCGGTGCTTCCAATAGGTCATTCCGTGCGGGTAAAATCCGGTTTGTTACAGAAGGTGCTTGCATAGGTGATACTATAATACAGGACAGAACGTTGGGCGCATTATTGAATCACCAATCACCCTGCACGATGCATACGGGAGCTTCTAAGCCGGCAGGGGCGGCCACGCCGGTCCGCCCCTGCTAACGACTAAAGACCAACGACTACTTCAGTAGAATGAGCTTCTGCACCTGGGTGAAGTTCCCCGCGGTCAGCCGGGCGAAGTAGGTCCCACTGGGCAAGTGCGACGCGTCAAATGTCGCATTGTGATATCCCGCGTCCTGCCGGCTGTTCACCAGAATCGCCACCTCGCGTCCGGCGGTGTCGTAGACTTTCAGGTTGACGTGACCGGCCGCGGAAAGCTCGTAGCTGAGGGCGGTGGTGGGGTTGAAGGGGTTGGGGGAGGCGTTCAGGGCAATCTCCTCCGGTGTGGCCATGACGGAGCCTGGCCCTCCGACCTCACCCGGGAAGGGTTCGCCGGTACAGGCCCAGTCCCCCACGAAGGGGCCGTTGCCGGTGGCCAGTTTGGTGAAGCTGAAGCCGGAAGAATCCCAGATGGCGCCGGGGTAGTCACCCACCGCAGCCCAGTACCAGTAGAGGCCCGCCGGAGCCGCCGCCGGCACGGTGACGGTGCGCAGCCGGGTTATATTGGCGCTGCCGGGCAGGGTCAAGGCCAGCGGTCCCAGGTTCAGGAGGCTGCCCCCCGAGGGGAGATTGACCTGGGCCCACGTTTCGAAGCTCTGGGGGGAAGTTTCCCCGTTGGCCAGGGTGGCGTTGAACTGGAAACTGCCGCCCCCCGGTGGGATCTGGATGGGTCCGCCGACGGGCGCCAGGCTGACGGTCACCTCGGGGGTCGCGGCGGCGGTGCGGAACACCTTTAGCGTGGTGCCGCCGCCGGACACCGCCAGCGCGCCGTTGGAACCCAGCGCCGGCGCGCCGTAGACCATCCCGGAAATGGATTCCTGCCACAGGATGGTCAGATCCGGCGCCATAGCGTAGAGACAGCCGTCGGACGAGGCGCAGTTGCCCACGTACAGGGTCCCGTCCGCGCCCACGGCGAGGCGGGAATTCAGGGAAACCGCCGGGCCGGGATTGATCAACTGCATCGAACGGTTCAGTTCGTTGCCCGTGGCCGGATCCAGGCGCACCAGTTGCAGGCCGTCGGGCACGTACACCGACCCGTCGGTGCCCACGGCGTAGTTGGGGTAGGTACCGGGCGCGTCCAGAGTCCGGCTCCAGCGGAGGCTTAAGCCCGCGCCGTGGTCTTCGATGGCGTAGAACAGGCCGCCGTCGCGCCGGCAGTAAATGGTCCCGTCCGGCCCCACCGACAAGGGGATTTCCTGGTCGCCGTCGCCGGGCAGCGCCAGGGAGTAGAGCTGGGCGCCGGTGTCCATGTTCCAGGCGGTCAGTTCCTTGGGGGTGTTGATGTACCCCTTCCAGCCGTAAACAGTGTTGCCGAACGCCGCCATCTTCTCGGCCCCGGTGTTAGGCAGCGGCCGGTTTGTGCTCCACACCGTCTGCCCGGTGACCCTGTCCACGCGCACCAGGCGGGCATTGTCTCCGGCCAGGATCAGGTCGCCGTCGGAGGCGAACACGGCCGAGGCGGTGATGCCCTGGGCCACGGCCGTCTGCGCCCGCCAGATGACTGAGCCGTCGGCGGGGTTCAGGGCGTAGACGGAGTCGTGCTGGGTTTCCTGGAAACGCACCACGTACACCTGGCCGTCGCGGAAGCCGATGGGCAGCATGCGGGCGTTGGTGGCCAGGGACGAGAAGGTCCAGAGCTGGGCGCCGGTGTTCAGGTCGTGGCAGACGGCGGGGGTGCCGGTCAGGCCGGTGAAGCGCATCAGCACCAGCTTGTCATTTTCTATGTAGCACTGTCCGCCGAACCAGGCGGACACGGTGCCCTGCCACAGCAGCATGGGGGCGCTGGGGCCGGTGACGCCGGTCTGCCCATGGCGCGCGGAACTGCCGCCCACGGTGGGCCAGTCGGCCCGGGCCGAACCGGTAAAAAGTCCCATGACCGCGAGCGAAAGCAAGGTGAACTGAATCGGTTTCATCGCCTCTCCGGATTAAAGCTGTGAGTAATTTACGCAAAAGAAAAGCGGGAATCAAGCACAATTATCCGTTCGATAATTGGACGAGGCAGAAGGGGCGGTCGCGGGACCGCCCCTTGGCATTTACCTCTTCATGTTCGCGCGAAGCGAAAAAGTGACTGTGTCACTTCAGCAGCACCAGCTTGCCGCCGGTGGTCTGCGTGCCGGCTTCCAGGCGGTACAGGTACACGCCGGACGCCAGCCCGGACCCGTCGAAGGTCACTTCATGGCTGCCGGCGTTGCAGTACCCGTCCACCAGCCGGACCACCTCGCGCCCCGCCAGGTCGTAAATCGCCAGGTTCACGTCACCGGCCTGGCCCAGGCTGTAACGGATCGAGGTCGAGGGGTTGAACGGATTGGGGGAGGCGTTCAGGGTCAGAGCCGAGGGGAGAAGAGGGGTCCGTGACCCCTGCTCGCCGGGGAACAGTTCGCCGGTGCAGGACCAGGTACCCGGGCTGGCGGCGTCGGTTCCCGCCTTGTAGAAGGGGAAGTAAGCGCTGTCGGAAATCACCCCGGGGTAGGTTCCCACGTAGCCCCAGCAGTTGTAGGTGCCGGCCGGAGCGGTGCCGGGGACGGTCAGGGTGCGCACGCGCGTGACTGAACCGCTGCCCGGCAAGGTCAGGGTCACGGGCCCGAGCGCCGGCCCGAACCAGGCGCCGCTGGGCATCTGCACCATGACCCAGGCGTCAAAGGCGGTGGGGCTGGTCGCCAGGTTGGTGATGCCGACGTTGAAACTAAAGCTGCCGCCTCCCTGCGGGATCTGAATGGGAGGATTGACCGGCGTCATGGTGATTTCCACCGGGGGGGGAGCCGCCGTGCCCAGTTCGATGGAATAGCTCTGCCCGCCGTTGCCGAACTGCCGGGCGTGAACCGCCTTGCCGCCGCAGACGGCGTAGCAGCCGTCGTCGGAGAGGTCCACTTCGAAGATGCTGCCGGGTTCGTCAATGTCGTCCAGCAGGCGGAAGATGACGCTGCCGTCGCTCATGGTGAAGGCGGTGAAGACGTCGCCGTAGGTGCCGCCGTACTGGCCCCAGGATCCGGCCACGCCCACCGACCCGTCGTTGCTCAGGGCCACGCTGGCCACGTAGTCGCCGTACTGGCTGTACGACCAGCGCACCGTGCCGTCAATGTCGAAAGCCCGGGCCAATCCGGTGTAGGGATTGAAACCCAGATTGCCGGCCAGCACGGTAGAGGCGTTGCTGGAGATGTCCACGGAGGTGACCCAGCCGCCCAGGCTGTTGGACCACTGCTGGGTGTAGCTCGTGCCCACCCGGCGGTACACCTTGATCAGCCCGTTGAAGTCGCCGGTGGCCAGGTATTCGGCGTCGTCGTCAATGCCCACCATGGTCTGGCTGTAGTTCGGGCCCGTGGCGAACAGGGTCTGGGTGCTCATCTGGAACACATAGAAGTTGCTGTAGCACCCCACGGCGATCCACTGGTTGTCTTCCGAAATTTCCACGCCGTTGATCTGGTTGCCGGCGGTGAAGTCCCCTTCCCACAACGGGGTGGAGCTGCTGGACCCGAAGACAATCAGCTTGCCGCCGGTGGCGGTGCCTTCCTGCTTGCAGACCACCGCAATGTAGGCGCCGTTATCGGACACGTCCACGCTCACGTTGCTGTTGTAACCTGCGGGCAGGAGGTACTCCCAGGAGGGGGTGGGGCCGGCGCCGGCCATCCAGACGTACATGGGCATCTGGGCTCCGGCCGCGGCCATGACATTGCCGTCATCCGAACTGCCGACGGAAATATAGTAGCTGGCGGTGGAGGGGTATTCCCATAGGGGAGTTCCGGTACCGGTGACGGCATACTTGGAGACGCGCTCGTCGTTCAGGTACCAGCCGGTCAGCGCGTGGACGCCATTTCCGGTGATGTCCACGTTGTGGGCGATGGCCGTGGCATGCTCATCCACCCACAGCACTTCCTGGTCGGTATAGGTGGGTTCGGGGGGGGCCGATTCGCCGGGGAGGCCGGGTTGGCCGGGGGTCACGCAGCGCACGGCGGGGAGGCCGCCCAGGTCGGTGGACACTTCCACTTTTACGCCTGGGTCATCGGCCGCGGCGAAAGCCGCAAAGGCCAGAATAATGCACAATACACCTGCCAAGCTTCGCATGATTCCTCCTTGGTTGACGACAGGATGGATGGGAATTCTATCTGCTGAAGATCGTGCGCGCTCGCCTGAGGTGCCCGGCGTGAACCAGGATCCGGGACCGGTGTTCACGGTGCTGGTAAAGAGGCCTTATAATATAGCGTGTAAAAACGCGGGAGTCAAGAGGAATTATCGGAGAGGGAACGATATTTCAGGCGAGGGATGAAGTATTCTGCAGGAAAGTGTTGAGAGCCCCGGAGCCGGGAGGCTAAGTTTTTTCGGGCCTCATTCTTCTTCCATGATGGTTCTCACCATCTCGCGAAATACATCCAGACTCACCCGGGGGCTCGTCCACCTTCTGCCATTGTATCGTTTCGAACTCATGCAACTGTACCATGCCACCTTCCACGGCATAGAGACCAGAATTGGCATAAATCACATTCAAGCCGTTATGAGGGGACGTGGAAATGAGCAAGATGGCTGTTTCACCGGGTTTTAAAAGACCGGATATGGCCAACCACTTCATACGATCCCAATATCTTTCGTTGATCCAGAGTGTTACTGTTTCCTCCGTAAAATGGCCTTTGAATTCCTCCACAATCCGAAGAGTTACGAAGATGTCGGAGGGCGTGAGTAACAGCCTCTCGTACCGCTCAATGTCGGTGCGTCCAATGCCTCGCGCGGTTACGGTCGAGTCCAGAGTCATAACCTCTGCTAAAATCACGTGTTCGGCATTGCGGATCATGTATTCTCTTGGTATCGGCGGCCCATAGCTGGACAGGCCCAGGCGCGATACCGCCAGCAGCAGGATGCCGGCAGAGCTGATCAGGAGCATTCTTTTCATCTTCTACTCCCGATTATTGCCGGACTGAAATCCAGATGCGATCAGGGCGGTCAAAACTTGATATAAAATTCTTCGCCATTGCAGACAACACATAACGGCCAACGATCATTTCAGCAGGATGAGCTTCATCACCAGGGTGGTCTCCCCCGCCTCCAACCTCGTGAAATATATCCCCCCGGCCAGCCCGTAAGCGTCGAAGGTCACTTCATGACTCCCCGCCTCCCGCCAGCCATCCACCAATTCAGCGACCTCTCGCCCGGCCGTATCATAGACTCGGAGACTGACATGGCTCGCCGCTCGCAGCTCGTAGCTCAAGGCTGTCGTGGGGTTGAAGGGGTTGGGGGATGCGCTCAGGGTCAGACCCGAAGGGAGAAGAGCGGTCTGTGACCCCCGCTCGCCCGGGAAGGGATCGCCGGTGCAGGGCCAGTTTTCACCCGTCTCCAGTCCCCCGTCCCCTGCCCCCAATTTGCTGAAGCTGAAGCCGGAAGAGTCCCACGCCACGCCCGGGTAATCCCCCACGCAGCCGCAGTAGTAGTATTCCCCCGCCGCGGCGGAAGCGGGCACGGTCTGCGTGCGCAGGCGGGACAGGGCGGCTCCCCCGGGCAACTCCAGCGCCAGCGGCCCCAGCACCGGCCCGAACCACGCCTGATCGGGCAGGCGCACCATGATCCAGGCGTCGCACCATTGGGGCGTCGCGGCCGGGTTGGACAGCGCCGCTTGAAAGTCGAAGCCGCCGCCGCCCGCGGCAATCTGGATGGGTGGGTTGACCGGCGTCAGGGTGACGGACGGCGGGTCGCCCTGGGAATAGCAGACGGTCCCGTAATCCCAGTTTCCCACACCCCAGCGGCTGCCGGTGACGAACACGCGGCTCAGGGCGTCCACGGCCACCCCCTGGGCCAGGTCCACCGCTCCGCCAGGGCTGGACCACATGGCCGTCCAGGGCACGCCGCCGGAAGCATCGAACTTCACCACGAAGTAGTTGGCGCCGCTGGCCACGTTGGTGAATCCGGCCAGGTACGCCGATCCGGCGGCATCCAGGGCCATGGCGTTGGGGGAATCGTAGCCCCCGGGGCCGTCCTGGCGGGTCAACCACACCTGCTGCCCCTGGGGAGTGTACTTGACCGCCGTGAAGTCGTACAGGTTGGTCTCGTCCCAGGTGCGCCCCGTCACGATGACGTTCCCATAGGGATCGTAGGCCACGCCGGTGGGAATGTCGTCGGCGCTGCCGGGGCCATCGTAATGCGCCAGCCACTGCTGCTGACCGTCGGCGTCGTAGCGAATGGTGACGAAATCCTGCCGCGTGCCGAACCCTTCGCTGTACCCGGTGACCACGGCCCATCCGGCGGAATCCACCGCGAGGCCGGCGGGTTCTTCGTAGAAATCGGCGGCGCTGTTGAACCGCGCCGTCCACCGCGGCAGGCCCTGTTCATCGAAAGCCAGGGTGGCCCAGTCGCCGCCGGTGCCCGCGCCCGGGCTGGCGCCGGTGACGTACGCCCGTCCGGAACCGTCCAGGGCCAGCCCGGCGGGGTAATCGTCGCCGTGGGCGGGACCGTCGTACCGCTGGACCCACCGCACCGTGCCTCCCTCGGCGTAGCGGATGACGGCGAAGTCGTACCCCGTACCCAGGCCCTGGCTCTCGCCGCAGACCACCACCCCGGAATCGTCCACGGCCAGGCCGGCGGCGCGGTCGGTCCCGCCGGCGGGGCCGTCATAGCGGGCGTGCCACAGCAGCGTTCCAGCGGGGCTGTACTTCAGGGTGACGAAGTCGAGCCCGGTGCCGGGTGCGGCGCTGGTCCCGGTCACGTAGACGTTGCCCCCGGAGTCGGCGGCCACGGCCAAGCCTCTGTCCTCCCCTTGCGCCGGGCCGTCGTAGCGGGCTTCCCACAGCAGGAAACCGGCGGGATCGTACTTCAGGGTGACGATGTCGGACAGGCTGCCGGGGCCGTCGCTTTCCCCGGTGACCAGGACGTTGCCCTGGGGATCCACCGCCACGCTGTAGGCCAGGTCGGACCCGGAGGGGGAGCCGTTGTAGGCGGCTTCCCACGACTGCCACACCTGGGCGGCGGCGGGGACGGCGCAGCACAGCAGGGCACAGAGGGCCGGCAGCGGAAGAGATTTCATCGCGCCTCCGGAGAAGAAGGTTGGATCTTAAAACTGAAAACGTAATATGATCAGGGATGCGGCGATCTATCAGAGGTATTCACAATATACGGCATAAAACGGCGATAGTCAAGAGCAATTTTTTGTCCGGTTCGATTTTCCGGGAGATAAAGGCGGGGTGGCAACTCGCCTCAGTGACAGGCAGGGATGCCTATCCTACCGACAAGCAGGAATTCGTCAGGAGGCGGACAAGTGCCTGTACCACCCCCACCGGCAGTGACTCTGGCGGTATTATCAAACAAGAAGCCGGATCATCAAGCTGATCCGGCCACCACTTCACAGGGTATCCAACCTCCCGCAACGACTTCAATCCCGGTTGCGGAATCTGCCGTGGTAGTAGTAGGCCAGGAATCCTGTCACCAGCGACAGGACCAGGAGAAACAGGGAGATCAGCAGGTAGTTCTCGCCTTGAACCATGGTGAGGTAGAAGAGGAACAGGAATTCGATCATCGCGACCAGGCTCAAGGCCAGGCTGACGTTACGGATGTTGCGGGAGGCGCGGACGGACTTCAATCGGTCGTACATGGCAGGATTCACCGGTTGATGGAATTCAGGGCGGCTTCCAGGTCGCGGCGCAGGTCGCCGGCGTCTTCAATGCCCACCGACAGCCGCAACGTTCCGGGCAGAATGCCCAGGCGGGCGCGTTCTTCAGCGCTGAACAGGGCGTGGGAGGTCAGCAACGGCATGGACACCAGGCTTTCCACTCCGCCCAGGGACGTAGCCACGCTGAACAGCTCCAGGCGGTTCAGCATGTCCATGGCCGCGGTGTCCCCGCCCTTGACCCGCAGGCCGATCATCCCCGACCCGCCGGCCAGGTATCTGCGAGCCAGGTCCAAACGGGGATTGGAGGCCAGAAAGGGGTAGAACACCTGATCCACCGCCGGATGGGTTTCCAGCCAGGAGGCCAGTTCCAGACCGTTGGTGTTGTGCCGTTCCATGCGCAGGGCCAGGGTTTTCAGGCCGCGTTCCAGGTGCCAGGCGGCGGTGGGATCCATGCACCCGCCGAACTGCAACAGCGCCTTCCACACCGGCTGCACCTTGTCCGCCGGCCCGGCCACGGCTCCGCAGATTACGTCGCTGTGGCCGTTCAGGTACTTCGACCCGGAATGGATAACCAGGTCCACCCCCCACTCCAGGGGCCGGTGATTGATGGGTGTGGGAAAGGTGTTGTCCACCACCGCCAACGCTCCGGCCTCGTGTGCCAGGCGGGCCAGGGCTTCGGTATCGGCCACCCGCACCAGGGGATTGGTCAGGGTTTCGAAGTAGACCATGCGGGTGTCCGGGCGCAGCGCCCGGCGGGCCGATTCCAGGTCTTCCGTATCGAACAGGGTGACGGCCACGCCCATGCTTTCCAGCCGCTGCAGGAAGCCCGAGGTGCCGCCGTAGAGGTCGCGGGCGGCTGCCAGGTGGTCGCCGGGCTTTAAGTAGGCCAGCAGCACGGAGGTAATGGCGGCCATGCCCGAAGCGAACACCAGCCCGGCTTCGGCGCCTTCCAGGGCCGCGATTTTGCCCGCCGCGGCCGCCTGGGTGGGATTGCCGTAGCGGGTATAGGTGTAATGTTCGCCCCGCTTGCCGTCCTGGATGGCGGCCTGGACGTCCTCGTCAAGGAAGAAGTTGGCCGTCTGGTAAATGGGCGTGGAGATGGGCCGCGAGTCCGGCGGCGCCTGCTTTCCAGCATGCACCGCCAGCGTGGCAGGCTTATGCTTGGTATTCAACTTTCCAACTTTCAAACTTGATAACTTTCCAGTTCCTACACAAAAGCATATCCGCTGGGAACCACCGCAACCCCATGCTTCGACATGGTGAAGCGGCGGGCGTCCTCCTCGTAATTGACCCCGATTTCCGTGCCGGGCGGCACGACCACGTCCTCGTCAATGATGGCGCGGTGGATGCGGCAGCCTTCGCCCACTTCCACTCGAGGCATGAGGATGGAGTCGGAGATGTGCCCGTAGCTGTGCACGTGGACGTGGGGCGACAGGATGGACCGTTCCACCAGGGATCCGGAGATGATGACGCCGGTGCTGAGCATCGAATTCAGCGCAATCCCGCGCCGCCCGGGCCAGTCGAACACGGTCTTGGCCGGAGGGCCGGGTTCGCGGTAGGTATGCAGGGGCCAATCGTTGTCGTACAGGTTGAAGATGGGCGACACCTGCACCAGGTCCATATTGGCTTCGTAGAAGGAATCGAGGTCGCCGATGTCGCGCCAGTACTTGGATTCCTTGCGGTTTTCATCAACGAATTCGTAGGCGAACACCTTGAGCCCCTTCCCGATCATGTTGGGAATGAGGTTCTTGCCGAAGTCGTGGCTGCTGTCCTTCTTGTAGTCTTCGATCAGTTCGCGCACCAGGGTGGCGGTTTCGAAGACGTACACGCCCATATTGATCAGAATGCGGTCAGGATTGGCGGGATGCGGCTTGCCGCGCATGGGCTTCTCTTCGAAACCCACCAGGCGGCGGTTGGGATCCATCTCCAGCACCCCGAAGCGGTCGGACTGTTCGACTGGGACGTCCACGGTGCCCACGGTCAGGTGCGCCTTCTTCTGCTTATGGTAGGCGACCATGGAGCCATAATCCATCTTGTACACGTGGTCGCCGGAAAGGATCAGCACCATCTCAGGGCGGTGGACCTCCATCAGGCGGATATTCTGGTAGACGGAATCGGCGGTACCCTCATACCACTTGTTGGCGATCAGGTGCTGGGGTGGCACGGAATCCAGGAATTCCCCCAGTTCACGGTTGAAGAACGTGTCCCAGGCCAGGTGGATGTGCCGATCCAGGGTCATGGAACTGTACTGCGTGAGCAGATAGAGGGATTTTATCCCGGAATTCAAACAATTGGACAGGGTGAAATCAATGACCCGGTAGGCGCCCCCAAAGCTGACGGCAGGCTTGGCGCGGTTGCGAGTCAGAGGATAGAGCCGCTCGCCGCGGCCGCCGGCCATCACCAGAGTCAGCAGTCTTCTGTGTTGACGCACCAATAGCCTCGGAATTAATGTAAAAGTATCAATTTATTGCCAGCTTTTTATTCATTCCCAAGATAGAGCAAAACGGAAGTAAAAGCAAGCTATTTTTCCATTTTCTGGACTTGTCGGGCGGCATGTGCCGGAGGGCGGCAGAGGGGGATGAGCGGGACGTTTGCCAAGGGATACGAGGGGTGGTGCGGCCAGTTGGGGAGGATACCTGCGAGATCGTTCAGCGGGGGCGCGAATTCCCAGGCTACTTCACCACCGCCACCTTGCGGGCCAGGAATTGCGGCGCCGCCCCCTCCAGCCGCAGAGAGAGCATGTACATCCCGCTGGGGAGGGTTTCGGGCAGGGCCAAACGGCCGGATCCGGGCAGGGTCCAGCCCAGGTCGCCTCCGCCCAGGCGGCGGCCCAGCAGGTCGTACAGCGCCCAGCGCAGCGTCCCCGGGGTTTCCAGCCGGTAGTGCAGGGCCTCCGATCCCGGCCAGGCGAACAGCGCCGCATCCCCCCGGCCGGCCGGCTGCGTGGGGGATATCGCCTGCGGGTTCAGCAGGATTTCGTAGGCGCCGCTGCCTTCCCCTTCCAGGGTCAGCTCGCGGGCCAGGGAATCGTAGCTCCAGAAGGCGTAGAGGCTGCCGTCTTTGCGCACTTCCCGCGGCGCCTGATCCAATCCCTGAAAGGCCAATTCCGCCGGCAGGCTGTCCAGGATATCCCACTGGCAGATGAAGGAGGGAAGAGCGTTCAGAGCCAGTCCCACTGGTTCCAGTGCCAGAGCGGCGCGGGCCACGTTGCGCAGCATGGCGAACTGCACGTGGTTGGCGGCCGTATCCACCGCGCCTTCGATGCGGGCGAACTGTTCCACCGGATC
Organism: Candidatus Zixiibacteriota bacterium; assembly: GCA_003599535.1. Taxonomy (GTDB): domain Bacteria; phylum Electryoneota; class B3-LCP; order B3-LCP; family B3-LCP; genus SURF-9. Next base: position 8,955 of record QZKQ01000055.1, on the reverse strand, counting down.
CCGGAAGGTCAGGTCAGTCCAGTACCAGCGCCCCTCCTCGTCGGCGCTGACGGAGATATCCCGGGGGTAACGGTTCAGCGTGAAGCCAGCCAGGAAATCGGTGATGGCGGCGTAATCGCACCCGCCCCAACCGTGTCCCGCAAACGGCGATTCGTGGATCGCCACGGTGTCGGCGAACTCCACCATCACCGCGTACAGGTCTTCTGCGTGGCGGCGCCACACGGAATCGCTCCAAGCATTCCCGAAGGTCAAAAACAGGGGCAGGTGCCGGGCGTTGACGTGCATGCTCCGGGTGGAATCGGCGAAGTAAATGGCGGAATTGCGGTGGTAGGTGAAGGGGACTTGCTGCGGGGTCCCGCCGAAGCCGGCGATCATGGAATGGTTCACGCCCTGCTCCAGGAAGCGGCGCTCGCAATCCTGGATGCCGGAATGGGAGGCGGCCGCCGCCACCATGGGCCCGTACGGGTCCAGGTGGTTGTTGGAGAAAACCATGCCCGCGGCTCCGCCCATAGACGAGCCTACCATGTAGATGCGGGCGCTGTCCGCACTGTAGTGATCCTGGATCCAGTGGATCATGTCCACCACGTGGGATTGGGCCGTCTGGTTGTTCCAATGCGTGGAGAGGGGCCCGTTGTGGCTGGCGGCGATCCACCCGCGGGCGTTGGCAATGCTGTCGAAAGGGGTGACGATGGGGAACTGCAGGGCATTGGAGGAAAGCTCGTGCCAGCCGATCAGCAAGGGGCAGGGCTGATCCGGCGAGTAGCCGTCCGGGATCTGCAGCCAGAAGGTCTCGGTGGTGTCCCCCAGGGTGGTGGGGATGGTAATGACGGTATCCAACTGTTGCGCCACGGCCGGGAGGGGCAACAGGAGCAGAGACAGGAGGAGGTTGCGGAATCGCATTTACTTCACCAGCACCATCTTTTGGACGGCGGAAAAATCATCCGCCTGCAGGCGGCAGAGGTAGAGGCCCGAAGGCAGCCCGGAGGCGTCGAAAGTCACCTCGTGGACGCCCGCTTCCCGCCAGCCGCCGGCCAGCTCCCGCACCAGGCGCCCGGCGGTATCGTACACCCGCAATTGCACCCGGCAAGCCCGAGGCAACTCGTAGCGGACCGCCGTCACGGGGTTGAAGGGATTGGGGTGGTTCTGGGCCAGGTGGAAGGCGCCGGGAATCGCGCCGGTTTTATCCTGGATCGGGATAACGTCGAACTCTTCGCCCCAGTTGGCCCAGGTGGCCACCATGAAGCCGTTGCTCTGACCGGCCATTTTCTGGAAGTCGAACTCATCCTGGGACCAGACCACGGTGGGGTAGTTCCCGGCGTAAGCGGTGTAGGCGTAGATCCCGGCCGGCGCTCCCCCTGGGATCTGCTGGGTCCGGCTGCGGCTGATGGTCAGCCCGGCGGGCAGAGTGGCGCTGACGGGGCCCAGCACCGGCCCGAAGCCGGCTCCGTTGGGCAGGGTTACCATGCACCAGACGTCGAAAGACTGGGTGGTGGTTTCGTAGTTGGTGCCGGCGATGAGATAGTCGAAGCTGCCGCCGGTGGGCGGAATCTGGATGGGTGTCACGGGCGGCGTCAGGCTGATCTGCACGTCGGGCAGAGCTTCGCCGGTGGTGAACAGCACCGCCAGACCGGAATCCAGCACGGCGGCGGTGGGAGCATAGACGGTATTGAACAGGTATTGAATGCCCATCTGGGAGGACGGGTCTTCGATGCCCACGGTGCAGGAGGTGGCGTCGTCCACCCGCTTATACTGCATCAGGATCTTGCCGTCGCCGGTGACGGTAGGATGCGCTACGGGATCGTAGAGGATGACTTCGAAGGTGTCGTACGCCCCCCAGGGGGAGTAGTCCCGTATCCCGGAATATTCCACCACCACCCAGTGCTCGGTGGAATCGTAGTACACCCAGACGGCTCCCCCCATCATGGGGGTCAGGTCGTCCCAGAAGGGGGCGATCATGGCCAGGGGGCCGTCCGGGTTGGGGATGGCGGAATTGGTGTAATCGGTGGTGCTGCGCCGCCCGCAGGCGATCCAGCCGTTGGTGCAGACGGATATTTCGTCGTAATCTACTCCGTAATAGCGGAAGTCGAAGGGCAACTGCACGTACAGGGTTTGGTCGCCATTGGTAAAATTCATTTTCGTTCCCGGGCCGCCCAGGAGGGAATCAATTTCAATCCATTGGTAATCCGGACCGAAGGGCTCGTCGTTCATGTCGTAGGCGTAGTACCCGTAGGGATCCGGCCCGGTGGGCATCAAGATCATGTCCCCCACGTCCAGAGTGAAGGAAGTGACCCGCGACCACCCGCCGGCGGCGCTGCAGTTCAGATTGAAAGTGGCCTGAAATGCGGGCGGGGCGGCCGCGGAGGCGGTGACGCGGTAGGTGCGCATGGCCGTGGCTCCGGGCAGCAGAGTGCCGTAGGCCGCGGTCGGAGTCTGCAACGTGAGGTAAATGCTGGGGGTGCTCAGGGTGGCGGTCAGGTCGGGCGCCTGGTAGCTGCCCTGGTTGAGCAGGGTGATCTGCAGGTCGGCCGTTTCGCCCAAGTCCAGGTGGCCGTTGCCGTTGCCCAGCACGGTGTCGTTGACCGCCACCGTGGCAATGGTGATGACCGGCGCGTGGGCTACCGCCTGCACCACATTCTGCCAGGAGGTCGCTCCCCAGACCAGGGTCACAGTGATGTCCATGACATGCTCGTCGGGTACGGTGGCCGGCACGAATCCGGCGAAGGCATTGGGAACCGTCACCGTGTCCAGCCCGGAAATGGGTCCGTACACCTCCTGCCAGTCGGTAAATGCCAGGAAGGGATCGGATTCGTTCAAGATCACCGCCACCATGTTGGCCGCGGCGGTTCCGGCATTGATGACCGGCAACGCCATCTGGAAGGATTCGCCGTAGTCAATCTGGCCGTTATTGTTGCCCTGGGAATCGTTGATGACCAGAGTCCCCGCCGTCAGCAGCGGCGTGGCGCTGCCCTGGGGGATGGCCAAATCCGCCACCGTGGCCAGCAGGACCTTCAACACGCGCACGGCATAAGGGATATCCAGATGCTCGACCAGATCTTCCACGGAATGGTAGTGGGGGTTCAGGTCGAAGCCCCAGGCGGAATCTTCCATGGCCGACACGGCGGGCAGGCCGGCGTCCCAGAAGGGGGCGTGATCGGAATACACATACGCGGGGTCGTTCAGCACGATCGGATTCAGGAAGCCAGAGGCGTAGGTGGCGGCGGCTTCGCTGACCTTGGCGGCCAGCGCAGCCGATCCGGCGCTGCCGTCGCGGTAGACGACCAGGTCCGGCGGCCAGGGGTCATCCCCCGACCAGCCCACCATATTGGCGTCCACTACTCCCAGGCAGGTTTCCCCGGGCAGAGGCAGATCCGCGCAGTAGGCCTCGCTGCCCAGCAGCCCCTGCTCGTTGCCGGCGAACAGGGCGAAGCGCACGGTCCGGTGGAAGGGGTACTGGGCCAGGATGCGGGCGCATTCCAGGACCAGGGCGGCCCCGCTGGCGTCGTCGTCGGCCCCGGGGGCGCTGGATTCGGGGAAGATGGGCTGGCCCGCGGTGGCGTCGTAATGGGCGATGAGATAGTATACCTGGGTGGGGTACTGCGTCCCGGTGCGCTGGGCGATGACGTTGTACTTGGTCTGCCCGTTGAGCTGGAAGGGGGTCAGCTCGGCCGTCAGCCCGAAGCCCTGCAGGGTCTGGAGGATCCACTGGGCGGCGCTGTCGGCGGCGGAATTGTGGGTGTTGCGGGTGACGAAATCCTGCAGGGTCTGGAGGTAGCCCTGGTAGGTGGCGGTGGACACTTCGTTCACCAGCACATTGACGAAGGGGTGGATGACGTCCACTTCGGGCGGTACGGGAACCCGTCCCGGCAGGGGGCGCGGCCGGGAGGGTATGGCGCGGAAGGGAACTCCGGCGGCGCTTAGCGCATTTAAATCTTGCGCTGTCGGCTGAATCAACATCCAGCCGTCGCCCGCGAACAGGACCGGCAGGCGGGCGGCCGTTTCCGGATCCCGTTGCCGGACTCTGGCATCCACCTGGTAGACCTCCCGGAAGCCGGCGGCGCTTGGGGGCAGGAGCGTGATTCCAGACCATTCGCCGGCCGGGCGGGGGAGTGTGCCGATCAGGCAGCCGCCGGCGCGGGCGTGGAATTCAAAGCCCAGGGCCTGCAGGCGTTCCGGCTTTTGAGTCAGGGGACCGTCAACCACCGCCGGCGCCCGGTCGGCCGCTCGGCCGAAGGCTGCCATTGCCAGGATTATCAGGATCAATGCGCGCGCGATTCGCATCTACAACCTCCGGATTTCGGCTATGCCACCCCGTCAATGTGCGGGCCTCATCAATATAACACATTTATGTGCGGAAGTCAAGCGAGAAATGGAAGGCGGGTGAAAATTCTGCCGGTCGCATGAGGGGAAGTGCAGATTTGGCTTGCTTTTTGGGGGGAAAAATTGTACATTATGCAATTATCCCGGCCGGCCAGCATTCTGCCGGGCGGTCAGCATTCCGGCGCGTTCGTCTAGGGGTCTAGGACACCAGCCTCTCACGTTGGTAACACGGGTTCGATTCCCGTACGCGCTACACCTGATAAACGATGAAATAACCGGCGATTCAGAAGCCGGTTATTTCGTTTTTCGGACTGCCTAAAGTCCTTAAAAATCCCCTAAATCCCCCCTTAATTCCTCCATAAAGTAGCCTCAGAAGTAGCCTCGGAATTCGCTTTGCTGCCGCACGAATTCGGCTCAAATATGGACCCATTTGTGGACCCGGCAGCATTTTTAGCGCATTGGGGCATACAAAAACCCCGCGAGAATCGCGGGGCTTTTCGTTGCTCTTGGCATGTACCGGCTGCCTAATGCTCAGATGGGAGCAGGATGACGCCCCCTTCCACGTAGAGCTTTATAGTCTGGAGCGGGAAATCAGTGAACTTCACCAGCGCCTTGAGCACGGGCTGATCCGTGTCCCTTTCGCAGAGCAGTTCAGCCGAGCGGTCGGAATTTACCGTCAACGTCCAGAACTGGTACTCGGCCAGGTCGCGGCCATACTTGGGGTGCAGCAGGAGCAAAGGCTGGGCGGCGGCGATGGCGTCCATCAGCCAGAAGGCTCCGGCCTGCTGCGCCAGGTAATAGGCTCCATCGGTGAGCAGCATCGGTCCCAGGCGGTGATACTGTTCCGTGCCGTAGAACTGCCCCAGGTTGTGCTCCAGGTCTTCCGGAGTCATATGGTCGGCTTCGTGTGCGGTCTGCATAATGTCTCCTTCCGGTTTTATTCATCGTTGAAAAGAGCCCCAGAAGCGAACTGGTCGCCCTCCAGGTAATAAACGGTGTTAGCATCGCCGTCAATGATTATCGCTTTCCCAGCATCGAGTGCGAACTTCGCGGCATCGTCCCAACTCTCAAAGGAGGCTTTGAGTCGCTTCTCGATGTACACTTCATACCTCAGCATCCTCGCCCTCCTCGTCTTCTGCCGGTGATTCCAAAATCCCGAGATACTGCTGATAGCGCGAGCACTCTTCATCCTGCGGATCGTGGGCCATATCTTCCTTGAATCCTTCGTGCCCACAGTAGGGGCAATTGTACCAGGATTCGAGCTTGTCGCCGTTCATCATGGCCACCTGGTACTCTGAATTAGTGAGAAAGACGTTGCCGGAATGCGTGTTGAACATGATCGTTACCCCGTCGTCGTCGAAGTCACAGGGGAGTCCCTGGTCGCAAGAAGCGGTGAGCAGTTCGGCGGCCATCTTCCTCTCGCGCCAGCCAAAGCGCGAGAGGTCGGTGGTGCAGGGGTCTTCATATTTCTGGCTCATGGTGTTTCTCCTTTAGCACGTTAGCACGAGGTCTTAGCACGATCAGGCAGCGCGGCGGGCTGCCGGCTTATGCTTGCGGGTGAATTCGCGGGAATGCCCAATGCACAGAATCTCCCGCTGGGCAGGGAAATAAATCGCGCGGCTTCGGGGCGGAATGATAATCCCGCAGCGTGCGCAGGCGCCCTCGTACTTGGTTGTGACCCAGCGGGGGCCACAGTCGTGCTGGTGCAGGCGGTTGCTCATAGGGGTTCCTCCTTTTCGTGGCGGGCTGCCTAATGCAGCCTCAGCAGGTTCAATAATCCGGTTATTCGGTCTGGTGCGTGACAAGCTGCGTGTCTAAAAGGGCGGTGATTCGTGCCCTTGCATCGTCCAGGGTGTCGTACTCGTAGCCCTCAATGCAGGGGAAGTAAAGCGTATCTTGAGGTACTGTGTGGAGGTAACATTGGCCGTAGTCAATGGCGGCGCTGGTGCGGCGTAGCCAATTGTTAAAGCTGAATCCCAGCCTTCGGTAAAACATGCGGGAGGTCAAGGCGTAGTTCAGCAGGTCAATGTCCAGGGGATCGGAGGGAAAGTCAATGTAAGCCGTGTACGTGCCGTAGCGGTTGCGGTGGAAGTTGATGAGGAGTTGCAGGTTCAGGGGGTATCCGGCGTTGCCCAAGTACTTCACGAGGGCGGCGATGGCGACGCCGCGGTTGTAAATCTGATGGGTGCGGATATCGCCGGTAAATCCAATTTGAGCGAGGATATTGATGATGGGCTTAACGGGCGTGCGCTTGCGCTTTATCCATACTTCCGGGTGCCCTTCGGCGATGCGTCCCACGTCGAAAAAGTCTCCGGCTACAGCGTACTTGCGGTCAATGCGGGTATCTTCAGCCAGAGCGTTAAACAGCCGGTCGGCATCGAGCTCGAATTGGTCGGTATTCACGAGCAATCCGGTCTTGAATGCGGCCAGAGCGTCCTCAAAGGTTCCGCCGAAAAAGCTGGTGAGATAGGCATCCTCGTCGTAGGGTTGCTCTTGGGCGTGAGCGATGAATTCGGTTAAATTCAAGTGTTCGGTTCTAACGGTTCCCATAGGTCCCTCTTAGGCGGCGATTTCAGTCTGAATCTGGGCGTTCAGGTTCACGTTGGCGGTGGTCAAGATCTTGGCTTTTTGATCTTCCGGCACGCCTCCGAAAATGCACAGGTCGAGTGCGCGTTCGAGAGTCACCTGGGCGTGGTGAATCAGGTCGTGAATGTCCCGGATGTTGCGGGTGGATACGATCACCTTCAACTTGAGCGTTTCGATGGTCTGGCGGATCTTGTGCAGGGTGCGGGTGATGTCGGAGTTGCTGGTTAAGGCGAGTTCCAGGTCGGTGTCGTAGTACAGGGGGAAAAAGAGGAAGCGGTTGCGGGTGGCTTCGTCTATCTTGGCGGCTCCCACGTATTGCAGATCGTTGCCCTTGCCGAACGTATTTCCGGCAGCGATGGCCCTAAAATCCGGGTGGCGTTCTACGGTGCGGTCGGGGAAGGTGCAGAAACCATTATCGAGAGCGCTGTTGAGGACGGTCAAGGTACCAGCAGGCCCTCGGTCTATTTCGTCCAGGAGGTAAAGTCCACCGTGCTCAAAGGCGCGCCGAAAGGCGGTGTCGAAGTATTCTCCGGTGGTTGCGCTGCGGTAGCCCAAGAAGTCCGTGCGGGTGGTGTCGGGGCTGACGTTGTCGGGGATGAATTCCAGGGAGAGCGCTTGGGCGAGTTGGCGTGCGAGTGTAGTCTTACCGGTCCCGGCCGGTCCCACGAGAAATATGTTCTTCTTCAGGCTGATGTACTTGCATACTTCGGCGAGGTCCTTGTGCGGGTTGTTGATGCTGACGCTTGGGCTGTTGGGCGTGGTGATGGTCAAGCATGCCGTGCGGTTGCCGAGTTCCGCTTGGATCAAAGCCTTGACTCGTGCCTCGTCCAGTTCAGGCTTGAAATTCAGGAGGGGTGAGATTGCTTCAGCGATGGCGTGTTCGAGAGTGATTTGTCCTTGGGCTTTGGGTCTGGGTTCAGGTGCGCGCGTGGGGAGGGGCGGCGTGGTCTGGGCGGGTGTGCGCGTGGGGACGGGTGGAGGGTTGTTCAGGCTGAGAGCGCTGGTGGGGTTGGGTGTAGGCGTGAGGTTGAGTGCGCTGGTGGGCGCTTTGGAAGGGGTCGAGAGCTTTCCATTCTCGAGTAATTCAATCAGTTGTTCACGCGTGGCAAAGGATACGGTTGTGCCGTGGTGCCCTTTCTCGTTGGCGAGCTTACGGAGCTCGTGCACGTTAAGGTGAGCGTACTTTTCCATTCTTTCCTCGTGGTAGTTTAAGGAGGTTGATTGTACGTTACCCAATAATATACAAAAAATATAGGGTAAAGTCAAGTAAATTCCTATATATTTTCGGGTATCATCCTATGTTATGAATCACATTTATTGGAAATGATCCAATAATGACTTGACTTGAGTCTATCAGGTGTTGTATCTTATGGGAGAGCGTCACTCGTGCGCGCGCGTGAGGTTCTTCCCATTAAGGTCCAGGAGAGCAGGTGTGCCAAGCTTGGGAGTTATAATACAAGCCATGCCCTCCCTTTTGCTTTAGCACGTTGCGCCGTGCTTGACTTTTCGTCTTGCTTAGCATGAGCAATCATGCTAAGCTGTTAGCACGTGCTTGCGTGCTAACGTGCTAAGCGCGCGCGGGAATACTGCACAAGTGTGCAGTATTGCAAGGCAGGGGTGGGTCTCAGCGTGCTAAGGGCGAAAACGCGAATCCAAGCAGGGGTGGGGTTGGGATTTTTGAAAGTTCCTTCTTCTCCCCCTCCCAAAAAGCGAAAGCAGAAGCGACAATGGTGATAGATTCAGGAGAGATGACGATGGCGGGATTACTGGTGGAGTTGGCGGAAGTGGCGATGACGGCAATTGACGCGATCTTGACCCACGATCCTGAAGCAGATCCGGGGATCTTCCAGGCTAGGGAAGCCCTGGACCGCTACAAAGTGGATCACAGCGATGAGAGCGAGCCGGAAAACGGCTTCAAACGGGACTGATTCTCCGCGTGCAGGCGGGACAGCACGGGTGGACCGGTGGCTTATCCCCTTTCTCCATCGGCCACCCGTGCTAACTTGCTATGGAGATCGTGCTAACGTGCTTGTATGGACCTTGCGGTCGTCC
>QZKQ01000138.1 GCA_003599535.1 Candidatus Zixiibacteriota bacterium | reverse complement strand
GTCAGGAGCTCCAGGCCGGGCAGGCGGACCTCGATTTCCACCATCCGGTCATTGTGGCTTAGGATCTGCGCCTGGGGGCGGTCATCGGTGAGGTCGGTGGTCAGAGGGACAAAAGCGGCAAACGCAGAGGCGGCGCAAAGCAGCCCGGCCAGCACGCAAAACCAAGCAGTTACGGTTTTCATCGGCGGTTCTCCCTGGAAGTTAAGTCACGAGCCCGGCGAGGATAGAACCGGAATTCCCGATCCCGGAGGCATTCCGGCCACAATCAAGAGTACTGGAGAACGCAGGATCCGAACGCAGATCTTTTCGACGGCCCAAATAACTCTTCAATATAACAAATTATCCCCGCGAGAGCAAGGTTTTTTTGGGTGAAGCCATTAATTTTACAATTGAACAAAATCATCGGAGGACCGCGCCACGGTAAGAATTTTGGGGATGACGGCTTTAGCGTAGTCGCGGCGAAAAGGCTTGACTTTAGTGACAGAAGTCATTATATTTTCGGTAGATTGTCGGTATATCAGGGAAGGTGGACTTGTGAGTCCCATGCCTTATATCATCCTGGTTCTGGGGTGGATTCTGACCTCGTCCGGTTGTTCCGGCGGCAAGATGGCCTCGCTGGAGGACCAACTGGCCGAAGAACGGGCCCGCCGCGCCGCCCTCCAGGCCCAGATGGAATTTCTAAATGCCCGCCTGGAAGAGGAAGCCGGAGACGATTCCATGCCCTCGGCCGGCGTCCCGCAGGAGGGCTACATGACGCAGGATCTCCGGCCGACGGAAACCACCCCGCCCGTATCACCTCCAGAACCGGTACCCGAACCGGTGGCGCAAACCCCAGCCTCCCCCGCCCCAGAGACGGCTGATCCGCCTGCAACGGCGCCGGACACCGCCGTCCAGGCTATGGTGACGCGCGATCCCGCCCCGGCGGCGCCGCTGGAAATCCTGATGGTTCAACCGGATGCGGTGGTACTGGAGCAGGATTCGATCCCGCCTCCGCCAACCGCGGTCGCACCGGAAGATTCGGCAGCTGCCGCCGCGCCGGTGGTGGAGACCGCCATACCCGAACCGGCCGCCGAAGCCGATCCCGCCCCGGCAGTTTCTCCCCCGCCGGAACCCCAGACCGAGGCGCCCGCCGCGGCGCCGCCGGCCGCCGGCGATTTCCGGGCCCGCTACGACGCCGCCCTGGCGCTGTTCCACGAAAAGAAGTTCACCCGGTCGGCCCAGGCCTTCCGCGCCCTGCTGGAGGCAGATCGCGGCCACGACCTGTCCGACAACTGCCAGTTCTGGCTAGGAGAGTGCTACTATGCCCTGCGCCAGTACGAAGCGGCCCGGGCGGAGTTCGAGAAGGTGTTCATCTTCCCCTGGTCCAACAAACTGGACGCAGCCCAGTACAAGCTGGCGCTGTGCCACCTGCAACTGGAACGTTACGATGAGGCGCGGACGGAATTCAACCGCCTGCTGACGGTGTACCCGGCCAGCGAGTACCTGGACCTGGCCCGCGCCCACCTGGCCAAATTACCTTAAGGCGATGCGTGTGAAAAGGCTCATGAGTGCGATCTCCGGCCACCCGGGAGGCGCTTTCGGACGTCTCTTTTTTTTCCTGATTCTGGCCCCCTTCCTGTTCCAGCCGGCCTTGAAGCGGACGACGCAGGCCGACGAGTCGCCGGCGACGGTCCGGCCGCAGTACCTGTGGCCCACCAACGCCGGGAAGTCGCTCTCCTCCTCCTTCGCTGAAACCCGGCCCAACCACTTCCACTTCGGCATAGACGTGCGCACCCAACAGCGGGTGGGCTTCCCCTGCTACGCCGTGGCCGACGGCCATGTGACCCGGCTGAAGGTTTCGCCCTACGGCTACGGCCGGGCCCTCTACCTGCGGCTGGACGACGGCAACACCGCCGTCTATGCCCACCTGCAGAAGTTCGCCCCAGAGGTAGAGAAGGTGGTGAAGGCCGAGCAGATGAAGCAGAAACGCTTCGGCGTGGAGATGTTTTTCGATCCCGGCGTGCTCCCCTTCCAGCGGGGCGACGTGGTGGCCTACACCGGCGAATCCGGGGTGGGCCCTCCGCACCTGCACTTCGAGATCCGCAACGACCGCGGCTACCGCAATCCGCACCTCTTCGGCCTGACGGTGGACGACAACCTGGCCCCGGTGCCCCAGAAGGTGGGGTTCTTCCCCCTGGCGGTGGAGAGCGAAATCAACGGCGATTTCCACCTCTACAAGACCACCGTGGCGGCAGCCGGAAACGGGCGCTACAGCGTGGCGGCCGTCCCTTCCATTTACGGCCCGGTGGGGCTGGGCGTCACCGGGTACGACCGGGCGGACGGGTCGCCCAACCAACTGTGCTTCTACGGCCTGGATCTCTACCTGGACGATTCGCTCTACTTCTCCTCCCGCTACGACGGCTTTGACTATGAGGAGACCAAGATGGTGGACCTGGATCGCGACTACCGGCAGCGCAAAAAGACCGGGGAAGCGTACCACCACCTGTGGAAGGATCCCTCCGCCACCCTGGCCTTCTATCGCCAGGGGGAGGGGATCATTGACACCCGGGACTTCGAGCCCGGCCTGCACTACTACCGCCTCGTGCTGACCGACTTCGCCGGGAATGCCGCCCAGGTCTCCGGTAAGCTGGACTTCAAGGCCCAGGGGATCTACCCCCAGGTGCCGGAATATTCCCGCCTGTTCGCTTTCTTCGGCCGGCGCCAGCAACCCGAGGCGGGCAAGAGCGCCGGGTCGGGCGCCATCCAGGCGGAATTTTTCGACGGCTGGGTTCTGTTCAGCGTCGCCCCCGGCGCGCCGGGCCAGGAGAGCCGCCTCTACCTGCTGGAACCCTACCAGGCGGAAATCCCCCTGATCTCCAAGGGAGGACGGCTGGCGGGCAAACTGCCGTTGCAGCCTTTCCCCGCGGGGTACTGGACGGTGGAACTGCAGCGCAAGGCGACCTCGGACCAGGTGACCTCCCAGACTGCCTCCTGGTACCTGCAGCCGGTCACTCCGGCCGGCGGCTGGACCGTGTCGGAAGACGGCAATTTCGCGGCGCAGTTCGAACCGGGGGACCTGTACCGCACGCTCTACCTGCGCGTGGGCGCCTCGGCGCCCCCCGCGGCGGGAGGGTTCGTGGGGCCGGTCTACCACCTGGACCCCGACGACATGCCCTTGAAGGGATCGGTGTGCGTCTCCATTGACATTCCCCCGGGCGAACCTCAGCCGGAAAAGCTGGGCCTGTACGGCCTCTCCCCCAAGGGGGTGTGGAAGTTTCTGGACTGCGACCGGGAGAAATCGCCGGGGTCGGTGTCGGGCAAATCGCCCCGGCTGGAGCACTACGCCCTGCGCCGGGACGTCACCGCGCCGGCGGTGACCTGGCTGGCCCCGGCCGCGCAGGTGGCCCACCGCCGGCCCACCTTCCGCCTGAGCGTACGCGACGACCTGTCGGGCCTGGACGACCGCAGCGTGAACCTGGAAGTGGACGGCCAATTTGTGCTGCTGGAGTACGACGGGGAAGCGCGCACCCTGTTCGGATCGCCCGACCAGCCGCTGGCTCCCGGCGACCATAAGGTTACCCTGACCCTGCGCGATTTCAGCGGCAACGAAACCCGCATCCAAAAGAGCCTGAAAATCACGGGCTGACGTGATCCCGTTAAAGGATGAGAACCCCGGCGGGCGGTTCCCCCTGATCACCGTGGGAATCATCGCGGCCAACCTGATCGTGTTCCTGTACCAGATGGCCCTGCCGGAAGAGGTTCTGAATCGCTTCATCCTGCGGTACGGCATGATCCCGGCCGAGCTGCTGGGGCGCGCCCCGAGCCTCTACGGCGGCCCGCCCGCGGCCGTGACCCTGGTGACCTCGCAGTTCCTTCATGGGGGCCTGTTCCACCTGCTGGGGAACATGCTCTACCTGTGGATCTTCGGCAACAACATCGAAGACCTGCTGGGCCGGGTGCGCTTCGTCATCTTTTACCTGCTCTGCGGCATCCTGGCGGCCGGCGCACACGTGGTTCTAAACCCCCTCTCCACCCTGCCCATGGTGGGCGCCTCCGGGGCCATCGCCGGAGTGCTGGGCGCCTACCTGATCAACTTCCCCCGCCACCGGGTGCTGGTGCTGGTGGTGCTGATCTTCTTCTTCACCACCATCTACGTGCCCGCCTTCCTGGTCCTGGGCCTCTGGTTCGTCATGCAGTTTTTATACATTCTGGGAGAGGTGGGCGGCGGCCAGGCCACCAACGTGGCCTACATGGCGCATATCGGCGGATTCGTGGCCGGCATCTGGCTGGTGGGACGCCTGCGGCCGCGCCACCGGTGGCGCTGACGGCGCGGAGGGCAACGATCAGCAAGATGAATCGCAAAAGGTTGACAAGGGGCCGCTTTTTTTGTATATTAGGGGATGACTCAGAAATGGGGCACCCCGTTTTTGATGGCAGATAAGGACTCGATAATTCTTTCTTTCACCCGACTCACATTCCCGCACCATTAACGTAATTGCTAAGATGGGGCCTGCCGGGGAAGCCGCCTTATCTCCATCCTAAAATACCGGACCTATGCTCAATCGAAAGCGCGATATGGAGGCGCCGGAGCCCCGGCCCCGCCACCGCCTGCGCGGCGCAATTTTCTGGATCCTGGCCGTCATCATCACCCTGGCCGCGGCCGTGTACCAGAAAACGACGGGGCCGACTTACCCGCTGAGTGGAACGGCCACCCTCGGGGGAACGGAATTCGCCTATGAGCTGCCCCGCAGCCATGACGTGGGCGACGCCCCCGTGGCGCTGTATCTCCCCGACGCCGAAGTGCAGGGGGTGATCTCCTACAAGCGGCTGAACGTGGCCGAACCGCGCACGGAAATCCCCCTGGAACGCCGGGGCGACAGCCTGGCCGCGGCCCTGCCGCACCAGCCGCCCGCCGGCAAGCTGGAATACTACGTGCGCCTGACCAGGGGGGACCAGGTTACCGTGCTGCCCGCGGACCCCCCCGAAGCGGTCATCCGCTTCAAGGGGGCGGTGCCCGCCTGGGCCCTGGCGCCGCACGTCCTGTTCATTTTCCTGGCCATGCTGGTGTCCAACCGGGCGGGATTGGAAGCGTTGCCCGCCACCGGCCGGCCTCGCCGCTACGCCTGGTGGACGGCGGGCCTGCTGCTCCTGGGCGGGATGGTCTTCGGGCCAATCGTGCAGAAGTACGCCTTCGGCGCGTTCTGGACCGGGATTCCCTGGGGGTGGGACCTGACCGACAACAAGACCCTGATCGCCATGCTTGGCTGGCTGGTCCCGCTGTGGGCCATGCGGGGTGGCCGGTCGGCGCGCGGCTGGGTGCTGTTCGCCGCGCTGCTCATGCTGGTGGTCTTCTCCATCCCCCACAGCATGCTGGGTTCGGAGCTGGATTACGCCACCGGCGAAGTGGGCACCTCGGGGGTTGACCCGTAACGGGTACCCGGGTGGATATTTCCCCCCCCGTAAAACCCGTTCACCAGGGACGATCCGGGAAGGCCTTTCCCGGCCTCCCGTCAAGGTTTCCGGCATAAAATGATTTGAAAACCGGAGAAACTTTGGTTATATTACAGCCAATTCAAAATTGCCGGCCGGGCGGTGGAAGACCATTCCCCTCGCCGCCGGCCATGCGGCCATGAAATCAGGCGCACCCAAACCCAAAGCCTCTCCCCCCCGGCGGCCTCGGCCGGCAGATCCCGGTCGGGAAGAAATCCACCTGTCGCCCCGCGAATGGGATCCGGAGAACCAGGCCGGCAAGCTGCTGGAGGTGCTGCCCAAGTCCGGCAGCGTCCTGGTCACCTCCCATGACAACCCCGACCCCGACGCCCTGGCTTCGTGCATGGCCCTGCAGCACCTGATCCGCGCCCGCACCAGCCTGAAGCCCCGCATCGCCATCGGCGGCATCCTGGGCCGCGCCGAGAATCAGGCGCTCTCGCTGGAACTGGAGCTGGACCTGTACCCCATAGACATCCTGGAGTACCAGCGTTGGGACGGCATCGTCATGGTGGACGCCCAGCCGGGGGCGGGCAACAGCAACCTGCCGCGGAGCATGCCCATCGTGGCGGTGATTGACCATCATCCCCAGCGCCAGCCCCTGGACCTGCCCTTCGTGGACATCCGCCCCGACTACGGCGCCTCCGCCACCATCGCGGTGGAATACCTCCGGGCCCAGGAAGTCGAATGGGACACCAAGCTGGCTACGGCGCTGTACTACGCCATCAAGAGCGAGACCCAGGACCTGGGCCGGCGGGTGGCCGAAGCCGACCGGCGGGCGCACTTCGCCCTGTTCGATTCGGTGGACTGGGAGCTGATGCACCGCATCACCAAGGCCAAGATCCCAGGCGACTACTTCGCCCTGTTCCAGCGCGGCATCGCCAGCGCCCGGCTATTCGGCAACGCCCTGATTGCCGATCTGGGGGAAATTCCCACCCCCGACGCCTGCGCTGAAATCGCCGATTTTCTGCTGCGCCACGAACAGGTGACGCGCAGCCTGGTGCTGGGCCGCTACGAAGACCAGATCGTCTTCTCCATCCGCTTCACCCGCAGCGACCTGGACGCCGGGCTGATCGCCTCCAGCCTGGCCCGCGATTTCGGCACCGGCGGCGGCCACGACCAGATGGCCGGCGGCCGCATTGAACTGGCCCGGACCCGCCTGGACCAGGTGGAGTCCATCAAGGACGTCATCGTGCAACGCTTTGTGGAAATGGTGGGAGTGGCGCAGTACCGTCCCGGGCTGCCGCTGCTTTCCGCCGACGTATCCGAAACCGGGAGTGCCTCACCGTGACCGAACAGTTCACCCCTGTCGTCTGGATGCTCCTCTCCGCCGCCCTGCTGACCGCCGGCATGATGGCCGTGGCCATCTTCCTGGGCCCCAGGAAGATGAATCCGGTCAAGGCCGAACCCTACGAGTGCGGCATCAAGACGGAAGATCCACCCCTGAACATGCGCCACCCCATCCGCTTCTATGTCGTGGCCATCCTGTTCATCATTTTCGACGTGGAGATCGTCTTTCTCTACCCCTGGGCGGTGGTGTTTCGCCAGCTTTCATTGGTCGCCTTCATCTCCATCGCCATCTTCATCGGCGTGCTGATGGCGGGGTTGTACTACGCCGTGAAGAAAGGAGTCCTGGAATGGAGATGATCCGCAGCGGGGAAATCCCCGGCGTGGCCTTCACCACCAAGGCGGACCTGGCGCTGGGCTGGGGGCGCAAGTACTCCCTGTTCGTCTATCCCTTCGTCACCGCCTGCTGCGGCATGGAATACATGTCGGTGGCCTGCGCGCACTACGACCTGGACCGCTTCGGCGCGGGCCTGCCGCGCTTTTCCCCCCGCCAGGCCGACCTGTTGATGGTGGTGGGCACGGTGTCGCACAAGATCGGCCCGGTTCTGAAGCGCATCTACGACCAGATGGCCGATCCCAAGTGGGTGATGGCCTTCGGGGCTTGCGCCTCGGCCGGCGGCCCCTACAACGACTACGCCACCATGCAGGGGATTGACGTCTGCATCCCCGTGGACATTTACGTACCCGGTTGCCCACCCCGCCCCGAGATGGTGCTGGATGGCATCATCAAGCTGCAGAAGAAGATCCAGACGAGGGAACCGAGGTAGCACTCAGCACTCAGCATTCAGCACACCACCATCATGCTCCTCCTCGAAGAGACCTGGATACAAATCTTCAAGGCCCTGGCCGTCTTCGCCGCCGTGCTGGCGGGCGGCTTGATCCTCCGCGGCCTGATCCTGCGCTGGATCAGCCGCCTGTCGGCCCGCACCAGCACGCAGATTGACGACGTCCTGATCCACACCATCAAGGGGCCGTCGCTGCTGTGGTTCGCCATCCTGGGGCTGAACATGGGGTCCCGGGTGCTGCTGCAGGATCAGCCCACGGCCCAGCTGTGGGTGGACCGCTTCTCCCTGGTCATCTGGATCATTTCCCTGACCTGGGCGGCGTCGCGCTTCCTCGGTGAAGCGATCAACGTGTACGGGACCAAGCTGGGCGGCGCGCTGATGGTCACCAGCCTGACCCGCAACATCGCCCGCATCACCGTCATCATCATCGGCGGGCTGTTCATTCTGCAGACTTTCGGCATTTCCATCGCCCCGGTGATCACCGCCCTGGGGGTGGGCGGCCTGGCCGTGGCCCTGGCCCTGCAGGACACCTTGAGCAACCTGTTCGCCGGCATGTACCTGATGATGGCCCAGCAGGTCCGGGTGGGCGATTACGTCAAGCTGGATTCGGGGGAAGAAGGCTTCGTCACCGACATCACCTGGCGCACCACCACCATCCGGGCGCTGGCCAATAACGCCATCCTGGTGCCCAACAACAAGCTGTCGCAGGCCATCATTACCAACTATTACCTGCCGGAAACGCGCATGTCCCTGCTGATCAACGTGGGGGTGTCGTACGATTCCGATCCCGAGCAGATCGAGAAGATCCTGGTGGAGGAGACGCTGGCCACCGCCGACCTCGTCCCGGGTCTGCTGAAGGAGCCGGCGCCGTTCGTGCGCTTCATCCCCGGCTTCGGCGACTCTTCCCTGGATTTCACCCTGATATGCCAGGTGCGCGAATTCACCGACCAGTACCTGTCCCAGCACGAAATCCGCAAGCGCATCTTCAAACGCTTCAAGGCTGAAGGCATCGAGATCCCCTTCCCGCAGCGCACCCTGCACCTGCCCGGCGGCGCGCAGGTGAGGGTGGAAAAGGATTCTCATTCGCCGGAATAACGGGAATCTGTAGGGGCGCCCCTACAGGATTATCAACGTGGTATTTGGTAACGCAAAGCGCAACACCTCACAACCGACAACCTGACTTCCCGGGATTTTCCCGGGAATCATTCCGGAGGCTTTCATGCATCACGTGATCATCGGCTTCGGTGCGGCGGGCCGCGCCGCGCTGTTCCAGATCCGCAAGTACGACCCGGATTCGAAAATTACCGTCGTCACCGACGAGGCGGACCCGTTCTATTTACGCCCTTTCCTGGGCCAATACCTGATTGACGAGAACCTGCCGGAGACGCCGTCCCTGGGGGAAGATGACGCCCGCCACCTGCAGAACGTGGAATACCGCCTGGGGGTGCGCGTCACCCGGGTGGCGCCCCGGGAGAACCGGGTGGATCTGTCCGACGGCAGCGGCCTGGAATACAATTACCTCCTGATCGCCACCGGCACTCGCTTCTGGACCCAGGAATTCGGCCTGGAAGCGCATCTCTTCACCCTGAAGACCAAGGCTGATGCCCAGCGCCTGATGCGCGAGGCCAAGAGGGCCGAATCGGTGCTGGTGTACGGCGGCGGCTACCAGGCCCTGGAGATGGCCCGCATCTTCCACTTCAAGCGCAAGCAGGTGCGCTGGGTGGCGCCGCCCGGATTCTTCTGGCCGCGGCAGTTGCCGGAAGTGTCCGCCACCGAGGTCAAGGAAAAGATGGCCGGACTGGGCCTGGATCTGCGCATCAACCGCCGCCTCATCCACGCCGTGGATCTGGACGGCAAATGCTACCGGGTCTACCAGGATGACGGCGAAACCTTTGACGCCGGCGTCATTGTGGCCGCCCCCCACGAAGTGCCGCGCATCGATTTCCTGGTGGGCAGCGGAGTCCACATTGACAACGGCGTGCTGGTCAACGAGGAGTTGCGCACCAACATTCCCAACATCTTCGCCGCCGGCGACTGCGCCCAGGTGTACGACTTGAATTCCGGCCAGAGCGTGGCCAATTTCGGCTGGAAGTCCGCCGCCCGGCAGGGGCAGGTGGCGGGCGAGAACATGGCCGGCCATGACAGCGTCATTATCCCCACCCGGGACGAGTTCGTGCTCGACCTGATGGGCAAGAAACTGCTGGAGCGGTGGTAAATCATGCCTGAATTTCCGCCCTATTTCGCGGCCCTGCAGGAGCGCTTCGGGGATCGCATCGAAGAGACGGCCATGCCCCTGGGCGAAGCCGCCGTCACGGTCAAACGCGAGGCCATCAATGAGGTGCTGGCCTGGCTGAAGGACGACGACAGCACCCTCTTCGACCTGTTCCTGGACCTGACCGGGGTGGACTACATCCGCCGCCGGCCGCGTTTCGAAGTGGTCATCCACCTGGTATCCGTGCCGCTGCGCCACCGCCTGCGAGTCAAGGTGCGCCTGGACCAGGACGACCCGGTGATGCCCTCCATCATCCCGGTGTACCCCGCGGCCAACTGGTTCGAACGGGAGGCCTGGGACCTCTACGGTCTGCGCTTTTCCGGGCACCCCAACCTGAAGCGCATGTTGCTCTATGAGAGCTTCGTGGGGCACCCCCTGCGCAAGGATTACCCCCTGACCCGGCGCCAGCCCATCGTGCCCCTACGCAAGCCGGAGGTGCGGCGCTCGGACGACGCTCGGGAACCGGGGGAAGGGTAAGTGTAAAGTAGATGTAAGTTCCAACCGTCCCGCACAGCCCTCCAGGACTGGGCTACGGATCTGAACCAAGCCCCTTAGTGGGGCTCCCTGCGAGAGCGTCCCGCTTCAGCGGGACAGCACGAAAGTAGCCCGAGAACTTCAGTTCCGGGCGAAGCTTGACAATTATCAGCATCCGAATTCATCCGGGTGCCAAGAGGGCGACGAGAAACCCGAAAATATCGGGTGACTTGTCGAGGCTCTCACACGTAGAAATATCCTATGCCTGAACAAGTCAAACAGTACCTGGGCACGGCCGAGGTCGTGGACCAGGAGGTCCCCGTGCAGGAGATGTTCCTGAACATCGGGCCGCAGCACCCTTCCACGCACGGCGTCTGCCGCATCATGGTCCGCATCTCGGGTGAAAAGATCCTCTGGTCGGACGTCGAGATCGGCTACATGCACCGCGCTTTCGAGAAGCACTGCGAGAACGAGTCCTGGAACACCGCCATCCCCTACACCGACCGGCTGAATTACGTCAGCCCCATCATCAACAACGTGGGCTACTGCATGGCGGTGGAAAAGCTCCTGGGCCTCACCGTGCCGGAACGGGGCGAATACTTCCGCACCCTGGTCTCAGAGGTGGCCCGCCTCAGCGACCACCTGACCAACATCGCCGCGCAGCTCATGGAGCTGGGCGCCTTCACCGTGTTCCTGTACTGCATGAAGGCCCGCGAGTGGTGCTACGAGGTGTTCGAGGCCGCCTGCGGCGCCCGGGTCACCACTAATTTCACCCGGGTGGGAGGGGTCATCGCCGACGCGCCCCAGGGCTTTGGCGAGCTGGTCCAGCGCAACATGCCGCTGATCCGCGGGGTGGTGGACGAGATTGACAAGCTGGTCACCCGCAACCGCATCTTCATTGACCGGGTCAAGGGGATATCGGCCGTGACCGCCGAAGAGGCCATCGCCCTGGGCTTCACCGGCCCCTGCCTGCGGGCCGCCGGGGTGCCCTACGACGTGCGCCGCACCCATCCCTATTCGGTTTATGACCGGCTGGAATTCACCATCCCGGTGGGCACCACCGGCGACGTGCTGGACCGCTACCTGGTGCGCATGGAAGAGATGCGCCAGTCGCTGTTGATCGTGGACCAGTGCCTGAAGCAGATGCCGGAAGGCCCGGTCAACGCCCTGGACCGCACCGTCCGGTTGCCCAACAAGAGCGACGTGTACAGCAACATCGAAGGGCTGATGAACCAGTTCAAGCTGGTGATGGACGGCCACGGGATCAAGCCGCCGCCGGGGGAAACTTACTCGGCGGTGGAAGGGGGCAACGGCGAGGTGGGCTTCTACGTGGTATCCGAAGGTGGCACCGGCCCCTGGAAATGCCGCTGCCGGGCGCCCAGCTTCCCCCTGGTGCAGGCGCTGCCCTACCTGCTGCGGGACCACTACGTGGCCGACATCGTGCCGGTGTTCGGGAGCATCAACTACATCGCCGGGGAGGTGGAGAGGTAACCATGCTGCAATTCTCCGATGCAACCCGCCAGCAGGCCCTGGCGCTGATCGAAAAGTACCCCCGGAAATCGGCCGCCATCATCCCCCTCCTGCACCTGGCTCAGAAGGAGTTCGGCTGGATCAGCGAGGAGGCGGAACTGGCCGTGGCCCAACTGCTGGACGTGCCGGTGGTCTCGGTGCGCGAGGTGTCGGGGTTCTACTTCATGTTCCACAAGCACCCGCCGGGACGCTACCACCTGCAGGTCTGCCACAACATCTCCTGTTCGCTGCTGGGCGCCGAGACCATCCTGGACTGGATCAGGGAGCACCTGGGCATCGAATCGGGGCAGACCACGCCGGACGGGCTCTTTTCCGTGGAACGGATGGAATGCCTGGCCTGCTGCGACCGCGCTCCGGCCATGCTGATCAACGACGAGCTGCACGTGCACCTGACCCGGGACAAGCTGGCCGCCCTGGTGGAGGAGAGGCGCCGCCAGGCTCCGCCGCCGGAGCCTCACCCCACGGACAATCACGAAAGCATGGAGACATAGCCCATGCCGCAAATATCATTGGTGTCGAAGAATTTCCAGTACCCCGACCAGGTGGAGCTGCAGGCTGCCCTGAGCCGCGGCGCCTGGGAGCAGTGGAAGCGGGTCCTGGCCGAAAAGATCCCTCCCGCGGCGATCATCGAGGAGGTCAAGGCCGCCAAGCTGCGGGGCCAGGGAGGAGCCGGCTTCCCCACCGGGGTCAAGTGGGGCTTCGTGCCCAAGGACTCGCCCAAGCCCAAGTACCTGTGCGTCAACGCCGACGAGGGCGAGCCGGGCACCTTCAAAGACCGCGCTATCTTGGAGAACGACCCCCACCTGATGCTGGAGGGGGTGGCCATCACCTGCTACGCGGTGGGTATCCACACCGCTTTCGTGTACATGCGGGGCGAATTCTACCAGCCCCAGCGGGTCATGGAGAAGGCCATTCGCGAAGCCACCGAGGCGGGCCTGCTGGGGAAGAACATCCAGGGCAGCGGCTTCGACCTGGACGTCATCGTGCACATGGGCGCGGGCGCCTACATCTGCGGCGAGGAGACCGCCCTGTTGAATTCCCTGGAAGGCTGGAAGGGCTGGCCCCGGCTGAAGCCCCCCTTCCCCGCGGTGGTGGGTGCGTTCGGCTGCCCCACGGTCATCAACAACGTGGAGACCATGGCCGGGGTGCCCCACATCATGCGCCTGGGCGCGGCCGAATTCCAGAAGCTGGGCACGGAGAAAGACGGCGGCACCAAGCTGTTCGCCATCAGCGGGCATGTGGCGAAACCGGGTGTGTACGAAATGACCATGGGATCGTCGCTGAAGGAGCTGATCTACGACGTGGCCGGAGGCCTCCCCGGCGGCCGCCGGCTGAAGGCGGTCATTCCCGGCGGGTCGTCCGCTCCGGTGCTGAAGGCCGACGAGATTGACGTACCCCTGGAATTTGAGGCCATGGCCGCGGCCGGCACCATGCTGGGATCGGGCGCCGTCATCGTCCTCGACGAGACCGTCTCCATCCCCGAAGTGTTCATGGTCACGGCCCGCTTCTACGCCCACGAATCCTGCGGCCAGTGCACCCAGTGCCGCGAAGGCTGCACCTGGATCTACAAGATCAGCAAGAAAATCCTGGCGGGCCACGGGCAGCCCTCGGACCTTGACCTGATGCTGGACCTGGCCGACAACATGAACGGCAAGACCGTCTGCCCCCTGGGGGCGGCCATGGCCCTGCCCACCATCGGTTTCCTGAAGAAGTTTCCCCACGAGTTTCTGGCGTTAATGAAGAGTTGAAAGCCCCATGCCTGAACTGACCATTGACGGCCGCGCGGTGCAGGTGCCGGACGGCACCAACCTGATCCTGGCGGCGCGCAAACTGGGAATTGACGTTCCCCATTTCTGCTATCACCCGGGCCTGACCGTGGTGGGATCCTGCCGCATGTGCCAGGTGGAAATCGAGATGGGCGGGCGCAAGCGGATGGACCTGGCCTGCGCCAACCAGGCCGCCGACGGCATGGTGGTGCGGGTCAACACTCCCGAAACCATCAAGGCCCGCAAGGGGGTGCTCGAGTTCCTGTTGATGAACCACCCCATTGACTGCCCCGTCTGCGACGACGCCGGGGAATGCAAGCTGCAGGACTATTACATGGTCCACGGCCTGTACCAGAACCGCCTGGACGTGCCCAAGTGGCACAAGCCCAAAGTCTATTCCGTGGGGCCGCGGGTGATCCTGGACGCCGAGCGCTGCGTGCTGTGCAGCCGCTGCGTGCGCTTCTGCGACGAGATCTGGGGCGACCGGCAGTTGGGCATCTTCGGCCACGGGTCCGAAGAGGTGCTGATCAACTACCCGGGCAAGGAGCTGGACAACCCCTACAGCGTCAACGTGGTGGACCTGTGCCCCGTAGGCGCGCTGCTGGAGAAGAAGTTCCGCTTCCAGCGCCGGGTGTGGTACCTGAAGTCGGTCAAGTCCATCTGTCCGCGCTGCAGCCGGGGGTGCAACATCTACCTGCACGTGGACCAGGATCACGATTACAAACAGCCGGGCAAGCGGGTGTTCCGGGTCAAGCCGCGCTACAACCCGGAAGTCAACCGCTGGTGGATCAGCGACCGGGGCCGCAACGGCTTCGACTTCATTGACCAGAACCGGGTGGGCGTGCCCCGTATCCAGGACGAGGAGGTCACCTGGGAAGAGGCTTTGGGCCGGGCCGCCGAACTGATCCGCGCGGGGCTGAAAACCTGGGGACCCCAGGGCCTCGGGGTCCTGGTGGCGCCGTCCGCTTCCAACGAGGACGCCTTCGTCGCCCGCCGCCTGCTCCGCGACCTGCTGAAGCTGGAGCACGTGGATTTCGACGTCCCCTCCAGCGACCAGCCCCAGGCCGACCACCTGCTGCTGACCGATGACCCCTACCCCAACCGCCAGGGCTTCCGGGACCTGGGCTTCGGGCCGGGGGAAGGCGGCATGCGCACGGCGGACATCGTGAAGGCGGCGCAGAACGGGAAGATCAAGGGGCTGATCGTGGCCGGGACCGACCTGGAAGGGGTGCTGGGCGACCGAGCCGCAGGGCTGGCCGAAAAGCTCGGCTGGCTGATCTGCGTGTCCTACGCCGGCGATGCGCTCTGGCAACGGGCTGCGGTGGGCCTGCCCATGGCGGTCTACGCCGAACGCCCGGGGACCTTCACCAACTTCAAGGGGAAGGTGCAGAAGTTCGAGCAGGCCCTGACTCCCTTCGGCGCGTCGCAGCCGCAGTGGCTGATCTGGCAGCGCCTGGCCCAGAAGCTGGGAGCCAAGTGGAGCTACGAGGACGAGCGGGCGGTGTTCAAGGACCTGTCCCAGGGGAAGCCGGCCTACGACACCCTGGACTGGTTCGCCACCTTCGGCGCCGGCCCCGGGCCGTACAATGATAACTGGTACATGTGGTGAGCCACAGGCTCTTCTTCGCTTCGCGCGACATGGGTTAGCGCCGGCGTCATCCCAGCGCAAGCTGGGGTCCAGCGTGACACAGTCTCACTTTTACGGGTTTGCACGAGAAGGCTCTATGACCGCGTAGGGGTGGGGCTTGCCCCCACCCGCGATGCTGATTAAAAATAATGTCAGGGAAATACGATGTCCAACCTCAAGGAAGAAGTGATCGAGATGATCCGGCGGCTACCGGATGACGTGGAGCTGGATGATATCATTGAGGCTATCTACAATTTGGCAGAGCCAAAGGGTTGGCTGAACTCTACCAGCGATTTGAACCCTGACCACTATAATCATTAACTTTGCGTCTCTGCGGCTCTGCGTGAGATTACTCAGGATAGTTTCATGTCCTCCTTCGACTGGATCATCCTCGGCGCGGTTTTCGCCCTGATCGTTCTCACCCTGGTCTGGGTCTACCGCCAGCGGCACCGGTTGTTCCACCACGCCCAGTTCACCGCCGCGACGACGTACCGCTATTTCCAGACGGAAGAGAAGCAGCAGTCCATGGACGCCATGCTCTACCAGTAGGGGGAAGCCCAGGAAGACGAGGCGGGGGGAAACAAATGAGGTGATCATGCCGCGACCTTGTTGTCAAGTCGGCCGGCCGGCGCTGTTTCTACTATTGTTCATCATCGTTTTGCCCATGCCCGCATCGCGCACGCCCGGCCAGACGCCGGACACCATCGAATTGCCCGAACCGTCCCTGCAGAGCGACACTTCGGTGGAAATGGCCCTGCAGCAGCGGCGTTCGGTGCGGGAATATTCCCCCGCCGAACTGACCCTGGCGGAAGTCGCCCAACTGCTGTGGGCCGCCCAGGGCGTCACTCACCCGGAAGGCCGGCGCACCGCCCCTTCGGGAGGCGCGCTGTACCCCCTGGAGACCTACCTGGCGGCAGGCGATGTGGCCGGTCTGTCCGCGGGAGTCTACCGCTACCTGCCGGCTCTCCACGCGCTGGAACGGGTGACGGCCGGCGACCGCCGCACGGAACTGAGCCGCGCGGCCCTGGGGCAGTCGCCGGTGTGGCAGGCGCCCGCCGGGATTATCCTGGCGGCGGTCTACCCTCGTATCACCGGCAAGTACGGCCAACGGGGGATCACCTATGCCCACATCGAGGCCGGGGCAGCGGCGCAGAACCTGGCGCTCCAGGCGGTCTCGCTGGGCCTGGGGACAGTATGCATGGGCGCCTTCCAGGATTCCGCCGTGGTCCGGGCGCTGGGCCTGCCGGAAGACCAGGTCCCGCTGCTGATCCTGCCCGTGGGGCATGTGGAATAGCGGTTGGCGATTAGATTTTGGCTGAGTGCTTTACGCGTTGTATGTGTCGTAGTAGTGATCTGTATGTTCATTGGGGGGGCGAATCATGCTGGAGAAAGAGTATCAGTTTACCGTCAAGGCGGATCCGGAAGCCGTAAGCCGCCTGCTGGGGGATCTGAGCAAGGCCTATTACCTGTTTCCCATGTTCGCTTCGGCCGAACCGGCGGCGGAAGGCTATTCCTGGAAGCTGAAGCACGAATTCCGCGCTCAGACCGGCATCGAGGCCGTCACCGCCCGGGTGATGCACCGGGAAGTGAACCGGGTGGAATGGGAAGCCGCCGCGCCGCGGATGAGCTGGAAGGCGGCCTTCCACTGGCGCCCGGAAGAGGACGGCACCCGGATCACCGGCCGCCTCACGGTCAAGTTCAGCGGCCTCCGGGGCAAGCTCTACGAAACCCTGCTGCTGACCCAGATTCCCCGCATGGTGGGCTACTTCGAAGCCCGCGCCCGGGAGATCCTGGAGCAGGTCCCGTGGCTGGACGGGGTGGCGGAGTGAGGAAAACGGGAATGCCGCCAGGAACCGCTTCGCTTCAATCCTGGCGGCAACAGAATCCTGGCGGCAACAGAACATCCGGTAGATTCGAAGACAGATCGGTGGAATCATAGAGACCTCCCCATGCTTGAAACCATCATCATCCTCGTGAAGGTCTGGGCGGTGCTGCTGACCCTGGTGTCGTTGGCCGCGATCATGACCTGGGTGGAGCGCAAGGAATCGGCCATCATGCAGGATCGCCTGGGGGCCAACCGGGCCGACATCCTGGGCTTTCGGGTCATCGGCCTGTTCCAGCCCATGGCCGACGGCCTGAAGATGTTCTTCAAGGAAGACTTCGTGCCTCCCCAGGGGAACAAAATTCTGCACACCCTGGCTCCGGTGCTGGCGTTCTTCCCCGCCATGGTCACCTTCGCCGTGATCCCCTTCGGCAACGTGCTGAACATCGGCGACCTGGCCATCAAGCTGCAGATCGCCGACCTGAACATCGGGCTGCTCTTCATCCTGGCCTTCGGGGGGTTCACGTCCTACGGAGTGGTGCTGGCGGGGTGGTCGTCCAACAGCAAGTACGCCATGTTGGGCGGCCTGCGCGGAGCCGCCCAGCTCATTTCCTACGAGGTGGTCCTTGGGCTGTCCCTGGTGGGACTGGTGATGGTCTACGGCACGCTGCAACTGGACCGCATGGTGCTGGCCCAGAATGAGCTGCTGTTCGGTTTTCTGCCCGCCTGGGGCATCTTCCTGCAGCCGCTGGCCTTCCTGCTGTTCTTCCCTGCGGCCATCGCCGAAAGCAAGCGCATCCCCTTCGACCTGCCGGAAGCCGAATCCGAGATCGTAGGTTATTACACGGAATATTCCGGGCTGCGCTTCGGCCTGTTTTACTTCGCCGAGTTCGTGGAGATCATCGTCATCTCGGCCCTGGTCAGCACCCTGTTCTTCGGCGGATACCACATCCCCTGGCTCTACGAGGAAGGCTTCGCCTTTCCCTGGGGCTGGACCTGGGAACTGCCTCACCTGGTGGTGGTGATCCTACGCCTGGCCGCCTTCTTCGTGAAGATCGCCTTCTTCGCCTGGCTGCAGGTGCTGATCCGCTGGACCCTGCCGCGCTTCCGCTTCGACCAGATGATGCGGCTGTGCT
This sequence comes from Candidatus Zixiibacteriota bacterium, assembly GCA_003599535.1. Lineage (GTDB taxonomy): Bacteria > Electryoneota > B3-LCP > B3-LCP > B3-LCP > SURF-9. The sequence continues at coordinate 13,211 of QZKQ01000138.1, read as the reverse complement.
GGAAAGGGCTGCTGCCCCTGGTGGTGCTGAACATCCTGGTGACGGGCCTCATCCTGCTCCTGGCGCAGAATTAGGGCCGGGAAACAATGCGCCGCTTGCCGGGTGAAAAGTTAAGGTAACTTCCGAGATTTTATGGAGCGGTGGCTGCTGCTGGCCTTGGGGGCGGCGCTCTTCTGGGGCGTCAACGCCCTGCTGGTCAAACTGGTGGTGGACCGGGCCTACCTGGGCCTGGAGGCGTCCCGGGCGAACCTGTTCGTGGCCCTGGGCGTCCTGGCCACCATGCTGATTTACGACCGCTTGGCGCCGGTCCCCTTTACCGCCGGCCGGGTGAACGCCTACGCGCTCTCCTTCCTGATCGGCATTGTCTGGGCGCTGGGCAACATCTTCGCCTTCGAAGCGGTACGGGCCGGCGGCAAGATGAGCCAGGTGGTGCCCATTTACAACACCAACACCCTGGTGGCGGTGGTGCTGATCACCCTGCTGCTGCGGGAAATCCCCGCCGGGGCCGACCTGGTCCGGGTGTTGATCGGCGCCCTGCTGATCACCTTGGGCGCCGTGCTGGTGTCCTGAATCCGTTATGACGCATGATCACAAGCCGCTGGAGCGTTGCGGCCAGCGGTACGGCGAAGCGACCCACTACCGCCAGAATCACGATCACGGCAAAACCGGCCACAATCACGGCAAGGGGCTGGAGAAGCGCCGGCTCTCCTGGGTGATCGCTCTGACCGGGATCGCCATGGTCCTGGAGGCGGTGTTCGGTTGGATTACCGGCAGCCTGGCCTTGTTGTCGGACGCCGGCCACATGCTCACCCACTTCGGCGCCCTGATCATCAGCTTGACCGCCATCTACGTGGCCCGGCGCCCCACCCATCCCAGCCGCACCTATGGGCTGTACCGGGTGGAAATCCTGGCCGCGCTCCTGAATTCGGTCGCCCTGCTGGCCATCACTGCCTGGATTCTGCACGAAGCCATCCAGCGGTTCGCCAATCCCGTCCCCATCGCCACCCTGGAGATGATGGTGGTGGCGGTGGTGGGTCTGAGCGTCAACGTCGCTTCCGCCATGATCCTGTGGCGTGTGGGCCACGGCGAAGACCTGAATGTGCGCTCGGCCTTCGTGCACCTGGTGGGCGACACTGTGTCGTCGGTGGCAGTGGTGGCCGGAGCGGTGGTCATCTACTTCACCGGGGCGGTCTGGATTGACCCGGCCCTCTCCGTGCTGATCTGCCTGGTGATCCTGGCCTGGGCCTACAACCTGACCCGGCAGTCGGTCTCCATCCTGCTCGAGGCGACGCCCGGGGCCATCTCCCTGGCGCAGGTGGAGGCGGCCATGCTGGAAGTTCCGGGGGTGCGGGAAGTACACGACCTGCACATCTGGTCCATCACGTCGGGGATGCACACCCTGACGGCCCACGTGGAAGTACCCGATCAGGCGTTAAGCGATCTGCAGCAGACCCGCTGCCGCCTGGAAGAGACGCTGCTGAAGAAATTCAGCATATCGCATACCAATATCCAGTTCGAAGTGGCGCCCGCGGCCCGGGATTAGCAGAGCGCGTTCCGGCAAACCCGGAACGGCGCAACCTCTGGATCGCAAAACCTCCAATGACGAAAGCGTCATCATGCCGAACATTGACTACGCCAAACTGACGGTGGATTACCGGACCTCCGTGCAGAAAGTCGAGATGGGCCTGTGGGAGAAGATATACTATCCCGAGATCATCCGGGGCTTAAGCATCACCGCCTGGCACTTCTTCCGCAACATGACCATCCACACCCTGCGCGCTTTTGGAATGGCCCGGGAGAAGCGCGGGGCGGTCACCTACCAGTACCCCGAGGAGCGCCGCCCGGTCCACCGCCGCTACCGCGGCCGCCATCGCCTGACCAAAAAGGAAGACGGGTCCGAGCGCTGCACCGCCTGCATGCTGTGCGAGACCATCTGCCCCACGGACTGCATCTACATCACCCCCGAAGAGCATCCCAACCCGGGCGTGGAGAAGCATCCCCGGCAGTACCAGATTGATATCCTGCGCTGCTGCTTTTGCGGTTACTGCGTGGAGGCCTGCCCCTGCGACGCCATCCGCATGGACACCTCGGTCATGGAGCTGTCCGACTGGGATCGCACCCGGCTGGTGTACGATAAGGAGTACCTGATGCGCGACGTGGCCGGCCCCGGCGCCCCCCCGGAATACGCTCCGCCGGTGTGGTGGTTAAAGTAGATTACCAAGAAGCAGAGATACTCTATACAAATTCGCAGAAGCCGGCCCAGGCCGACGATTCCGAGCTGACCGGCGACGATATCATCATCCGCAGGGAAAAGGGTGAAGTTATTGGTCTGACCGTCCTGCACGCCAGTCAACGGAAGAGTTAAATCCATTCATTTACGGTCCCGCCATGATCCTCGGTGCCCATGTGTCCACCGCCGGAGGGGTGCAGAAGGCCCCCCTGAACGGGAAGAAAATCGGCGCGGCGGCCATCCAGATGTTCGCCAAGAACCAGAACCAGTGGAAGGCCAAGCCCTACGCGGAGGAGACCGTCGCCGCCTTCCGGCAGAATCTGGCCGACAGCGGCATCTCGGTGGTGGTGATCCATGACTCCTACCTGATCAACCTCTGCGCCCCCGACCCGGAGAACCGGCGCAAGTCGCTGGAGGCATTCGTGGACGAACTGGAGCGGGCCGAGGCGCTGGGCGTGCCCTACCTGGTCACCCATCCCGGGTCGCACCTGGGCCAGGGGGACGCCTACGGCGTGGGCGAAGTGGCCAACAGCCTGAACGAAATCCACGCCCACACCCCGGGATTCAAGGTCATGACCCTGCTGGAAACCACCGCCGGCCAGGGCACCAACCTGGGCTACATGCTCGACCAGATCGCCGAAATGCGCGAGCGGGTACTGGAACGCAGCCGGGTGGGAGTGTGCGCCGATACCGCCCACATGTTCGCCGCCGGGTACGACCTGCGCACCGAAGAAGGGTACGAAGACGCTTGGCGAAGCTTCAGGGAGATCATCGGTTTCGAGCACCTGAAGGCGGTGCATCTGAACGACACCAAGAAGAAGCTGGGCAGCCGGGTGGACCGCCACGACCACATCGGCGAAGGCGAACTGGGCCTGGAACCGTTCCGCCGGCTGCTGCACGACCCCCGCTTCGCCGGCATCCCCGGAATCCTGGAAACACCAGGAGAAGAGGAAGATTACATCCGCAACCTGGATACCCTCCGGAAATTACAGTAGCACCATCCATGCTTCCGCCCGAAGAAATCCGCGCCCTGCTGCAGGGCACCATTGACGCCATCGAAGACGCCATCAAGATCATCTCCCCGGAACACCAGGTCCTGTTCGTCAACCGCACCGCGGAATCGCGTTACGGTAAAAGCTGTGAAGAGGCCGCGGGTAAACTGTGTTACTCGGAGCTGGGGGGACGGGGTGTGCCCTGTTCTCACTGCTCGCTGCGCCTGGTGGTGGAAACCGGCCGGCCCCAGCAGGTGGAATTCACCGCCACCGACGCGGAGGGCCAGCGCCGCGAGTACGAGCAGTTTCACTACCCCCTGCGCAACGGCAATGACGAACTGCTGGGAGTGGTGGAAATCACCCGCGACATCACCGAGCGGCGCACCTTCGAGCGGCAGTTGCAGCATTCCGAGAAGCTGGCAGTGGTGGGGCGATTGTCCGCCGCGGTGGCGCACGAAATCCGCAATCCCCTGACCGGCATCCGCCTGGGCATTGACGCCCTGCTGGAAGAGACGACCGAACCCCAACAGCGCGAAAATCTGGAAGCGGTAATCCAGGACGTGCGCCGCCTCGACCGGGTGCTCACCCAGTTGCTGGATTACACCCGGCGCAAGGAATCCCTCCGCGACCGGCTGCGCGTACCGGAACTGATCGAGAGGGTGCTGTTCTTCATCCGCAAGCAGGCCCGGCTGCAAGGGGTGCAGATCGAAACCACCCTGGAAGCGGATCTGCCGGAAGTGCAGGCCAGCGCCGACCAGCTCATGCAGGTGCTGCTGAACATCTTCCTGAACGCCCTGCAGGCCATGCCCCAGGGCGGCGCGCTGCGCATCCGGGCTGACCGCCGCACCCGCGAAGCGCGGGCCGGAGTGCTGATCACGGTCCAGGACACCGGCGACGGCATCCCCGAAGAGTACCGCACCCGTCTGTTCGAGACGTTCTTCTCCACCAAGTCCGCGGGCAGCGGCATGGGCCTGGCCGTATCCAACAAGATCATCGCCGACCACGGTGGCGCCATCTGGGTGGAAAGCTCTCCCGGGGCCGGCGCCCAGGTCCACATCTTCCTGCCTCTTGACCCACAGGACAGTCCCGATGAAGTTGAGCATCCTGCTGGTTGACGATGAAACCAACATCCGGCGGTTCCTGGGCGAAGCCCTGCGCAAGCGCGACCACCACGTCCGCTCGGTGGGCAGCGCCGAGGAAGCCCTGGAAGTGCTCCATGCCGACATCGTGGACTTGGTCATCCTGGACATCAACCTCCCCGGCATGGACGGCCTGGCCGCGCTGGGCAAGATCCGGGAACTGGACGACCCTCCCCTGGTCATCATGATCACGGCGTACGGCGACGTGAAGTCGGCGGTGACCGCCATGAAGCTGGGCGCCCACGACTACATCGCCAAGCCGTTCGAGATGACCGAGATGGAGATCGCGGTGGGCAAGGCGGCCGAAGTGCTTTCCCTGCGCCGCCAGGTGGACGCTCTGAAGCGGCAATCCACCGGAGCCCATTTCGGCGCCATGATCGGCCAAAGCCCGGTCATGCAGCAGGTGTACCAGGCCATCACCAAGATCGCCCGCAGCCCTTCGGCCACGGTGCTGATCACGGGCGAATCGGGCACCGGCAAGGAGCTGGCCGCCCGGGCCATCCACGAGCTGTCTCGCCGCAGCCAGGGGTCGTTCGTGGCCTTAAACTGCACCGCCATCCAGGAGACCCTGCTGGAAAGCGAGCTGTTCGGGTACGAACGAGGGGCCTTCACCGACGCCAAGAAGTCCACCCGCGGCCTGATCGAAGTCGCTTCCGGGGGCACCCTGTTCCTGGACGAGATCGGCGACATGTCCATGAAGCTGCAGGCCAAGCTGCTGCGGGTATTGCAGGAGCGGGTCATCCGCCGCCTGGGGGGGCAGAAGGACATCCCCATTGATATCCGGGTCATCGCCGCCACCCACCGCGACCTGCTGCAGGAGATCGAAGCCGCCAATTTCCGCGAGGACCTCTACTTCCGCCTGGCGGTGGTGCCCCTGCGCATGCCCCGGCTGGTGGAACGCCGTGAGGATGTCCCCCTGCTGGTGCGCGCCTTCGTAAAGGAATTCTGCACCGTCATGGGCAAGCCGGTCATGGAGGTGACCAGCGAGGCCATGGCCGCCCTGGTGAATTACGACTGGCAGGGCAACATCCGGGAGCTGCGCAACCTGATCGAGCGCCTGGTCATCCTGGAAGAGGGCCCGGCGTTGACCGCCGGCCACCTCCCGCCGGCCTTCGGAGGATCCCCCCGCGCGGCCGTTCCGGCCGCCTTGCAGCCGACGGGAAGCTTCCGCGAGACCAAGTCCCGGTTCGTGGCCCAGTTCGAGCGCGAGTACCTGACCGGGCTGCTGATCCGCCACCGCGGTAACGTCTCGCGCAGCGCCCGGGAGGCCGGCCTGGAACGCTCCGGATTCCAGCGCCTGATGCAGCGCCACGGATTGAAATCCCAGGATTTCCGCGCCGCCGCCAAGTAGGCGCGGGGCAGAGAAACGACGATTCATCAGGATCATACTGGGAAGACCGGATCATCTGCCATGGGGCCTTCGCCCCGGGAGAATCGCCATGAAGAAATTCCGTTGCAGCGTCTGCGGCTACATTTACGAAGGAGCCGAACCCCCCGCCTTCTGCCCGGTGTGCGGCGCGCCCGCCGACAGTTTTGAAGAGGTCGAGTAGCACCCCACCATCCAAACTCATCATGAGGTGCCATGTCTGAGCTGTTACCTCTGGGCAGCCCGGCGCCGGATTTTACCCTGGAAGGGGTTGGCCCGGAAGGCCTCCTCCAGGTGCGGCTGCGCGACTACCGCGGCCGGCGCCACGTGCTGCTGGTCTTCTATCCTGGAGACAACACCCCCGGCTGAGCCCGGCAGTTGTCAGCCCTGCGGGAGGACCTCACCGCCTTCCGCGAGCTGGACGCTGAAGTCTTCGGCGTCAACCCGGCGGGACCGAAGTCCCATGATAAATTCCTGCGCAAGCTGGATCTCCCCTTCCCCCTGCTGGTGGACGAGGGCGGCAGGATCACCGAGGCCTACGGCGCCCGTAAGACGCCGGCGGGAGGCACCAAGCGCACGGTCTACCTGGTGGATAAATTTGGGATCGTCCGTTATGCCCGGCGGGGCGCGCCCGCGGACCCGGAACTGCTCGAGGCGTTACGCGAAATGGCTTCCCCGCCCGCTTGATTTCACCGCGGGGATTCCGTATATTTATTGAAAAATTCCCAGTGGAGAGGATCATGATAGACGCCACCCTGAATCCCCTGGAAGCGCTGCAGATGGCCTTGAAGCGCGAGCAGGGCGCCGAGGATTTTTACCTGCATGCCGCCGCCCAGGTGGATGACGACGCCACCCGCAAGATGTTCGAATTTCTGGCCGCCGAAGAGCGCAAGCACCAGAAGATGATACAGGACGAAATTGACCGCAACTTCCTGAAGGAAATGTAAGCGGGAAGCGGGAAATAAAAAAGGGGCGACCCCGGCGGGGCCGCCCCTTTTGCATGGTTGGGCGCCTGAGGCCTTACTTCAGCAGCGCCATCTTCTTCATGGCGGTGTAATCCCCCACCTGCAAACGGTAGAGGTAGAGACCCGAAGAGAGGCTGGAAGCGTCGAAGTTCACGCTGTAGGCGTCCGCCGCCTGGTAACCCTGCACCAGGGTGGCGACTTCGCGGCCGTGGATGTCGTACACCGTCAGGGTGACGAACCCGGCGTCCGGCACGGTGTAGCGGATGCTGGTGGAGGCGTTGAACGGGTTGGGCGAATTCTGCGCCAGGTCATGGACCAGGGTCCGCACTTCGACCGTGGCGGAATTCTCGCTGCGGCCGTCCACGAACAGCGTCTGCAGGGTATAGGTGTAGGTCCGGCCGGCCTGAATGGCGTCGTCCGTCAGGGTGTAGGTGCGGGTCTGGGCCGCGCCGCCCTGGGCGGGGATCATTTCGGCGTTGACCTGCCGGCCGTCCGAGCGCAGCACGTGGAAGCCGTAACAGTCCAGTTCGCTGGCCGTGACCCAGGACAGCTCCACGGCGCCGCCGCGGTATTCACCGGTAAAAGAACTCAGGGCGATGGGGGTAGCCGGACCGCCGCCGGCGGGGAAGATGTCCACCAGGGCGTCGAACGCGGCGGTGAAGGCCAACATGGGCTCGTCGGTGTCGGGCGGCCAGTTGTCGTGTACCTGGACCATCTGGGAGGGGGTGTCGTTGAAGCCCACCAGGGTCATGGCATGGTCGTCGTAGACTGGATGGTTGAAGGTGCAGATGACGCTGGTGCGTCCGCCGTTGACGGCGGCGGTGCAGTTGGCGTAGGACAGCGGCATGTGCGTCACCGCGTCAAAGTCGTAGTTGTTGTTGTAGCTGGAGGAGTTGCAGACCGTCTCGATCCCGGCGTTGATCTCCGCCACGGTCACGCCGCTGCCGGACTGCCAGCCCATGGCCGAGCGCATCTCGTCGCGCAGCCCCCAGAAGTCGTTGTCAATCAGCAGGGGCCAGGGACCCTGGGTCTGGTAGGTATGGTTGTCCCAGTAGCCCACCGCCTGGGCCGAGGAGTGCGGACCGCAGTCGGTGTCGGTCTGATTGTAGTTGGGCACGCCGGCGATGTAGCCTTCGTCATCGGCGCCGCCCACCGGGGTGGTGGTCAGCAGCAGTGTCCAGTATTCCGGGGCGGTGGGATTGCCGGGGAAATCGTACAGGCTGCCGAAATCGGTGAAGACGGCCGGAGTCACGGTCATGTTGCGCCGCGGATTGACCATCACCGAAGCCGACCCATTGCTCACTTCATACCAGTTTTCCAGGGGATGCAGGTAGAAGTTGTTGACGATTTGGACGGATCCACTTAACGCCGCCGCCCCCATGGCTTCCACGTCGTACTGGAAGATCAGGTGGGCCGGCAAACCGTCGCACATTTCCAGAATGGGGCCGTGCTGGTCGTCCCCCGCGACGATGACGTAGGCGTAGTTCTGGGGATCGCGGGCCAGGTCCCAGCCCTGTGTCACCTGCCCCGCCTGGCGCAGGTTGTACCCGGCTAAGATGGCGCTGGTATTGAGGTTAAGAGTGCCGTTACGCCCGAAAGTGAAGGCGTAGGCCGATATGGTTCCATCGGGAGCATACAGTGGCGAACCGCTCAAGGTGTTCAGGCTGCCCCAGATCGGACCGGCTGCCCGCAGCGCTGCCATTTCCGCTTGATCATAGGCGACCGGCGCGGCGGAAGCGGCGCTGACCAGGAACAAAACGACCCAAATCCAGGATACGTGCTTCACAGGTTCCTCCTCGTAAGTACTGGGTGTATATTGAATGATGTATGGCTCTGGGGACAAACGTAAGGATGCTTGCGGCGGGTGCACGATGCGGAGATCAGGATGCTTCAATTTAATAACAAGTCAACTGATCTGTCAAGTTATTTTTCCACCGGATTGCATGGGGGGATATGACCGGGATCACACATGCGGTGGAAGTTTGCGCTTCAGAGGGCGCTCCGTCGGCCGAGGGATCGTGGCGGTTCTTTCGCGAATAGCTCCCTGATCCTTTGGCCACGACAGAGCGTGGCCCTCCGAGGCGGTGCGCTGTTCCAGGCAAACGCTCACCTCGGCAAGAATTCCGTCCCACCGGCCGAGGGGCGCCGGCCGGCGGATCTGCGTATTTTTTCCTCACCCGGGCAAAACCGGGGAAATCCCCCGGATTCGCGAGAAATTCCGTTGTCCCGCCGCCGGTTCCAGTCTATCTTGTACCACTTTGCCTTCATTCCAGGGATCCATGCGCCACCCGGTTACCCACATACTGGCGGTTGATGACGACCCCGAAATCCTGGCTCTGCTGGACAGCGCTCTGTCGGCGGAAGGGTACCGCGTTACGGCGGCTCCTTCCGGCCAGGCCGCCCGCCGCGAGCTGGAAGCGGGGTCCTGCGACCTGCTGCTGACCGACCTGCGCCTGCCGGACCTGGACGGATTCGCCCTGCTGGACCTGGCCCGCCAGAAGCGGCCCGACCTGCCGGTGGTGGTCATCACCAGTTCGCAATCGGTGGCCGACGCGGTCAAGGCGGTTAAGCAGGGAGCGCTGGATTATGTGCAGAAGCCCTTCCGCCTGGACGATCTGCTGCTGACCCTGGCCAACGCCCTGGAAGTGGGCCGGTTGCGCCGCGAAAGCCGCCTGCTGGCCGAGGAGTTGGCCCGGCCCTACCGTTTCGAAAACCTGGTGGGCGATGATCGCCGCATGCTGGCCGTGTACGCCCTGGTGCAGGATGTGGCCGCCACTTCCACCACGGTCCTGGTGACGGGGGAAAGCGGCACCGGCAAGGAGCTGATCGCCCGGGCCATTCATTACGCCGGCCCCAGATCCCGCCGGCCGCTGGTCAAGGTCAACTGCGTCACCCTATCGGAATCGCTCCTGGAAAGCGAGCTGTTCGGCCATGAGAAGGGGGCCTTCACCGGGGCGGTGGCGGTCAAGCGCGGCCTGTTCGAAGTGGCCGACGGCGGCACCCTGTTCCTTGACGAGATCGGGGAAATGACGCCTTCCACCCAGGCCAAGCTGCTGCAATTTCTCCAGGACGGCACCTTCCGCCGGGTGGGCGGCACCCAGGATCTGGGGGTGGATGTCCGCGTCATCGCCGCCACCAACCGCGACCTGAAGACCATGGTAGCGCAGGGAACCTTCCGCGAGGACCTCTATTACCGGCTGAACGTGTTCCCCATCTCCCTGCCGCCCCTGCGCGAGCGGCGCGGCGACATCTCCCGGCTGGCCCGGCACTTCCTGGGGCGCTTCGCCCGGGAGATGGGCAAGGCCATCACCGGCTTTTCCCCCGAGGCGCTGCGGCTCCTGGAAACCCACGCCTGGCCCGGCAACGTGCGGGAGCTGGAAAACGCCATCGAACGCGCCGCCGTCCTGTGCAAGGAGCCGCTGTTGGGGGCTGGGCATCTCGCCTTTCTGGGGCCTCCCGTCCCTCGGCCCGGCGGCAACGGGCATGATCCGGAAGATCCCGCTTCCGGTCTGCCTCTGGCGGAACAGGTGGAGACCTTCGAACGCCGGGTGTTGGCCGCCGCCCTGCAGGAAACCGGCGGCAACCGCACTCTAACCGCCCGGCGCCTGGGCCTGAACCGCACCACCCTCCTGGCCAAATTGAAGAAACACCGCCTGGAATAGAATCCGGATAACCGCCGGAGCAAAAATGCCAGGGGCGCGATCTCTCGCGCCCCGTTTCTTTGGTGGGAAAGTTAGAAAGTTACAAGGTTGGAAAGTTACAAAACAACCGGGGCATGGGATAGGGGATCGCGCCGGGGCCATGCCAGGGCGAAGCCTCTGCGCGACGGGTCGGATGAGGCTGCCTTCGGCAAGAGGTGATGCCGGGGCCCTCTGCGGAGGCCTCATCCTGGCAAATGCATCGCCCTGGATCGGGTTCGGCTGCCTGCCAGAGGAGGGCGAAGCATCTGCGCGACGGGTCGGATGAGGCTGCCTTCGGGAGAGGATGGGGGCATGGGGAGCTACGGAGGCCTCTTCCCCGGCAGATGCATCGCCCCTACACCCCTCCCCAGAGACAGACAAGAATGTCTGTCCCACCCTCCATCTTTCCATCCTTTCCTCTTTCAATCTTTCCATCTATCCATCTTCCCTTTTTCCTTTTTTCATCTTCCCTCCTCCAAAACAACCGGGGCGGCCCCGCCGGGCCGCCCCTGCTTTTCACTTTTTACTTTTCACTTACTTCAGCAGCACCATCTTCTGCGTGGCGGTGAAGTCCCCCGCCTCCATCCGCACCAGGTACACCCCTGAGGCCAATCCTGACCCGTCGAAGGTCACCTGGTAGACGCCCGCCTCCTGCCATCCGTTCACCAGCGTCGCCACCTCGCGGCCGGCCGTATCATAGACCCGGAGATGGACGCGGCCGGAAGCCGGGAGCCGGTAGCCGATGGCCGTTTCCGGGTTGAAGGGGTTGGGGTAGTTCTGCTTCAGGTTGTAGGCCTCAGGGACTGCGGCCAGCTCCACCTTCGTCAGGTACGGCTCGAAGGATTCGCCCCAGTTGGTCCAGTCACTCACCCATTCCCCGTCGCCGGTGGTCAGCTTGGTGTAGCTGAAGTACGAGCTGTCCTGCTTCAGCCCGGGGTAGTCGCCCACGTAACCCACGTAGGTGTAGGCCCCCGCGGCGGCGGTGCCGGGCACGTTCTGGATCCGCTGGCGGGTGACGTTGCCCCCGGCCGGCAGCGTCAGGGCCAGCGGCCCCAGCATGGGCCCCTGCCAGACACCGGACGGCTGGCGCTGCATGATCCAGGCGTCGAAGCCGACCATGACCGATCCCAGGTTCTGCACCTGGGCGTCGAAGCTGAAGCTGCCCCCGGAAGCCGGCACGGTGAGGGGGGGACTGATGGGGGTCAAGGTGATGTCAATGCCGGTGCCGGGCACGAGGTATTCGATGGCGGTGGTGAACTTGTAGGCCCGGCCGTTCTGCAGGTGGGCCGTGGCCGGGTCGTCGTACGAGTTCCAGTACGCCACCTCAATGCCGTCGTGGTGGTCGTGCCGTTCGATGCCCACGGTGGAATAGGGATTGTCATCGCCGGGGCCGTTGACTTCCACGATGTTGTAGTACTGAAAGACGATCTCCCCGTCGCCCGTGGGCGTGGGGTAGTAGGCCGGGTCGTAGAGGATGATCTGGAACGTCTCCTGCGCCGAGGAGGAGTAAAGCCGGTTCATCTGGTACCATTCGATGATGAAACGGTGGCCGGCGGTGTCGTACTTGACCCACACGTTGCCCGGGCTGGTAACGAGGTCATCCCAGAAGGGACAGATATGGCCCGACGGCCCGGGGGCGGAGGGGATGGGGTAGTTGCGGAAGTCGGAGTACGACGGGTCGGCCGTGGTGGAGATCCACCCGTTGGTACAGACGGTGATCCGGTTGGTTTCCTGCCCATAGAAGCGGAAGGTGAAGGGCAGGTACACGTTGGTGGAGACGTCCTGGTTCTCATAGGGATCATTCAGGCTCAAGGAGGTGCCGCCGCCGGACCCGCTGATTTCCACCCACTGATAAGTGGGGCACTGGGCGTAGTTGACGTCGCCGTTGTCGAAGCAGTAGTAGCCGTATTCGTCCGGGCCGGTGGGATCGGTGATGGATTTGCTCCCCACCTGCAGGGGGATGGTGTCGGCCTGTGCCGCCCCGTTGGCCGAATACACCACCCGCATCAGGGCCACGTGCCCCGGCGGGGTATTGAGCGCAGCGGTCAGGTTGAAGCCGTTGGCCGAGGTGCTGCCCACCGCCCCCGGAGCCAGGGTGCTGAGGGAGGCCTGGCCGTCGTTTACCGTGATGTAACCGGAGAGCGAGGTCAACGTGGCCGTGGGGTTGGCCGCCGTCTTCAATCCGGCGTTGCGCACGGTCAGGTTCCAGTCCGCCGTCTCTCCAGCGGTAAGCAGGGTGTCCGTCCCCCCGACGACGGCGGCGGTCAGGTTCAGGTGGAACGACCGGACCAGCAGGTCGAACCCGCCCGGCCAAGTCCCCTGGCCGGAGGCGTTGAACAGGTTCAGATGGATGACATGCCCGTCGGGGCAATCCGCCGCCACCGTCAGGTCCAGGTCATCTACGCTGTTGCCGCTGGCCCCGGGAGCCAGGTTGGGGAAGGTCTCCTGGTTGTCCCCCAGCGTGATGTAGGGGTCATTCTCGGTCGCGACGCAGTTCACGCTGGTGGCCGTAGTGCTGTTGCCGTAGTTCTTGAACACTAACGGAATCTCCACCGTCTCGCCGGGATTGATGAACCCGTCCCCGTCCCCCGAGGAGGTGCCTGATCCGTCATCATCTACTGTATGGCTCTGGTAGCCCACCGCCACGGCGGCCTGGATCACGTCCAGGCTGTCCACCACGGGCTTGTAGTTCTGCTTGACCACGGTCAGCTTCAGGTTGCCGGCGGCGGTCAGGGCCAAAGGCAGGCTGATCTGCCCGTTGGCGTCGGTGATGCCCACCGACTGGTAGACGGTGGTCCCCGGCAGGTAGGCGCAGACGGTGGCTCCTTCCACCGGCCCC
>QZKQ01000097.1 GCA_003599535.1 Candidatus Zixiibacteriota bacterium | reverse complement strand
CCCAACCCCTTCAACCCGGTGACGGCTATCGGCTTCCGGCTTCCGGCTCCCGGCTACGTCAACCTGAGAATCTATGACACTGCCGGGCGGGAGGTCAGGACGGTGGTGGACGGGTGGAGAGAGGCGGGCGCGCACGAGGTGACGTTTGATGGGTCGGGGCTGGCCTCGGGGATCTACCTGGCCCTGCTGGAGGCCGGCGGTCAGCGCAGCGTGGAACGGCTGCTGCTGGTGAAGTGACGGCGCATCTATCCCCGCCGCGAAGTTCAGGGGCGCGAGGCGTCAACCGATGCCGCGTGCCCCTTTTCGTTCTTGATTCGGGGGGGAAATGGTGTTATATTGCAGCCGGTAATGGGAAGGGCAGACGGTGACCTTCACGACTTCGATCGCGATGGACCAGGCCCGCGACTGTCTGCGGCGGGCGGTGGGGCAACCGGAGGCGGATTTTCGCTCAGGCCAGTGGGAGTGCATATCCGCGCTGCTGCAGAAGCAGCGGCTGCTGGTGGTGGAGCGCACCGGCTGGGGCAAAAGCATGGTGTACTTCGTGGCCACCCGGCTGCTGCGCCGCCAGGGGAGCGGTCCGGCGCTGCTGATCTCGCCTCTCCTGGCGCTGATGCGCAACCAGATGGAGGCCGCTCAGCGCCTGGGGCTGAGGGCCGAAACCATCAACTCGAGCAACCGGGAAGATTGGGATCGGGTGAAGGACCGGCTGCTGCACGACACCGTGGACCTGCTGCTCGTCTCGCCGGAACGGCTGGGCAACGACGATTTCCGCATGAACCTGCTGCAGCGCCTGGCGTCGCGCCTCGGCCTGTTCGTAGTGGACGAGGCGCACTGCATCTCCGATTGGGGCCACGATTTCCGCCCTGATTACCGCCGCATCGTCCGGGTGTTGCAGGCGTTACCGGCCAACATTCCGGTGCTGGCCACCACCGCCACGGCCAACGACCGCGTGGTCCGCGACATCGCCTCCCAGTTGGGGCGGCTGCAGGTGCGCCGGGGGCCACTGCGGCGCGACAGCCTGGCGCTGCAGAATATCATCCTGCCCGATCCGGCGGCGCGCCTGGCCTGGCTGGTGGAAACCCTGCCGCGGCTTCCCGGGAGCGGCATCATTTATGCGCTCACCATCCGCGATGCCGAACGGGTGGCCCTGTGGCTGAAGCGGCACGACCTCCTCGCCGAAGCATACCATTCGGAAGTAAGCGACGAGGGCTCCGGCCGGCGGGAAGCGCTGGAAGCCCGGCTGCTGAATAACGAGCTGAAAGCCCTGGTCGCCACGGTGGCCCTGGGCATGGGCTTCGACAAGCCCGATCTGGGCTTTGTGATTCATTACCAGCGCCCGGGATCGGTGGTCCACTACTACCAGCAAGTGGGCCGGGCCGGGCGGGCGGTGGATCACGCCTACGGCCTTCTCCTGGCCGGGGAAGAGGACGCGGACATCACGGAATACTTCATCCAGAACGCTCTGCCGCCCGCGGCCCATATTTCCGCCGTGCTGGACCGGCTGAACGGAGCCGCGGCGGGCCTCTCGGTGCGGGAGATCGAGGCGGCGGTTAACCTGCGTCACGGCCAGATCGAGAAGGTGCTGCGTCTGCTGTCGGTGGAAAACCCCTCCCCGGTGACCAGGCAGGGATCGAAGTGGTTCGCCACGCCGGTAATCTACCGGGTGGACGAGACCCGAGTGGAGCGGCTGATCGAAATCCGCCGGGCTGAACAGTGCCAGATGCAGGACTACATTCACACCCGGGAGTGCCTGATGCGTTTTCTGGCCCGCGCCCTGGACGATACCCAAGCCGGGGATTGCGGCAAATGCGCCAACTGCCGGGGCGAACCGTTGCTACCGGTCGTCACGCCGCGGGACCGGGTGCAGGCCGCGACAGCGTTCCTGCGCCGCAGCCACCAGCGGATCACCCCCCGCCGTTGGTGGCCCTTCGGCGAGGCTTTTCCGCAGTACGGCTTCACCGGCCGCATCGCTCCGGAACTGGCGGCCGAAGAGGGGCGGGTGCTGTCCACCTGGGGGGAGGCGGGGTGGGGGGAACTGGTCAAGGTCGGCAAGTACACCGCGGAACAGTTTTCTCTGGAACTGGTCGAAGGGTGCGCGGAACTGCTCGACCTCTGGAATCCCGACCCTCCGCCGGAGTGGGTCACCTGCGTCCCTTCCCTGCAGCACGCCATCCTGGTGCCGGATTTCGCCCGGGGGTTGGCTGGGCGGAGGGGGCTGCCCTTCGTCCCGGGCGTGATCAAAGTAAAGGCGAATCGTCCCCAAAAAGAGATGGAGAACAGCTATCAACAGGCCCGCAACCTGGACGGGGTTTTCGCGGTGGAGGAAACCGCGGTCCGGCCCGGCCCCGTGCTGCTGGTGGACGACATGATTGATTCCGGCTGGACCCTGACCGTGGTCGCGGCCCTGCTGCGGCAGGCGGGCTGTTCCCGGGTCTACCCCCTGGCCTTGGCGACCACTCTGCCGCGCCTGCCATAGGAGATACCATGGATGTAACCGGAATATCCGATTCCCTGAAGGCCCTCCTGCTGCTGTGCGGGAATTTCGGAGAAGGAGAAGCCTCTGCCGCGCCGCCGCTGTCGCCGGGGGAGTATCACCGCCTGGCCGCCGCGCTGGAGACGCAGGGAGTGCCTCTTTCTGACTTGGCGGCGGGAACCGCGCTGCCGGACCACCTGCCTCCCGGGGGCAACCGGGAACGCCTGGGTCAGCTTCTGGCCCGGGGCGCCGCGCTGGCATTCACCGTGGAGCGGTGGACCAATAAGGGACTGTGGATCCTGGGCCACACCGAGGCGGATTACCCGCCCCGGCTGCGCGACCGCCTGGAATCGCAGGCGCCGCCTCTGCTGTATGGCTGCGGCGAGGTCCGGCTGCTGTACGGGGGAGGCCTGGCCGTGGCAGGATCGCGGCGGGTGGACGAGGAAGGGGGACGGTTCGCCGAAGAGGCGGCCCGCGCGGCGGCCCGGCAGGGAATGACGGTCATTCACGGCGAGGCCCGCGGGGTGGACCAGCGCGCCTCCCGGGCGGCATTGGGGGAAGGGGGTACGGTGGTGGGAGTCCCGGCCGACAGCCTGCTGCGCATTGCCCTGCGCCCGGAAGTCCGGGACGCCCTGCGCGAGGGGCGCATGGCGCTGGCCGGCCCCTACCACCCCGAAGCGGGGTTCACGATCGGGGGCGCCATGGGCCGCAACAAGGTGATTTACGCCCTGAGCGATTTCGCCCTGGTGGTCAGCGCCGAATTCGAGAAAGGGGGCACCTGGGGGGGCGCCGTGGAGGAGCTGCGGCGGGAACGCTCCGTGCCCGTGTTCGTGCGCGCCGAAGAGCCGGTCCCGCGCGGCAACCGCGAACTCTTGCAGCGGGGCGCCCTGCCCTTCCCGGCCCAGCCCTGGGATCGGCCCCTGGCGGAACTACTGACCAGTGCGGCCCGTGCCCGGAACCCCCGCCTGCCGCTCCAGGATGATCTGTTCGCCGGAAACGGCGCGGGCGGGGACGATTCAGAATAGCTCTCCCTCGCGCCGGCCTGCCGGTGATTCCACTTCTTCCCCCCACCCTTCCCCGAACACCAGCTTTCCCAATCTCCGCAGGGTGGCCGGAGCGTGCCCCGCGTAGTGGTTGTTGATGAAAATATACGTCAGCACTCGCCGCGCCGCGAACCGCCCGATCAACCCGGCCCACGCCTCCAGGTTCTTGCCCCGGTCGATGACTTCCCGGTCCCACCGCGTGGTGATGGCCTCGATCTGCTTGCGGTGGCCGATCAGGCGGATATAGCTGAAGTCCGCCGTGACCGGGTCGAAGCGCTTTTCCACCTCATATCCCAGCGGCATGCTTGCGTAATCGGCCAGGACCAGCGCGGCGTGATGATCGCGGCAGAGGCCGGCCAGGTCCGGGGTCATCCACTGCCGGTTGCGGATTTCCACGGCGTACCGGTATTCCCGGGGCAGGCCGGCCAGGAAGCGGTCGAGCCGCTCGAAGAAGACGCCGGAGTCGGGGAAAACTTCCTTGCTGAACCAGGGGAACTGGATCAGCAGCGGGCCCAGCTTGTCTCCCAGGCGGGAGATGACCTCCAGGAAGCGGTCGCGCACCGGGTTGACGTGGTCCGGCGCCAGCACGCGGCCGGAATCGGGGGTGGGGCCTTCCCCGGCGTGGACGATGGCGGCGGGGAATTTGGCGGCGAAGGTGAAGCCGCCGGGAGTCTTTTCCGCCCAGCCGTCCACGGTGGTGGCCGAAGGCACGGCGTAGTAGGTGCTGTCAATCTCGACGGTGTCAAAATGCCGGGCGTAGACGGCCAGGAATTCCGCCGGCTTGGTGCCTCGGGGGTAGAAGGGGCCGACCCAGTCCGTCTCGGAAAAGGACGAGGTGCCGAGGCGCAGGAGGCCCGGATCGGCGGCAGTATCTGAGGGCTCGTTCATAAGCAATGGCTTTCTTGATCCCAGGAATGCATCCGTCAAGGAACGGACGTACCCGTTCCTGGGCTACTATCATGCTATCGGTCAGCTGACGGATGCCCGTGCGACCCCTTCAGGGTCGGAATGATGGGAGGGCGTCTGTTACCCCGGGTTTCACCCGGGGCTACGGTTGTTTCGCCCCTTTGGGGCGATGGCCACGACGAAGCGTAGCCCTCCGAATTGACGACAGGCAGGAATCCGTCATGGGACGGACACGTGCCGATCCCACGACACCCTGAGGGTAGGTCAGACATTCCTGTCTGACATGAGTTCCCCACCTGACAGACAAGAATGTCTGTCCTACCCTCCTGTTTTCTTTATACTTTAGACTTTCTTATCCCCCCCATCCATCTGTGTTTATCTGTGCGATCTGTGGCTAATTCATCTCCGCAGCAGCTTCCAGGAGGTATCGGCCAGGTTCTGGTTGAAGGCCTCGTAGACCCACAGCATGGCCAGGGGTTCCAGCAGCCGGGCGTTCTGCAGCGGGCCGGCGTCAATGGGTTCCAGGCCGACTTCGCGGGCCAGTTCGGCCACCACCAGCTTGGCTTCCGGGTCATCGCCGCAGTAGTAGGCGTCGGCCTTCAGCGGTCCATAGAAGGGGTTGCGCAGGTTTTTAAAGCCGATGGCGTTGAAGGCTTTGACCACCCGCGCTCCGGCCGCCGCCCGGGCGATCTCTTCGGCCCCGGAGGTGTCGAACCCCAGCGCCAGGCCGGAATAGTCCGGCAGCAGCGGATTGGTGCAGTCAATCAGGATTTTGCCCTGGAACGACCCGGCCTCCAGGATGGCCTCCGGCGTGCCCCACCAAGGGGTGGCCAGCAGCACCGCCCGGCCGAACTGCACCGCGTCGGCGTAGCTGCCGGAGGTGGCTTCGTGCCCCGCCTGCGCGGCAGCCTCCCGCCCCTTGGCCGGGTCGCGGGAACCGAACAGGATCTTGTGCTCGCGCGAGGCCCAGATTTCCCCCAGCGTCCGCCCCATGTTGCCCGTGCCGATGATGCCGATGTCCATGACTCCTCCAGCGGTTAGCGGTTGGTGATTGGCTTTTCGGTATCGTTGCGCGGCCATCCGTCAGCCGACGAAGAAGCAGTAATCCCGCACAGTGTCCTTGCTATCCCACCGGCAGGAATCCGTCGGTAGAGGGACAGGTGCCGATCCCTCGACACCCCGAGGGTAGGTCAGACATTCGTGTCTGACAGGGATTCTCTTTCCCGACTGGCAGGAATGCCTGTCCTGCCGCCTCCAGCCCAGAGTAGTGTCATTGTGCGAGCCCGCCACGCAGGGCCCCTACGGGGTAAGGGCGAAGCAATCTTAAGCCCAGAGCCTTGGCAATACGGGTGAAGCAAAACCCGACGGTCGAGATTGCTTCGGCTCCTGCGGAGCCTCGCAATGACACTGACACGGCCA
Organism: Candidatus Zixiibacteriota bacterium; assembly: GCA_003599535.1. GTDB lineage: Bacteria > Electryoneota > B3-LCP > B3-LCP > B3-LCP > SURF-9. The sequence continues at coordinate 26,149 of QZKQ01000097.1, read as the reverse complement.
CGACGAAACGCGCCCCTCCAAGCACCAAGCACCAAGCACCGAGCATCAAGCATCCAGTATCGCCCATCCCACCGGCAGGCAGGAATGCCCATCCTACCCTCATGTTTTCTTTATACTTTATCCTTTATACTTTAGACTTTATTCTTTCTGCACTAACCCCTAGCCCGCATCGCCTCTACTTCACCCCCGGTTCGGTCATGCTCCAGGGGTCCAGGATCTCGTCCAGCTCCGAATCGGACAGGAGGCCTTTTTCCCGCACCACCTCGCGCACCGTGCGGCCGCTCTCCCAGGCTTCCCTGGCGATTTTGGCGGCGGTGTCGTAGCCCAGCCTGGGGGACAGGGAGGTGACCATGGCCAGGCTCTTCTCCACCATCTCGGCGCAGTGCCGGCGGTCGGCTTCCAGGCCCCGCACCAGCCGGTCGGTGAAGGCGTTAACGCCGCGGGCCATCAGGGTGATGGAATCCAGGAGGTTCCAGGTCATCACCGGCATCATGACGTTCAGCTCGAAATTGCCCAGCATTCCGCCGACGGTGATGACGGCGTCGTTGCCGATCACCTGGGCGCAGACCTGGATCAGCGATTCGGCCATCACCGGGTTGACCTTCCCGGGCATGATGGACGATCCCGGCTGCACCGCCGGCAGGATCAGCTCGCCCAGCCCGCAACGCGGCCCCGATCCCAGCCAGCGGACGTCGTTGGCGATCTTGATCAGGCTGACGGCCAGCGTCTTCAGCGCGCCGCTGGCCGCCACAATGGCGTCCCGCGATCCCTGCGCTTCGAAGTGATTCTGAGCCTCCCGGAAAGTGACGGTACTTTCTTCGTTCAGGCGGGTGATGGCCCGCGCGGCGAATTCCGGGTGGGTGTTAATGCCCGTGCCCACGGCCGTGCCGCCCAGGGCCAGCTCGGTCAAATGGTTTTCGGTATGCTCCAGGGCCTGGATGCCGTGCTGCACCATGCTGGCCCAGCCGGAAAACTCCTGTCCCAGGCGAATGGGCGTGGCGTCCTGCAGGTGGGTGCGGCCGATCTTGATTACGTCGTCGAATTCTCCGGCCTTGATCTCCAGGGCCTCGTTCAAGGCTTCCAGGGTCGGCAGCAGGTCCGACTCGATGGTTTCCAGGGCCGCGATATGCATACAGGAAGGGATGACGTCATTGCTGGACTGGCCCATATTGACGTGGTCGTTGGGATGGACCGGCTTGCGGCCGGCTTCCGGGCCGCCCAGGATCTCGTTGGCCCGGTGCGCGATGACCTCGTTGGCGTTCATGTTGGTGGAGGTGCCCGAACCGGTCTGGAAGATGTCCACCGGAAAATGCTCGTCCAGCTCCCCTTCGATCACCTCTCCGGCCGCCTGCACGATGGCCCGGCCGATCCGGTCGTCCAGCAGCCCCAGTTCCATGTTGGTCAGGGCCGCGGCCTGCTTCACCAGGCCCAGGGCCCGGATGAAGGGCCGGGGGAAGCGCCTCCCGCTGATGGGGAAGTTTTCCACCGCGCGCTGCGTCTGGGCGCCCCAGCGGGCCTGGCGGGGGACGCGCATTTCCCCCATGGAATCTTTTTCGAGGCGGTAGTCGTCGTGATCCATCACGGTTTCCTTTCCGAATGCGGCGCCGCGGCGGGCGCGGGCATGGCGAACAGCCGTTGCAGCACCCTCTCGCGGTAATCGAAGATCTCCTTTAAGCGGCGGGCCACCACCAGGACGTTGGCCAGGCGGCCCAGCAGCCCGAACGGCAGGGCGTAGTGCACGATGTCCGTGACCTCCACACCCAGGCCGGTGTCTCGCAGCACATGCTGGTGGTGCCAGAAACGGTAGGGCCCGGCGCGCTGCTCGTCCACGAAGAAGTGCGGCTCGCGCAAGTGGGTGATCTCGGTCACCCAGGAGACGGGCAACCCCAGCAGGGGGCGGATGCGGTAGGCGATGATCAATCCGGGGTAGACCCGGCCGGGCAACTCGCTGGTGATGGTGAAGCCCAGGCCGGGCGGGGTGATCCGCGCCAGGTTGCGGGGGTCGCTGAAGAATTCCCAGGCGGGCTCCAGGCCGATCGGCAGCCGCTGGATGCGGCGGAAGGTGTACGTTTTCATGTGGGCACCGGCGTCTCGGGTTCCGGACGGCGGACGCCCGGAGGCGTTGCCAGGCGGGCGTCCCCGGCGGCGATCTCCAGGGCGTGCAGGGCGCTTCGCTCCTTATCCTTGATTTCCAGCATGAGGTCGAAGTCGTAGGGCTGGGAATCGTGCAGGAAAGCCCGGAATTCGGCCTCCTCCAGGCTGTCGGCGTGGCGGCCGCGCCGGCCCCCGGGCCTCTGCCGGCTGTAATCCACGATGGGCGGCCCGTCATCCGGGCTCCAGGTGGCCGAAGCCACCGCCAGCGCCTCGCGCAGCGATTCCCCCTCGTTCAGGAGATGATGGTGCAAGACGTCCAGCACCACCGGGAGGCCGGTGACCAGGTGGATCATGAGGCAGTCCTTCAGCCCGTACGACCGCTCGTCGTTCTCAATCACCAGCCGCCGCCGCAGCGGCTCTTCCAGGTCCAGGCAGCGATCCGCGAAGCGGAACAGGCTTAGGGTCTTGTCCCGGTACACCCCGCCGACATGGATCTGAATCTTGGCCTCCTCCGGCAGGCCCAGCAAATCGAGCAAGCGGGCGTGGTAGCGCAGTTCCGCCACGCTGTTGCGCAGGACCTTTGGGTCGGGGGAATTCAGCAGGATGAACTGATCGGGATGCATGGACAGGCGCAGGCCGTGATCGCGGATGAACCGGCCCAGCTCTCCCAGCCGTCCGGCGAAATGCGCCGCCCAGTCGAAATTCTCCGCCACCGGGTGGGAGGCGAAGGGGACCAGGTCGGAGGTCAGGCGGAAGAACAGCAGCCCGTGATCGGCATTGAAGCGCAGGATCCGCTCCAGGCAGTCCAGGTTCTGGTCCACCGTGCGCACCAGGCGCTGGGGCGAGTAGGATCGCAGCCGGAAGGTGCGGGCGCTGGAACAGCCCAGGCGGGTGTTCAGGCAGGGATAGCCGATCTTCATGATGGCGCGTCAGACATGGTTGCGAAGCCGCAGTTCCACCGGGTGCGGATTCAGGTACACCTGCTCGCGCAGGTACGGCTGGTCATACTTGCGGACGTAATGGTTGATCAGGGTGACGGGAACGATCAGGGGAACGTGACCGGCGCGGTAATGCTCGATCACCTCCAGCATTTCCTGTTTTTCCCCGGCGGCGAGCTGCTTTTTGAAGTACCCCAGGAGGTGGTGCAGGACGTTGGCATGCTTTCTGGGCGTGGCTTGGCGGCGCAGGGCAGTCATGAGCTGCTCCAGGTAGAGGTCGCGCAGCTCCGGCAGCGGCATATCCCCGGCCCGGGCCACCAGTTTACCCATGATACGGTAATCGTCGGGGCTGTGTGAGAGCAGCAGCAGTTTGTGGCGGGCATGGAAGTCCACCAGCCGCCCGGCGGTCAGCGGCTCGGCCGTCAGATCCTGCCAGCGGCGGTAGGTGAACAGCCGCACGATAAAATTCTCCCGGATGGCCGAATCGTGCAGCCGGCCGTCATCCTCCACCGGCAACCCGGGGAAATACTCCATGAAGGCCCGGGCGAACAGGCCCACGCCCACCTTGCGGGGCATGCCGCCGGCGCCGTACACCTTGATCCGCTCCATCCCGCTGGACGGCGACTTGCTCTTGAAGACGAAGCCGGTCAGGTCCTCCTTCTCCAGCTCCCGGACGCGCCGGCGGGCCCAGGCCAGCATCCCGGTGGTGTGGTCGGTTCCGCTGCGGGGGGCGACCAGCCGGGGCGCCGCGGGGTCGCCTTCCAGGCGCATGGATTCGCGCGGCGTGGGCAGGCCCATCTCTACCTCCGGGCATACCGGGACGTATTCCACGTAGGGTCCCAGCATCTCCACCAGGAAGGGATCGTACTTGTGCCCCCCGTCGTAGCGCACCTTTTCCCCCAGCAGGCAGGTGCTGATGCCCAGGCGCAGCGGTTTTTCCATGGACTCTCCCGAAATTTTTGGTATAGAATATACGTAAACTCCGCCGGAAAGTGGCGGCAAAAGTGGCCAAAGCGTCAAGCGGGGGAGATTTTCCTCCGCCGCCATGCGCTTCCCCGCACAATTTCCTTGACAGAACGGCGGGAATTTGGCTACCTTGTAGGGCACACTTCCCATTGTCAAGGAGCACCGCCATGAAACGCCTGCTGTTGTTCTGTCTCCTGCTTTTCCCCCTGGCCCTGCCGGCCGCTCCGGCGGGGGACCTGGTGCTGATACCTGCTCCGGCCGACGAAGCCTCCCTGGCCGCTTCCGGGTTCCAACTGCACGCCCGGCTGCCGCTGGGGTGGGTCGGATTGCTGCCGCCCGGCGCCGCGCTGCCTTCCGGCGGCCGCCGCCTGGCGGACTACGACGCCGCCTGCGGGGAGCTGTTTTACCTGGAGCTGGCTGCGCCCGGCGAAGGGGCCAAGCTCGCCGGCCGGGTTCACCTGCTGGACCGGCAGGACGCCGGCGCCCTGTTCCAGGCCGGCCTGGATCAACTGCAGGCCCTGCCCCCCATCCGGGGCGAATGGACCCGCCTGACCCTGACACCCAAGCCCTACAACCGCCCCCCGGGGAACCCGCCGCGCTACAGCGACGACTTCAGCCCCTATGTGCCGGGCATGGTGGACCTGGTATCCCAGACCCTGGTGACCGGGTATATCCAGTCACTGGAGGACTTCGTCACCCGCAACACGTTTACCCTGCAGTGCGACCAGGCCGCCTCCTGGATCCTGAACCAGTTCGAAAGCTTCGGCCTGGACGCCTACCTGCACAGCTACAACATCGGCGGCGTCACCAAGTACAACGTGGTGGGGGAGAAACTGGGCACCCTGTACCCCGATTCGGTGCTCTTCATCACCGCGCACTACGACGCCACCATCGGCAGCCCCGGCTCCCCTGAACCGGTCGCGCCCGGAGCCGACGACAACGCCTCGGGCACCGCCTGCGTCATCGAGACCGCCCGCATCCTCTCCCTGTACAACTTCGAGAAGACCATCCGCTTCGTGGCCTTCTCGGGCGAAGAGCAGGGGTTGGTGGGCAGCTTCAATTACGTAGACGACCTGCTGGCGGCCCAGACCGCGGTGGGCGGCTCCTTCAACTACGACATGGTGGCCGTCTCCAGCGGGTCACCGCCCTGGGGCCTGCAGATCCGCACCAACAGCGACCCCGTGTCCATGGCCATGGCCAATAAGATTGACGAGGCGGTGAACACCTTCACCCCCGGCTTCATTGACGGGATCGTGATGCTCAGCAGTTCGGCCAACTCCGACCACTACCCCTTCTGGGAAGCGGGCTGGCCGGCCACCTTCTGCATCCACACGGCCAATTACCCCTTCTACCATACCGTCAATGACCTGCTGGTCAACTGCAATCCCCAGTACGCCGCCAACGTGGTCAAGGCGGCCCTGGCGGCCCTGGCCGACATCGCCGTGCCCACCGACGGCGGCACCCCGGTCAGCGGCGCGGTCTACGGCGTCTGGTCGGCGGCCTATAACCCCTACACCGTCACCGATACCCTCTGGGTGCCGGCGGATTCCACCCTGATCCTCGAGCCGGGCGTGACCGTGGTATTCCAGGGGCGCTACCCCTTCCGGGTGCTGCAGGACGCCACTCTGAAGGCCCTGGGCACGGAAGAGGCCTTCATCACCTTTACCGCGCTGGACGCGGAAGAGGGCTGGGGCGGGCTGCGCTTCCTCTACGCCAGCGATTCTTCCCGCCTGGAATACTGCCGCCTGCTGCACGGCCGGGTGGAAGGTTCAGGAGACGAGGGGCGGGGCGGCAACCTGTTCCTGAGCCATTGCAGCCTGGCGGTGGATCACTGCGTCCTGGCCCACGGCCGGGCAGAAGGGGGCGGCGCCATAGCCTGCGTGGGGTCGTCCAATCCGGTCATCACCTTCTGCACCCTGGCCGGCAACGAGGCCCTGATCGGCAGCGCCTTCTACCTGAACAGCTCCAGCCCCACAGTGCGCAACTCCATCCTGTGGAACGAGGGGAATTCGGAAATCTTCACCCTGGGCGGATCTCCGCCCGACCTGGCCTGGTGCGACGTGCGGGGCGGCTGGGAAGGGCAAGGCAACCTGGACGCCGATCCCCTGTTCGTGGCCCCGGACCTGTACAATTACCGCCTGCAATCGGAAGTGGGGCACTATTCCAGCGGCTTCTGGATCCCCGACAGCGCCAGCAGCCCGGCCCTGGACGCCGCCGATCCCGCAGCCTCCTACAGCCTGGAACCGGAACCCAACGGCGACCGCGCCGACCTGGGCGCCTATGGCGCCATCTCCCAGGCCTCCCTGTCGCCCCAGGATCCGCATTACGCCTTCGGTCCGGTGACGGGCCAGTGGAGCGCTCCCCAGAACAGTCCCATGTACGTCATCAGCGACCTGGAGGTGCCGCCGGGGCAGGAGCTGTCCATCGGGCCGGGCGTGGAAGTGGTGTTCCAGGGGCGCTACCGGCTGACTGTGTCGCCGGGCGCCACCCTGCGGGCGCTGGGCGATCCGGGCGATTCCATCGTCTTCCGCCCGGCGGACCCGGCCGAACCCTGGCGGGGAATCCGCTTCCTGCAGGCGGGCGACTCCTGCCGCCTGGAATACTGCCGGCTGGAGGACGGCATGGCCGATTCGGATCACGGCGGCGGGATCTTCTGCGATGATTCCTCCCCCGCCCTCTACTCCTGCACCATCGCCGGCTGCCAGGCCAACAGCGGCGGCGGCGCCTATATGACCGGCGCTTCCTCTCCGTTTTTCTTTCAGTGCCGCCTGGAGGCCAACCAGGCCACCAGCGGCGGCGCCGTCTACGTGGCGGAAAACGCTTCCGTGGCCCTGGAGGGGTGCGCCCTGGTGAACAACTCCGCCACCAGCGGCGCGGCCATGACCCTGTGGCTGAGCGCCTCGGCGCTCCTGCGCAACACCGTGCTGGCGGACAACGCCGCCATCGGCAACGCCGGGGGCGTCTACTGCATGAACGCCGCCCTGGAAATGGAAAACTGCACCGTGGCGAACAACACCGCCGGCACCGCCGGAGGGGTGTACCTGCTGGGCGCCTCCAATGCCGCCATTACCGGCAGCATTCTCTGGGGCAACCTTCCCACGCCGTTCGGATCCACCGCCGCGCCCCCGCCGCAGATCACCTACAGCGATGTGCAGGGAGGGTGGAGCGGCGAAGGCAACAGGGACGTGTATCCTTCATTCTCTGCGGGGCCGCTGAGCCCCTACCTGCTGTCCCCGGCTTCCCTGTGCGTGGACGCCGGGAACCCGGATCCGATCTACAACGATCCCGAAGACCCCGCCAATCCGGGCCTGGCGTTGTGGCCGGCCCGGGGTGCAGTGCGCAATGACATGGGCGCGTTCGGGGGACATGGGTCGCAGTCTTGGGTGGGCGTGGATCCGGCGGCCGCCCCGCCCGAACTGCCGGCGGCCCATGCTCTGCACGAAGCTCATCCCAATCCCTTCAACCCGGTGACGGCCATCGGCTTCCGGCTCCCGGCCCCCGGTTCCGTGAGTCTGCGGGTCTATGACATTGCCGGGAGGGAAATTGCCACCTTGGTGCAGGGCCGGCGGGACGCGGGGGATTACCGGATCGTCTTCGACGGGACGGGCCTGGCGTCCGGGGTGTATTTGGTGCGGATGGAGGCGGGCGATTTCGTGCAGACACGGAAGATGGTGCTGCTGAAGTAGGGGCTGGGGGCTGGGGTATGGTCGCGTAGGGGGGGGCTGGCGACGAAGAAGCCCTTCGTGGCCCCCGCGCGCCTGTCCATAGTGCCGGCGTCCCTGCCGGCAGGAGTATGTATTTGCGAGGCCGTCCGTCCCCCGACGGGTCCAGATGTAGGGCGGGCTAAGCGGCGGAGCACCCAATCTCATCTTGGCCTCAACCCCTGACCCGCCGCGCAGTCCGCCGGGTTTTCTCTGCCCACCCCTCGCCCCGCCCCCTCGTCAGTGTCATTGCGAGCCCGTAAGGGCGAAGCAATCTCCACCCCTCGCCCAGCCCCTCGCCAGTGTCATTGCCCCGAAGGGGCCACTGCGTGGCGAGGCCCCGTTGTTCAGGGGCCGAAGCAATCTCAAGCTCCGCCCCCCCTCGCCCAGCCCTCCCACGCAGTGGTCCCTTGGGGAAAGGACTGGGCTACGGATATGAAGAAAGCCCCGTAAACGGGGCTCCCCCCAGCCCGCCGACGGCGGGCTACAATTTTATATTTGATATTTGCAATTTGCAATTTGATATTATTTCAGCAGCACCACCTTCTCCACCTGTGACGCACCCCCTGCCTGCAACCTCACCAAATACACCCCCGAAGGCAGATCCGCCCCGTCGAACGTCACCCGGTGACTCCCGGCCTCCCGCCACCCGTCCACCAGTGTCGCCACCCTGGCCCCCAGGAGGTTGTACACCGCCAGATCCACGTCCTGGGCTACCGGCAGTTGGAAGGATATGGCGGTGGTGGGATTGCCGAATTGTGGAGAGAGAGACAAATCCATCACCCGCTGCGGGCGGGGGCGGGTGTAGGGGGAGACGGAGACCGTGTCGGTGCCGTGGAAGAACAGCAGGCCGCCGTACAAGTCCCCCACGAATAAATCCGTGCGACCATCGGCATCAATGTCACAAAACCCCGCACTGGGCGTCGGCACCTCAGAAGGCAGGTAATCGTTCGTCAGCCATTGCATCACCGCATTCTGAGGGGTGCCGACATTACGGTAGAAGCGAAGGTTTTCCGATCCTTCCGTCCAGTTGTTATTGAAGAACAGGTCTAAGTCCCCATCGCCATCCACATCGAAGAAGCGTAGGTAACGGTGGATGGGGCCTTGAATGTTTATATTCTGCCAGTTGGTCACTGCGGCGGCGAAGCTGTAGCTGGCGGGGGTGCCGGTGTTTTCGTAGAACCAGATGTTGTTGGCCCCGGTGTAGTTGTCATCATCGGTCAGGAACAGGTCGTAATCCCCATCCGCGTCAATATCCGCCAGGGTGGGATTGATGATGCCGAAGTAGTTGCCCGGCACCAGGTCCTCGGAGACCAGCACGTACTGGGGATTCTGGGGCGTGCCCCGGTTCACGTACAGGTGCAGCCCCGGAGCGGGCCCTCCCCCCACCCCTTCCCCGGCGAAGAGGTCGTAATCCCCATCGGCGTCAATGTCACAGAACCAGGGCATGATGCTCTCGAGGTGAATGTTCTGGTAGTATTCTTCTTCCAGGGTGAAGGCGGGATTCTGGGGGGTGCCGGTGTTGCGGAAGAAGCGGATCTCATCGCCGGCCCCCACCAGCAGATCCCGGTCCCCATCGGCGTCAATGTCCACCAGTTGCTGGCGGGCGCTGCTGCCCACGTCGGCGGTCAGGTAGTTGGAGGTGATCACCTGGAAGTTGTACTCTTGGGCCGATCCGATATTTTCCAGATAGACCACGTCCCCCATGTGCTGATCAGTGCCAGTGGGCTCCCGCCCCACCAACAGGTCGTAATCCCCATCCCCGTCCAGATCGCAGCACTCCGGGGCGGCGTCGTAGCCCACGTCCAGGCCCAGCCAGTAGTTGGACACCGGGGTGAAGCTGTACTGCTGGGGGGTGCCGTCGTTGCGGTAGTAGTGCAGGGTCCCCCAGCCCGTGCCCACCACCAGGTCGTAATCCCCGTCCCCGTCCAGATCGGCCAGATCGGGATGGGACCAATCTCCCACGTCGATACTGCTGAAGTACGTCGTCACCACCGTGAAGCTGTGGCTTTGGGGCGTGCCCTCGTTGCGGGCGTAGAGCAGGCGGCCTTCCACCCCACCGCAGAGCAGATCCAGATCGCCATCGGCATCCAGATCCACCAGTTGGTTGTTCTTGTCATCGTAGGAGTAGGCGATCAGCGGCCCTTCATCAAGGAAGTCGTATTGCTGCGCGGTTCCGATGTTGCGAAAGAAGCGGGTGTACCCGTTGATCAGATCCAGATCCCCGTCTCCGTCTAAATCGGCAAAGCAGGGATCAGTGAGCCATTCCCAGGTGCCCTGCAGGGAATCCAGATCGCGCGTGACGAAGACGTAGGCGGGCACCATCGGGGTGCCGTCGTTGCGGTAGTAGCTGGTGTGGCCATTGATCTCCCCGACGGCCATGTCCGGATCTCCGTCGCCGTCCAGATCCCCAAACCCCGGCGCAGAATGGTACAGCCCGTAATTCCAGGGACTGAACGGCTGCCATTCCCCGATAGTCACCGGGATGGTGTCGTACTCCTGCACGAAAGGGAATTCCTGGGCCTGAACCAAGAGCGGTAACAAGAAGAGCATCCACAGCCATTTCATGGTTCACCTCATCACCAGACAGGGCGGGGGATGCACCCCCGCCCTATCAATATAATCACACCTTCTCACTTCAGCAAGAGTATTTTACCCACTCCCGTAAAGGAACCGCCCCGTTCCCGGCCCGTAGCCTCCAGAAAAACACGGCGGACTGCGCTGCGCTTCGTCCGCCCTACTTCCTTTTCGTCCGCCCTGCCGCCTTGGACTTTTAAGGCTGGGTTTGGCGCTGCCGCACCTGGTTGATCACCCCCCCGGCCAGGAACAGCTCCTTCTCCCGCGCCGTCAGGTGGTGGCGGGCGATCACCGGCCGGTCCAGGCCGGACACCTCCAGCAGGACCTCGTTGCCCCGGCTCACCTGGCCGGCGGCGTCGCGCAGGGTCACGGTCAGCCCCGCTTCCAGCCGGTCGTAGTCGGCCGGGTCGGCGAACACCAGGGGCAGCACGCCGAAGTTGATCAAATTGGAGCGGTGGATGCGGGCGAAAGACTTGACCAGCACCGCGCGCAGCCCCAGGTAGCGGGGAGCCAGGGCGGCGTGTTCGCGGGACGATCCCTGCCCGTAATTGGTTCCGCCCACCACCAGGCCGTTGGCGGCGCGGCGGGCGCGCGAGGGAAAGGAGGGATCCAGGCGGGTGAAGGCGAAATCGGCGATGGCGGGGATGTTGGAACGCAGCGGCAGGACGCGGTTGCCCGCCGGCATGATGTCGTCGGTGCTGACATTGTCGCCGGCCTTCAGCAGGATTTCCAGGACCATCTCGGCTTCCGGCGACCCCAGTTGCGGCAGCGGAGCGATGTTGGGGCCGCGGCGCACCTCGATGTTGGACCCGTCAGGCGGCGGCCACACCAGCAGCCGGTCGTTGATCAGTTCCCGGTCGGGCAGGTCGGGGTCGGGGCAGACGCCCAACTCCCGGGGGTCGGCGATCTCCCCCCCCAGGGCCGAGGCCACAGCGGTTTCCGGGCTGCACAGGTAGACCTGGTCGCCTTCGGTGCCGGACCGCCCGGGGAAGTTGCGGGGGAAGGTGCGCAGGCTGATGGTCCCGCTGGCCGGCGCCTGGCCCATGCCGATGCAGCCCAGGCAGCCCGCCTGGTGAATCCGGGCTCCGGAGCGGATCAGCGACTGCAATCCCCCCGTGGCGGCGACGTTTTCCAGCACCTGCTGGCTGCCGGGGTTGACTTCGAAGGAGACCTGCGGATGCACGCTGCGGCCCACCAGGGTTTCCGCCACGCGCAGGAGGTCGCGCAGGGAAGAGTTGCACGAGGACCCCACGATCACCTGGTGCACGGGCCGGCCGGCCGCTTCCCGCACCGGGACCACGCGGTCGGGCGAACCCGGCAAGGCAATCATCGGCTCCAGCGCGGACAGGTCCACCTCGTCGGTGTCGTCGTAGGCGGCGCCGGGATCGGCGGCCAGTTCCCGCCACTGGTCATCGCGCCCCTGGGCGGCCAGGTAGCGGCGGGTGACGGCGTCGGAGGGGAAGACAGTGGTGGTGGCCCCCAGTTCCGCCCCCATGTTGGCGATGGTGGCGCGGTCCCCCACGGTCAGGTGAACCAGGCCGGGGCCGTAATATTCGACGATCTTGCCGACTCCGCCCTTGACGCTGTGGCGCCGCAGCAGCTCCAGGATGACGTCTTTGCCCGACACCCAGGGAGGCAGCTTGCCGGTCAGCCGGACCCCCAGGATCCGGGGCATGACCAGGCGGAAGGGTTCACCGGCCATGGCCAGGGCCACGTCCAGGCCGCCCACGCCGATGGCCAGCAGCCCCAGGGCTCCGGCCGTGGGGGTGTGGGAATCGGACCCCAGCAGCGACTTGCCCGGCGCGCCGAAGCGCTCGGCGTGCACCTGGTGGGACACTCCGTTGCCGGGGCGGGAGAAGACCAGCCCGTAGCGGGCCGCCGCGGTCTGCAGGAACAGGTGATCGTCGGCGTTGCGGTAGTCGGTTTGCAGCAGGTTGTGGTCCACGTACACCACCGACAGCTCCGCCTGCGTGCGGGACACGCCCAGGGCTTCGAATTCGAGCAGGGCCAGGGTTCCGGTGGCGTCCTGCACGAAGGTCTGATCCACCCGGATGGCAATTTCCGTCCCCGGGATCATTTTGCCGGAGACCAGGTGGGCGGAGATTAATTTTTGCGCGAGGTTCAGAGGCATATTCAACGTGCGGATTATTACCGGCTTGCCAGCGACGCCCTTTTCGCCTGGATGACGGGCGCCAAAATCTCTTCCACGTAGGGGTAGATATATTCCGCCACGGCCTGGTGCCCGGCGGCGGTGAAGTGCCGGTCCACCCGGCCGTAAAGCCGTTCTCCCTGATCGGCACGGAGGCGCATATGTTCCAGAGGGTCCACCAGGGTCAGAGAGCGTTCGGCGAAGGCCCGGGCCAGCAGGCGGTTGGGCTGCTCCAGGTCCACCTCAGCGGAGGCGAGACCCATGAGCTTCACGTATCGTGCGAAGCGCTCCTCTTCCACCTGGAACTGCGTAGGCAACAGCACGAAGACGGTCCGCCCGCCCCGCGCGGCGAATTCCGCGGCGATCCGGGCGCAGACCTCGGCGGTGGCTTCCCAGCGCGGCGAAGCGCGCTCGCGGGTGAAAAATTCCCGCGGCCTGGACCGGGACAGCAGCCCGATCCGGGGAAGCACCGTGTACGCCGCATTACGCGCCAGCACAAACAGGTGCGAACGCGCCTCCAGCCAGACCTTCAACGGTTCCACCAGGTGGTTGAGCACACCGCGCCCCAGCCGCTTCGCCCCGCCTCCCGCTTCCGGTGGAGTGGGAAGACTCCAGGCCGGGGCGGTGGTGTCGAAGCGGTCCACGAGGTCGTTGCCGGCGTAGAGGAAAATCAAGCCCAGATCCCACCGCTGCCGCGTTAGGGCCTGCCGCGCTTCCCGGTAGTAGTGGTTGGCGTTCCACCCCGACATCCCCGCGTTGGCCGCCCGCGCGTTCCACCCGGCCTGCTGCTGTAACTGCCGGGCCAGCAGGTGCGGGATGGTCTGATCGCTTTCCACGGCCAGGGCTTCCAGGAAGGAATCGCCCAGGCAGAGAAGGGCCACGGCGGCGCTGTCCGGACGGCGATCCGCCGGTGAATTCACGCGGTACCCGTGAGCGTCGCTGATGAACCGCCGGGGGCCTTCGCCGCTGTTGACCGTGACGTCCACGCTTTCCCGGTGGCGGTAGCCGGTCAGGCTGTCGGCCCGCCAAATGGCGTCCGGGTTGGCTTCGATCAACTGCTGGGGCGCCGCCAGGCGGATCAGGATCTCGCCCGCGGCCAGGGCCGTCACCAGGGCGGCCGCCAGCAGAAGTGCAGGGGATAGCCACCGTCTCATGCCGTCACCGGATAGCGTCGAATCGCAGGTTCCGGTCTCAGCGGGATTTCCCGATCACCCGGAAATCCAGGTAGGGATGCAGAGCCTGAGGCACCATGATGGTGCCTTCGTCGGTCTGGTACGTCTCCAGCAGGGCCACCATCAGCCGGGAAGTGGCCAATCCGGACCCGTTCAGGGTATGCACGAAGCGGACCTTGCCGCTGCTCTTTTCCCGGTAGCGGATATTGGCCCGGCGCGCCTGGAAATCCTCGAAGTTGGACACCGAGGAGGTCTCCAGCCACTTGCTTTCCGCCGGCGCCCAGGACTCGATGTCGTAGGTTTTGGCCGAGGAGAAGGAGAGATCTCCGGTGCACAGGGTGATGACGCGGTAGTGCAGTTCCAGGGCCTGCAGGATCTCTTCGGCGTCGGCCAGCAGCCGCTCCAGTTCCTCGTAGGAGGTTTCCGGCCGCACGAACTTGACCAGCTCCACCTTGTTGAACTGGTGGACGCGCAGGAAGCCCCGCGTTTCCCGGCCGTAGGATCCGGCTTCCCGGCGGAAGCAGGCGCTGTACGCGGTGTAGTAAAGGGGCAGCGTATCTTCGGGCAGAATTTCGTCGCGGTGCAGGTTGGTCAGAGGCACTTCGGCGGTGGGGATCAGGTAGAGTTCGTCGGTGGGGCAGTAGTACATGTCCTCGCGCAGCTTGGGCAGTTGCCCCGTGCCGCGCATGGAATCGGGGTTGGCCAGGAAGGGGGGGAAGATTTCAGTGTAACCGTGCTTGCGGACGTGCAGGTCGAGCATGAAGTTGATCAAGGCCCGTTCCAGGGCCGCGCCCTTGCCCTTATAGACGGGGAAGCCCGATCCCGCGATCTTCGATCCGCGCTGGAAGTCCAGGATGTCCAGTTCCTGGCCCAGGATCAGGTGATCCTTGCGGGGGAAGTCGGCGGCGGGAGGACCTCCCCAAGTGCGGTAGAGGACATTATCTTCGGAGGCCGCCCCCAGGGGCACCGACTCGTGGGGCAGGTTGGGGATCCATTCGAGCTTTTCGGCCAGGGCGGCCTCGATCTCCTTTAGGCGCCCGTCGAAACCGGCGATGCGTTCGGATACCCGGCGCATCTCCTCCTTCAGGTCCGAAGGGTCCTGCCCGGCCTTCATCTTCTGGCCGATCTCCTTCGAGACGCGGTTGCGGACCGCCTTCTGCTCGTCGGCCTGCACGGTAATGGAACGGCGCTCCTCGTCCAGGGCCAGGATTTCGTCAATGTCGGCCTTCTCGCGCTTGTTGGCCACCCCCTGGCGCACCCGGTCGGGATTTTCGCGGATGAATTTCAGATCCAGCATGGCAACGGCTTTCGTCAACGGCATAAAAAGGAATACGGCCCCGTGAAAAGCCGCACTCGAAACGTGCCGGGGGCGGGAATCGAACCCGCATGGCCGCTAAGGGCCGGGGGATTTTGAGTCCCCTGCGTCTACCAGTTTCACCACCCCGGCAGGGATTGGTTTTCGGTATAATGTACGCAGAAAGGGCGGGAATGTCAAGGGATTTCTGCGCGGGAGAGCATGACCGTACCGGTTTACATACGAAGGGCGCCGGATTCCGGTTCCCCGTCCGGTGCGCGGCCGCCGGCGGCGATTTCCGCACCTTTAATCTCCCGCAAAATCCCTTTTGTTTTCCATGTGAATTCCGTATCTTATAAATGTACGGCAGAACCGGTGATTTTTCGCTTTTTCCCCGTCCATGATATTGCACGTCAACCCCATCAACCCGCAGCAGCGGCTGCTCCGCGTCGCCGTGGAGCGCCTGCGAGACGGAGACCTGATCGCCTTCCCCACGGACACCGTGTACGGCCTGGGCTGCAGCGTGATGGAGAAGAAGGCCATGGAGCGCCTCTACCAGTTGAAGCGCTACGACAAGGGGCATCCCATGGCCCTGCTCTTCGCCGACTTCAAATCCGTGGCCGCCTACGCCCGCATGTCCACGCCGGCCTACAAGATCATGCGCCACCTGCTGCCCGGCCCCTACACCTTCATCCTGGAAGCCACCCGCGAAGTGCCCAAGCTGATGCTCTCCCGGCAGAAGACCGTGGGCATCCGCGTGCCCGACAACCTGGTGGCCCAGGAACTGGTACGGGAGATGCACACTCCCATCATGACCACCAGCGCGGAACTGGACGATCACGGCCTGCTGCTGAATGCCGAGGACATCGAGGCGGCCATCGGCCGGCAGTTGGGCTGCGTCGTTGACGGAGGCGTGCTGCCCGACGAGCGGTCCACCATCGTGGACCTGTCCGGCGACGAACCGGTACTCCTGCGCGCCGGCAAAGGGCCGTTCGAAATGTAAAATAAAATTCACCGCAGAGACGCACCCCGAAGGGGCCACTGCGTGGGAGAACGCAGAGAGTGCCACAAGCACTTTCCCGTTGCGCGCGACGAAGCCTGCCTCCAGGTCATTCCCGCAAGGGCGAAGCCCGCGCCGGGAATTTGATCACTTTGGTTGGCAATTGAAAGCCGCCAGGAACCGCTGCGCTTTCCAGACCACGAAGTGGCCACTTTGTGGAGGGACCACTGCGTGGCAATCCTGGCGGCAACGGTCCAGATGATTGTTTGCGCCCTTTGCATGCTTCGCGTGAAATTGATAATCTCTGTGGTCTCTGTGTCTCTGTGGTGAAATTTGGATTTTTATGTCTAAAACCATCGCCATACTGACCGGCGGCGGCGACGCCCCGGGCCTGAACGCCGTCATCCGGGCGGCGGTGAAGACCGCCGTGCTGCATTACGGGGATCGCGTTCTGGGCATCCCCGACGGCTACGACGGCCTGGTCAAGGGGATCGCATCCCAGCCCCTGGATGTGGCCTCCGTAGCCGGGCTGCTCTACCGGGGTGGCACCATCCTAGGCACGTCCAACCGCGGCGACCCCTTCCACTACCCGGTGGAAGAGGGCGGCATCATCGTCAAAAAGGATTTATCCGGCGTGCTGCTGGCGCGGCTGAAGGAGCTGGCGGCCGACGCCCTGATCGTCATCGGCGGGGACGGCAGCCTGACCATCGCCCGGGACCTGCACAGCCTGGGCGCCCCCATCGTGGGCGTGCCCAAGACCATTGACAACGACATTTCCGCCACCGACGTCACCTTCGGCTTCAACACCGCCATCGCCACCGCCACCGACGCCCTGGACAAGCTCCACACCACCGCTGAATCGCATCACCGGGTGATGGTTCTGGAAGTCATGGGCCGGGACACCGGCTGGATTGCCCTGCACAGCGGCCTGGCTGGGGGCGCCGACGTGATCCTGATCCCCGAAATACCCTTCGCTTACGAGGCGATGTGCGATCGCATCATCTGGCGCCGCAGCCACGGGCGCAAGTTCTCCATCATTGTGGTGGCGGAGGGAGCCCATCCGGCCGGAGGAACTCCGGTGGTGCAGGAAACCGCGGCCCAGACTCACGGGTTAGCCCGGTTGGGAGGGATCGGTTACTCCGTGGGCGAAGAGATCCGCGGACGGCTGGGCCTGGAAGTCCGGGTCACGGTGCTGGGGCACATCCAGCGCGGCGGGACGCCCTGCGTCTACGACCGGCTGCTGGCCACTCGCCTGGGATGTGAAGCGGTCCACCTGGTTCACCAGGAGGAGTTCGGCCACATGGTGGCGCTGCGCGGCAACCGCATTATCGCCGTGCCCCTGGCCATGGCCGTGGGGCGGCCGAAAAAGGTGGATCCCCAGGACCAGTTGGTGCGCACCGCCGAGGTGACGGGCATCTGCATGGGAAGGTAAGGAAGGGAACGGGATGTCAGGCTTCATGAACGGTTACGCGGAGTGGGTCTCGCAGAATCCCCTGACGTCCGCCGCGCTGCAGTTCGCCATACTGGGGACCCTGGGGGAAGTTCTGTCGCATTCCCTGCGGCAGAGACGGATTGCCCTCCCCTGCACCGCCGGACAACTGTACGGCAAAGTCGCCGCCTGGGCTCTGCTGGGGATCATCATCAAGGCGGGCTTCGTGGGGATGCGCGGCTTCACTATAGCGCTACTGGACCACGGCCTGCTCCCGGATTGGTGCGGCGCGGGCTTCGGCTTCGCCCTGGCCCTGTCGGTGCTGACCAACACCTTCTTCGGTCCGCAGATGATGGCTTTCCACCGCCTGGAAGACAACCTCATCCTGCGGCAGTGGAATTACAACGGGCTGACCAAAGCCTGGTGGACCCTGCTGTGGTTCTGGATCCCGGCGCACACTCTGACCTTCAGCCTGCCGGCGGACTACCAGATCGGCCTGGCGGCCCTGTGGTCGGTGGCGCTGGGGCTGATCATGGGGTTCAGCAAGGGATCACCGCAAGCTAAGAAGAAGCCGCGCAAGGCGGCATGAATGAGCAGGGGCGGCCCGGTGTGGCCGCCCCTGCTGATGACTAACAGTACTTTGGTATATCGCCCCGCCCGGGAATGAATTCCCGGGCTACATTGGTTCTATCCACTGAAGTGGATGTTTTCCAGAGCGTCCACTTCAGTGGATTGCATGATAGTAGCCCGAGGACTTTCCCGAGGGGACCACTGCGTGGCAGTCCCGGGTGTGAATTGCCCTTACGACTAACGACCAACGACTATTTCAACAACACCAGCTTCTGCGTCTGAGTGAAGTTTCCCGCTTCCAGTCTCGCCAGGTAGATCCCCGAAGGCAGATTTGATCCGTCGAAGGTGACGGTGTGAACGCCCGCCGCTTTCCAGCCGTTGACCAACTCCTTCACCATACGTCCGGCCGTGTCATAGACTTGGAGACTGACGTGACTCGCAGCTCGCATCTCGAATCTTGCAACTGTGGAGGGGTTGAAGGGATTGGGGTGGGGCTCGCGCAGGGCGAAATCCAGAGGTAGACTTACAGGCTCTTCTCCCGGCACTACCGGAGTTCCCTCGGCGTCCGTTTTGATGATGTAAACGTCAGAATTTCCTGCGCCGTAGGAATTCGTATATCCGGCAACAATATATCCCTCGTCTGAAGTCTGCTGCACACTTCGACCTTCATCCCAATTGCTTCCACCGAAAGTGCACTGCCATATTGGGTTGCCAACAACGTCCGTCTTGATGAGGTAAACATTGCGATTACCTTCATCAAAGGAATGTGAATATCCGGCGATGACAAAGCCGCTATCAGAGGTCAACCGTATGCTGTAACCCTCGTCCCAATCGCTTCCGCCGCAGGTGCGAGTCCAAATCGTATCTCCTAAAGCTCCTGTCTTGATAAGGTAAACGTCATAGCAACCTACGCCATTCGCCGCCGTTCTTCCAGTGACGATGTACCCCCCATCCGGGGTTTGCTGCACGCTGCGACCGACATCGTCACCGCCTCCCCCACAGGTGCGGGTCCATACGGTATCTCCTAATGAGTCCGTTTTAATGAGGTACACATCGTAGGCACCTGCGCCGAAAGACTCCGTAAAACCAGCGATTATGTAGCCGCTGTCTGTGGTCTGCTGTACGTTCAACCCAAGTTCACTACCGCTACCCCCATAAGTCCGGGTCCAGGCCACCTCTCCCATTGAGTCCGTTTTAATGACGTAGACATCATAAGAACCCGCTCCGAAGGAACATGTAGATCCGGTGATGATGTATCCTCCATCCGATGTCTCCTGTACGCTGTAACCCCCGTCACTCCAGGGCCCACCGAAGGTGCGTTGCCAGACCAGATTGCCTGCAGCGTTAGTCTTTACGAGGTATATGTCTTCAAAACCCGCGCCGAAGGATCTCGTAATTCCAGCAATTACGTACCCCTCATCCGAGGTCTGCTGTACGCTGTAACCTTCATCATCATGGTACCCACCAAAGTAACGCGTCCAGAGCGAGTCGCCGTTTGCATCAGTCTTAACGAGGTAGATGTCATCAAAACCTGCGCCGTAGGAAGAGGTCTGTCCGGTAATAATGAATCCTCCATCCATCGTCTGTTGCACACTGTAACCGATATCGTTACTATTTCCCCCAATTGCCCTCGTCCACAGCGTATCCGGCGGTTGGGCCCCCGCCCCCAGCGCCATTCCCAGCAATGCCAGCGCCAGCCAACCAGGGATTAAAAATTGCTTCATGGGTTACTCCCGGAATTTGACACCAGTTCAAAGCTTGGGATAAGGTACAAAGAAATACCCGAAAAGTCAAGAAGATTCTTGCGAATTACAAAATTTAACCATTGTTAATGACCAATGTCCAACGAATAACGAACAACAACAAATCGGCAACCCAACCCTTGCCTCGCGCGTTAAAAAATGAGTATATTACTGAGTTCCAAGACGCCAATCATACCTGCCGGAAATCGCTTCGCTTTCCCGAGGGGACCACTGCGTGGCAATTCCGGCAGGAACCCGAATTACTCAACCGAATCATACAACCCGCAACTAAAATTTGAAATTTGCATTTTGCCTTTTGCAATTTGCATTTCTGGAGGCCCCATGCTCCCTGAATTCGTCAACACTCCCTTCACCGACTTCAGCAAGGACGATAACCGCAAGGCCATGACCGAAGCCCTGGCGCGCGTGGAAGCGCAGCTCGGCCGCACCTACCCGCTGGTCATCGGCGGCCGGGAAGTCATGACCGAGGATAAAATCACATCCCTAAACCCGTCGCAGTTCGACCAGGTGGTCGGCACCTTCGCCAAGGGCGGCCGGGAACACGCCGAACAGGCCGTCGTGGTCGCCGACGAGACCTTCAAAATGTGGTCGCGCATCCCCGCCGAAGACCGCGCCCGCTACCTGCTGAAGGCCGCCGCCATCATGAAGCGCCGCCGCTACGACCTGGCCGCCTGGATGGTCTTCGAGGTGGGCAAGAGCTGGCCGGAAGCCGACGGCGACGTGGCCGAAGCCATTGACTTCCTGGAATTCTACGGCCGGGAAATGATGCGCTACGCCGCCCCCCAGCCGGTGACTCCCTACCCCGGCGAAGAGAACGAGCTCTACTACATGCCCCTGGGCGTGGGCGTGGTCATCCCCCCGTGGAATTTCCCCCTGGCCATCACCGTGGGCATGACCTCGGCCGCCATCGTCACCGGCAACACGGTGATTCTGAAGCCGGCCTCGACCGCTCCGGCCATCGCATACCAGTTCGTCGAAATCATGAAGGAAGCCGGCCTGCCCGCGGGCGTGTTGAACTTCGTGCCCGGGTCCGGCGGGCAGATGGGCGACACCCTGGTGGGCCATCCGCGCACCCGCTTCATCGCCTTCACCGGGTCCAAGGAAGTCGGTCTGCACATCCATGAACTGGCCGCCAAGACCCAGGAAGGCCAGATCTGGATCAAGCGCACCATCCTGGAAATGGGCGGCAAGGACTTCATCGTGGTGGATTCTTCCGCCGACCTGGAGGCCGCCGCCGACGGCATCGTGGCTTCCGCGTTCGGCTTCCAGGGGCAGAAGTGCTCGGCCTGCTCCCGCGCCATCCTGGTGGACGACATCTACGACGCCGTGCTGGAGAAGGTGGTGGAACGCGCCCGCAAGATCACCGTGGGGCCGACCAAGGATCAAGCCCACTGGATGGGACCCGTAGTGGACAAGGCCGCCTTCGAGAACATCCTGAAGTACATCGAAATCGGCACAGGCGAAGGCAAGCTGGCGCTGGGCGGCGAGAAAGGCCCGGCGCAGGGCTACTTCATCATGCCCACCATCATCCAGGACGTCCCGGAGAACGCCCGCATCGCCCAGGAAGAGATTTTCGGGCCGGTGCTGGCGGTGATCCGCGCCCGCGACTTCGAGCACGCCGTGGCCATCGCCAACGGGACCGAATTCGGCCTGACCGGCGGGCTTTACAGCGGCGACCGGTCGCACCTGGAATACGGGCGGCGGGAACTGTTCTGCGGCAACCTGTATTTCAACCGTAAGTGCACCGGAGCCCTGGTGGGCGTGCAGCCCTTCGGCGGCTTCAACATGTCCGGCACGGATTCCAAAGCCGGCGGCCGCGACTACCTGGGGCTGTTCCTGCAGGCCAAGTCGGTGACGGAGAGGTTCTGATCCGTCAACTTCATAACGCGAGAAACACAACCGGGCGATCCGAGAGGGTCGCCCGGTTTTTATTTGCGTCCCGCGCGCCGAGGCCGCGTCAGGTCCTAGCCGTGAGATGAAGACGAACCTCGACAGTGGTGAACGCTACGGCAGAGATCGGCAGGGACGGCGAGACCTGACGCGGGACCGTCAGAATCGCGGATGAAGCGGATCTTCTACCCTTTTCTGAACCACAGCCAGTCGGCAGACGGATCCTTACGGGCTCCCGACGGAATTCCCGCAGATTTCAGGATTGTGCAGATCACTGTTCGACCCCTTATGGTCATAGACTAAATAGTGAACTACATGCCACCACGGCCGGGGCATTTAGGATATCAATTACTTTATGACCATTCAGGGTCGGATAAGAGGTAGGGAGGGGGATCGTCCCTCTCCGTCGGTTTCACCTACGGCGATCCTCCGTCTGCCGACGGATTCAACCCTGACCGATTGTCCACTGCGCCCGTTCACGCTCGCGCGAAGCGGTGAGTGGCGGCTATCCGCCACTCGCCGGCCCCTCCTCCCGCCAAAACGGATCATTTTCTTCCTCCCGGCAAATCCCGCCCTCTCCTCCTGTCGCCACGCTTCGCATGAACTCAATGAATATTTCATGGATTATGGTGCTGAATCAGAGATCGGCACGGACCTTGCAAAAAAAGATCTTCGACCAGCCTCGTGCCGTGCCCCGCGATTCGGAGATCCCCCAACAAGTACGTGAGGTTCCCGGTGAACGCCAAACCCAGACTGCAGGTATACCTGAAAAATCTGTCCGATGAGAAAGCCGCCGAAGTGGCCCGCCGCATGCCTTTCCTGAAGAAGGACTTCAAGGTCGGCATCACCTTCCTGGGCCTGGAAGAGCGGGGCGAAGGGCAGTTCGCCGACAGCGGCATCCCTCTGACGCCGGTGCACGTGGCCCCGCTGCCTCCCGACGACCTGCTGAATTCCCTGCAGGCCTTCAGCGAGACCATGGAGGAGGACCTGCCGGACGTGGTCATGGCTGCCCTGCCCGATCCCCTGGCCGCCGCCTTTCTGACCGCGGCCAAGGCGGCCGGCGTACCCCTGGTGGTGGCGGAATTCGATGACCACCCCAGCCTGATTTCGCGCCTGGAAGAGCTGACCGCGCTCTGCTTCTGCGACAAGATCCTGCCCGCCACCCGCAACCTGCAGCGGGCCATCGGCAAGACCATGCCCTACCTGGCCGCCAAGGCCGACCACCTGCTGCCCCACTCGGCCGATACCACTTACATCCAGCAGACCAAGGACGACCGCCGCCGCCTGCGCCAGAACCTGCGGGTGGACACCGAACAGAAGATGATCACCATGATCGCCCCCTTCGACCGGCGCCGCGACCACGACACCCTGCTGGAAGCCTGCGCCCTGCTGAAAGCCCGGGGCCACGAATTCATCCTGATGCTGGTGGGCGACGGCCCCGAACGGCACCGCCTGACCGAGAAGATCTACGCCCTGCGGCTGGAAGACCAGGTGGCCATCCTGGACGATCCCAACGACCACCTGGAAATCCTCTGCGCCACCGATATCTTCGCCCTGAGCACTCACTTCGAGGGCAACAATATCCCCCTGCTGGAGGCCATGGCCCAGGGGCTGGCCATTGCCGCCACCGACGTGGACGGAATCAGTGACCTGATCCGTGACGAGCGCAGCGGCCGCCTGGCCCGGCCCAAGGACGCCGAATCCTTCGCCCAGGCCCTGGTGGACCTGCTGGCCCAGGAGAAAATCCGCAAGAAGCTGGGATCGGTGGCCCGCAAGTGTATCGAAAATCGCGGCAACCTGAACCAGTTCATGCCCGCCTTCGTGAAGCGGGTGAAAGGGTACCTGAAGGAGTTGACGGAGCCGCCGCCGGCCAAGGCGGCCAAAGGGTCCAAGGCGCCGCGCAAGAAGGCCGCTCCCCCGCCGGTGGCGCCCTCCCTGAAGAAGGGAAAGGAAGCGGAATACATCCAGTTGCAGATGAAGATCCGGGAGCTGTGGAAGACTCCCGCCCCCGGCTTCGGCATCCAGCAAGCCGCCGACCTGCTGGACGGCTTCCCCCTGCATACCCAGGTGGACCTGCTGGAGAAGCTTTGCCACGTGCAGGTGGAACATGGCCCCCTGGCCCTGTTCGTGCGGCCCCTGGAAAAGGTCCTGTCGGATCGCTTCTACCTGCACCTGCCGCTGCTGGAGATGCGCCTGCTGGAACAGTTGGCGGTGTTCTACATTGACCTGTCCTACCACGAAGGGGTGCAGAAGCTGATCGAGCAGATGGAAGAATACGCCCGCACCGACCTGTTCCGCTACCACTACTCCACCAGCCGCTTCGCCGGTCTGCGCTCGCACGCCCGCCTGGCCCAGCTCCACGAATTCACCGGCAAGACCGACCAGCGCGACTTCTACCGGCTGGAGATGTGGGAATACATGCGCCCCCGGGAAGAAGGGGAAAGCGTCTACTTCCACCAGCAGAACGCCGCCTATCTGGAAGGGCTGGGGGAGATCAAGCTGGCGGCCCGCGAGCTGCAGAAGGATTCCATGGGCGCGGTCCAACTGCTGGGCCCCGTGGCGGTGGCCCATCCCGCCCCGGAAGACCGGCCGGTGGCAACCCCCAAGGTCAAGCCGCGCGCCCTGAAGGTAGTATCCCAGCCGGTCCCCGAACGCGAAGCGGAAGCAGCGCAATAATCGGAGAAACCCGGAGAATCCGTGAATACCATGGAGCAATACCGTGAGGAGCGCTGCCTGCTGTGCGGCAGCCACGACTGGGTGGTGCGGCTGTGCGGGCCGGATTTCGAGGTGCGCCGCTGCGGCGACTGTGGTCTGGCCTGGCGCCGTGACCGGCAGGCCGGCCTCCCGGCGCCCCACTCCGCCCAACTGCCGGAAGGCGCCGGCTTCGCGGCCGGCAGCGCCGGTGTGGAAGAGATCGAAGAGATCAGCCGGTTGTGCCGCCCCCCAGGCCTCCTGTTGAACGTGGGCCGGGACGGCGCCAATATCCTGGAGACGGCCCGGCTTTATGGGTGGAACCCCGCCCTCGTGGACGAACTGGAGGAGGTCCCGGAAGAGGAGTTCGCGGCCTTCTTCCGCGATCCCGCCGGCGGCTTGCCGCCCCTGCCCGAGTACGACGTCATCCGCCTGCAGGGCGCCCTGGAACAGTGCCGCGACCCCCGCGAGTACCTGAGCCGGGCTGACCGCTGGCTGGGCGGCCGCGGGCTGCTGGTGATCGGCGCCACGGACTTTCGCGCCTGGGATTTCCCCCTGCGGGGTGAAGGCGCCACCCTGCTGGACCGGGATCTGCCGCGCTGGTTCTTCACCCCCCGCACCTTGGAAGCCCTGCTGTTGCAAACCGGATACCACGTGGTGAAGGTGTCTTCCGGCCGGGCGCCGGAAACCGATCCCGGAGTGCGTTACTGGCCGCTGCACGACAACGGCCCGGAACCCCGGACCGGCGGCCTGCCGCCACAGCCGGCCGCGGGGACTTTCCGCCTGTACGCCAGGCGCGATGAAAAGCGCCTGCCGCTGGCGCGGCGCTCCCGGGATCGCCAGGCGCAGCCCTGGGAAGCCCCTAACGAAGAGCTTCACCCTGTGCCGGTCACCGCCTGACGGCCCGGCAGCCAAATACTACCACACCCGGTGTCCTACCGGCATTCCGGCCCGAAGGACGCCACTTCACCGAACCTCCCCAGGGGAGGAGGCAACCATGGCAAAAGTATCCCTGGATCTGCGATTGCTGTTTCCCCCGGCGGACGCCGTATCCGGCGTGGAGAGCGAGATGGAACGGGGCCTGCGCGAAGGCCTGGTGGACCGGCGCCGGGCGGCGTATCACCACCGCCGCCTCTGGGTACAGCGTTTCCCCTTCCTGGTCCTCCCTCTGCGGGTCTGGTCCGGTATCTGTAGCGTGATCGCCGCCGTGGCGCTGTTCTTCCTGTCCCTGCCGCACCTGTTCGTCTCCGGCCGGCGGCGGAGATAGAACTTTCCTCGCGGAGCCACCCGGTTACCCGGCGCATGGCGACCGGGATTTTTGTCTCCCCAGATGTCAAATTCTTAACAATTCACCACGTAGCATTTACATCATCCTGCTGGATGGCCCTGAACCCGGTGAACGCGCCCCGGCTTGCCGGGAAGTATATATTTAATGGTGAGGTTAACATGTCCAAGCAGGAAATTTACCAGGAGATGAAAGAGACGCTGGGCCTGGTGCCCAAGTTCTTTCAGCACGTGCCGGAAAACACTCTGGAATCGGAATGGAACCTGTTCAAGCAGATTCAGCTCGAGGAGGGCCACATCCCCAACAAGTACCGCGAGCTGATCGGCCTGGGCATCTCCGCCGTGACCAAGTGCTACTACTGCGCGTTCTACCATACCGAGGCGGCGAAACTGTTCGGCGCTACCGATGAAGAGATCGAGGAGGCGGTGCATTACGCCAAGTCCAGCGCCGGCTGGAGCGCCTACCTGAACGGTCTCCAGTTCGATCTGAACGAATTCCGCAACGAGGTGCGGCAGATCGTTCGGCACGTCCAATCCCTGCAGGAAACCACCGCCTGAGGCGTTTTGCCGCCCCTTGATCAAAACCCCGTCGGCGCCCCCGGGAATTTTCCAGTCCCGGGGGCGTTTGGCC
>QZKQ01000005.1 GCA_003599535.1 Candidatus Zixiibacteriota bacterium | reverse complement strand
GGGCCCGCCATGCTGATCATGGATGGCGCCACGAATGCAGGCGCCTCCACGAATACCCAAACCCTCCAACTTAAAAAGGGCTGGAACCTGGTATCGTGGTATGTGAAGCCGACCGACCCGACTGGTCCTCCTTTAACCATGGATGATCTCTTTTGCATAGAGGGCGTGCAACAGCAGTACTTTAATTGGTTCAATCCCGATCCTGATGGAGATCCGCAGACCGATAACGGCTGTAAAGTGGGAGCATTTGATTACTCCCCAGAAAATACATACCCACTGCAGCTACCCGACTTGCACTGGTTTCTTAGCCAAGCTTACCGAGTTTATTTGGATCGTGAATACAGCTCCGCCTATACCTGGGTATACAACGGCTGCCCAAACGTCACTCCTGGCAATTACACCTTCCAACCAAGCGTGCTATGGGATGACGAGGTATTTCCCGAATCATTACCCAACTATTGGTATTTCCTGGCTTATCCCTTGCGTATGGAGCTTGATCTGACCCAGAGCACAACCATACAAGGCTTACTGGGTAATATCAATGGAATGGTCGTCCTGAAATCGGAGGATGGCCGGCTGTACGACGTGCTCAATTACGAGCCTCTCCTGAACACCATCAAGTATCTGGAACCCGGCAAAGGGTATTTCGCGGGATTCCTAAGTGACGCGATGGTCTATTGCGACGGTTTCGGACCGGAAAGCAGCGCACAACCCATGTCACTGCCCCAGGAACCCAAGAATTCCACGGCCAGCGGATCGGTTACCGCTTCGCAAACAGTCAGCCACTTCGCATTTACGGATCGTACGCACTGGTGGTATCCCATTCGTATAGACACCGTTGCTTTGGAGGGGCTTACCTTGGAGGTGGGTGACGAGCTGGCCGTCTTTGACGGTGATCTGTGTGTGGGGGCGACGGTGTACTGCGACTCATTCCCCATGGTCATCGCCGCCTGGGAAGACGACATCGCCACGCCGGAGGTGGTTGACGGCTACCAGGACGGCAATGACATGACCTTCAAGTGGTTCGACGCTTCGGCCAACGCCGAAATCACTTTCGTGCCTCCGCCCGGAATACAATCTGCGGTTCCCGAAGCGGATCCCTACCGACCCGCCCATGCCGGCTTCGGAGCGGGTTTCCTGGCGCGCCGCAGTCTTACGGACGGTCTGGCTCAGGTGCAACCGTTACCGCAGGAATTCCGGCTGTTACAGAACTACCCCAACCCCTTCAACGCCGAAACTGTCATCCCCCTAGAACTGCCCCAGCGTTCCCGCGTGAAGATCGAGCTGTTCAACCTGCGGGGGCAGTCTCTGGGAGTGATCCATGAAGGGATTGAGAACGCCGGCTGGCCCAAGATCCGTTACGATGCCTCGGCCCTCTCCTCCGGGGTCTATTTCTACCGAGTGACCGCAGAAGGGCTGGAGAAAGGCGGCCAGTATCAGAATGTGGGCAAAATGCTCTTGCTGAAGTAGTCACAAAAACACTATATTGGGAGAGTGGGGTGTATGCTCCACTCTCCCAAATGCAATGAGGCCGATCATGCGATGGCTTGCCTTGATGCTGTTTCCAGCTTTGGTGTGGGCGCAGGAATTCGAATTTACGCAGGAATGGGACAGCATACAAGTCGAAATTGACGGTTACGTGCTACCCGCCCCATGGACCGGAGGCTACGGAAATACCCGCCCCGCCGGTGGGGATTTGGATGCAGATGGAGATGTAGACCTCTTCGTCGGGCATGGCGGAGGGAGCATCGTCTATTATCAAAACCTGGGCACACCCGTACTGGCCGCGTTTGGATTATCCGATCCCCAATGGCAGGGGCTGACTGTCCAGTCTATGGCCACTCCCACCTTTTGCGACATGGATGCCGATGGGGACAGCGATTTGGTAATCGAATGCGGGGAGGTCCCGACCTATCTTTATGAGAACATCGGGGGGCCTGGATCTCCCCTGTTCAACTTGATCAGCGACACCTTGCGGGATGGTACCGGCACTCCCATTGACGGCACTTATGGTGACTGGGTGGACATTGACGCCGATGGGGATCTGGATTTTTTTACCGGCACCTGGTACTCCGGGTACATCCGCTATTACCGCAATGACAGTACCGGGTGGAATTACAGCCTTACTTTGGCTAATCCCAATTTATTGGGAGTGGGATTGGGCTACCGGACGATCCTGCGTTTCTGCGATATTGACGCCGATGATGATCAGGATCTGTTCATCGGCGATTACTACGGCCAGGTGCACTTCTACCGCAACGACGGCACCCCCCAGAACTACAGCTTCAC
Organism: Candidatus Zixiibacteriota bacterium; assembly: GCA_003599535.1. GTDB lineage: Bacteria > Electryoneota > B3-LCP > B3-LCP > B3-LCP > SURF-9. The sequence goes on along the minus strand of QZKQ01000005.1, from coordinate 29,790 downwards.
GCCGGTATCCAGCCAATGGCTGGGCATCGACGTGGGGGATAACGCCAGCCCCGAGTTCGCCGACATGGACGCCGATGGGGACTTTGACCTGTGGGTGGGGCGGGAGGCGTACGATATTGGAGCCGGTAATACGCCCGGCGACGTGTTCTACTATGAGAATACCGGTACCCCGCAACTGGCCCAATTCCAGTTGATCCGGACCAGCAATCTGACCCTGGACGCCGGCCTGTCCAACCGGCCCCAACTGGTTCATTTCAGTTCTGACAGCACTTTTGATCTCCTGTTTTCCAATGTTGATTATCTCAGTTATTACCGCAACATTGGAACCTCCCAACAGCCTTATTACACTATGGTCAGTGAAAATCTCCTGCCAAGCGGGCCATCTTACACGATTGAGCTATATGACCTGAATGCCGATGGCCTATTGGATCTGATTTGTGCCAATCCGATTCTTTTCAATCCCGAGATCCTTTTCTATGTGAATGACGGTACCCCGCAGGACCCTGACTTTCGCTACGCTTTCAGTTTCTCGAATCTTCCTTACACCCAAATCTACGGAATTTCCTTGGCCGATTTGGATGGCGATGGGGATGGGGATATGGTGTTCGGCACCTGGGGATCGGGCTTGGTTTACTATCAGAATCAAGGCACGCCTCAGTCCCCCAACCTCGTGTTTGAGACTAACCATTGGCAGAATATCCCTTCCGAGCGGATGCCTTGCTTGGTGGATATGGAGGGGGATGGGGATTATGATTTACTGGCGGGTTTTGTTACCACCGGAGTAGTGGAATTGTGGGAGAATGTCGGCACACCGCAGAACCCTCAGGTTGTGCTGGCGGATTCCGATTTATGCGGCACTGTGGTTCTCCCTGAGCCTACCGGCGCCGATGTGGACAATGACGGCGATATTGACCTGCTGGTGGGCACATACGACGGGGGGATCTACTTCTTCCGCAACACCACCGGGGATACGGCCTACAGCCCCTACACCAAACCCCGCCCGCAGCGGGTGATGGATCTGTCGCTCTCCCCCCAACCCGGCAATCCCACCACTTCCATCTTCTTCCAACTGCCTTATGCCCAGGAGGTGGACTTGGCGGTGTACAATCTACTGGGAGCCAGGGTCGCCACCATCACATCCGGACGGATGAACGCGGGGAGCTACTCCCTGCCGTGGGAATCGTCCGGATACGCTTCGGGGATCAACTTCGTGCGGCTGGCCACCTCCACAGAGACCCTCACCCGGAAGCTGACGGTGATGAAGTAGCCCCCAATAAAACACAAATCCCTTCCGTGGTGGAAGGGACTTGCGGGGTCGACGGGGCTCGAACCCGCAACCTCCGGCGTGACAGGCCGGCGCTCTAACCAGTTGAACTACGACCCCAAGCTTTTCGCGAGATGCAAGAAACATTAATATAGCATTTTCCGGCGCCCGGCGCAAGCGCAAAGTGGAAAATTACTCATTCCACATACGTGCGAAAATCCGGTGTGGTTCCCGCCCGCCGGGCTTTTTTACCGATCACGCGCAAACCAGAAGGGAAGGCGGCCTCGGGGCCGCCTTCGCCATTTCCGGTAAACCTCACTTCGTCTCGCAGTCCTGGCATTCGCCGCCGGCGGTATGCTGGGCGTGATCCGGGCAGTTAGCGGCAGATCCCGCTTCACCGGTATGCACCGGGCAGCCCGCCGCGGCGCTGTCCGCCGCCATGCCGTGACCGGCCTCGCCATGACCCGCCATGCCGCCGTGCCCGCCGCCCATCATGCTGTGCTTGGCGCGGAATTCCGCCGCCTTCTCTTCCGACAGCTTCTCCAGTTTCATGCCGCATTGCGGGCATTCCGCCTCGGCGTTGGCGGTGATGAATTCCGGATGCATGGGGCAGGTGTATAGATCCTTGGCGGCCATTTTCCCCTCTGCCGCCTTGGCCTGGGGATTGGGGTTCTTGCCGCCCTTGTTGGCGCCGGCGTCGGAACAACCGAGCAGCAGGACGGCGGCAAGCATCAGCGCCGCCAACAGGAAGAGGTTGCGAACTCGCATCGTCTGATCTCCTATCATTGCTATTTTATAGTCGTTCAGGTTCAGGATTATGTCGCGCCCTGACCGAAGCTCATGTCCGACCGTTTCAGCGTGCCCCGGCGGAGGGCCCGGCCCTTGATCAGGGCGAAGATCACCGGGGTCACGATCAGCACGTGGACGGCGGAAGTCAGCAGGCCGCCGACCATGGGCGTGGCGATGGGCCGCATCAGGTCCGATCCCGTGCCGGTGGCCCACATGATGGGCAGCAGGCCCAGCATGGAGGTGGCCACCGTCATCAGCTTGGGCCGCAACCGCAGCGCCGACCCTTCAATTACCGCTTCGTACAGCTCTTTGGTTCCCACCGGCCCCTGTTCCAGCTTGCGGTCCAGCGCTTCGTGCAGGTACACCACCATGACCACGCCGGTTTCCACCGCGATGCCGTACAGCGCAATGAAGCCCACCCACACGGCCACGCTCCAGTTGTACCCCAGCAGCACCAGCAGGATGACTCCGCCGGTCAGGCTGAACGGCACCGACAGCATGACCAGGATGGATTCGGTCACCGAGCGGAACACGAAGTAGAGCAGGATGAAGATGATGAAGATGACCAGGGGGACCAGCAGTTGCAGCCGCTCCTTGGCCCGGATCTGGTTTTCCCACTGCCCCGACCACTGCAGGTAGTACCCCGGCGGCAGCTTCAGATTCTCATCCAGGACCTGCTTGGCTTCATTGACGAAGCTGCCCATGTCCCGGCCGCGCACGTTCAGGAAGACTACCGAGCGCAGCAGGGTGTTTTCCGAGGATATCATGGGCGGGCCGGGCACGATTTCGATCCTGGCCAATTGCGCCAGCGGCACCTGGGCGCCGGCCGGTGTGGTCACCAGGATGCGGCCCAGTTCGGCCGGATCGTTGCGGAAGTCGCGCGCGTAGCGCACCCGTACGGGGAAACGCTCCCGGCCTTCCACCGTGGTGGTCACGTTCATGCCCCCGGAGGCCGCTTCGATGACCGCCTGCACTTCGCCCACGGTCAGGCCGTGCCGGGCGAGGGCCTGGCGGTCAATGTCAATATCCACATAGTTGCCCCCGATGACGCGTTCGGCGATCAGGTCGGCGGCGCCCTCCACCGGCCGCAGCAGCTCTTCGACCTGGATGGCCAGGTGCTCCAGGGTTCTCAGATCATCGCCGAAGATTTTGACGCCCAGGTCGGTGCGCACCCCCGTAGCCAGCATGTTGATGCGGTTGATGATGGGCTGGGTCCAACCGTTGACCACGCCGGGGATCTGCAGCTTCTGGTCCATCTCGGCGATGAGGTCCTCCCGGGTGACCCCTTCGCGCCACTGGTCGCGGGGCTTCAGCAGGATGATGGTTTCGATCATCGAAACCGGCGCGGGGTCGGTGGCGGTTTCCGCCCGGCCCACCTTGCCCAGCACCAGGTCCACTTCCGGCAGGCTTTTGATGATCTTGTCCTGCACCTGCATGATGCGCTTGGCTTCGGTGACGGAGACGTTGGGCAGGGTGGTGGGCATGAACAGCAGGCTGCCCTCATCCAGCGCGGGCATGAATTCGCTGCCCACGCCGGTCATCAACCAGATGGTCAGAAGCAGCACCAGGAGGTTGATCGCCAAGGTGGTCCACTTGTGCTTCAGGGTCCAGCGGATGACGGGGGTGTAGAGACGCACCAGCAGGCGGGAGAGGGGGTTCTTCTCTTCCGGTTTCAGCCGGCCCCGCAGAAAGAAGGTGATCAGTACCGGCACCAGGGTGACGGCCAGAATCGCCGCCGCCGCCATGGCCGCCGTTTTGGTCATGGCCAGGGGGAAGAAGAGCCGCCCTTCCTGACCTTCCAGCAGGAAGACCGGCAGGAAGGAGAGCACGATGATGGCCATGGAGAAGAAGATGGGCCGGCCCACCGTGCGGCAGGCCTTCAGGGTGGTGCCGATAACGTCGCGGCGCTCCTCGGGCGTGCCTTCGGACAGGTGGCGGTAGGCGTTCTCGATCACCACGATGGCGGAATCCACCAGCACTCCGATGGCGATGGCGATCCCCGCCAGGGACATCAGGTTGGAGGTGACCTTCAGGTGGTACATTACGATGAAGCTGACCAGCACGGCCACGGGGATGGTCAAGATTACCACCAGGGCGCTGCGGAAGTGCAGCAGGAAGATGAAGATCACCACCGAGACGATGATCATCTCTTCGGTCAACGCTTCCCTCAGGGTGCCGATGGACTGTTCGATCAGGTCGGAACGGTCGTAGGCCATATGGATGCTGACCCCTTCGGGCAGCCCCTTCTCCAGGTCGGCGATTTTGGCCTTGACCCGGTCAATCACCGCCTTGGCGTTCTCGCCGTAGCGCATGACGATGATGCCCCCGACCACCTCGCCTTCGCCGTTCTTGTCCAGCAGGCCGCGGCGGACCTCGCCCCCCATCTGTACGATGGCCACGTCCTTCAGGTGGACGGGAATGCCCCGGTCGTTGGTCATCAGGACGACGTTCTCCAGGTCCTCCTTCTGCTCGATGTAGCCCAGCCCGCGGATCAGGTACTCCATGGAATTCTGCTCGATCAGCCCGCCGCCCACGTCAATATTGGAATTCCTCACCGCGTCCATCACCATCATGGTGGAAATGCCGTAGGTCTGCAGGCGCCGCGGATCCAGTTCCACCTGGTACTGCTTGACGAAGCCGCCGATGGAGGCCACTTCCGCCACCCCGTCCACGGTGGACAGGCCGTAGCGGAGATACCAGTCCTGCAGAGCGCGCAGTTCGGCCAGGTCCATGGTGGGGCTTTCCACCGTGTACCAGTAGACGTGCCCCACGCCGGTGCCTTCCGGGCCGATCATGGTGCGGGCGTCGGTGGGGAGCTGTCCCTGGATGTAGTTCAGCCGTTCCAGCACCCGGGTGCGGGCCCAGTATAGGTCCACGTTATCATCGAAGATAATGTAGATCATGGACAGGCCGAACATGGAGGTGCCGCGCACGGCTTTGACCCGGGGCATACCCTGAAAGGTGGCTTCCAGCGGGTAGGTGACCTGGTCTTCGACCAACTGGGGAGCTCGCCCCATCCAGTCGGTCATGACGATCACCTGGTTGTCGGACAGGTCGGGGATGGCGTCAACGGGGGTGCGCTGCAGCGCCCAGATCCCCCAGACGACCACCAGGAAGGTGGCCAGCAGGACGATCAGGCGATTGCGCAGGCTGTAGGCGATAAGGCGTTCGATCATGAGAATATCTGCAGGGCGCTCACTTCTCCTTTTTTTCCAACTTCATGCCGCATTCCGGGCAGCGGGCGTCGGGGTCATCGGTCACGAATTCCGGGTGCATGGGACAGGTGTAGAGAGCCTCGGCCGTCTCGACTTGGCCGGATTTCGATTTACCCGGTTCGGCGCTGTGGGATGAATGACCTGGCTCCGGAGACGGCGCATGACCTTCATGGCCTTCGGGCGGCGGGGCCAGGGGGCCGGGGGAGGACTGCATCTCTTGGCCACGATGTTCTTCCGGCGGAGCCTGGCCTTCGGCCGGCGCGCCGTGCTGGTGCCCGGATCCGCCCATGGTCCGCAGTTGGCTGTCGGAATCAATCAGGTACCCGCCCTGGACCACGATCTCTTCGCCGGCGTTCAATCCTTCCAGCACCGGGTATTGGCCGTCCACTTGGGCGCCTACGCGCACTTCGGCGGGACGGTACCGCCCTTCGCCCACTTTGACCCAGACCACCTGCCGTTCGCCGGTTCGCAACACCGCGCTGGCCGGCACCGCCAAGGCGGTGAACGGCTGGGCCTCGGACAGGCGCATTTCGGCGTACATCCCCGGCTTCAGCTTGCCTTCGGGATTGGACAGGGTGACGCGGAAGGGCAGGGTGCGGGTCATCATGTCCAGCATGGGAGCCTTCCAGCTCACTTTCCCCTGCAACGCTTCCGTGGGATACGCGTCCACCCGCACTTCCATGGAGTCGCCCACCTGCACCCGTCCGACCTGGTTCTCGTACAACACGCCTTCCACCCAGACTTCGGAAAGATCCAGGATATCGAACAGCGCCATGCCGGGCATGATCCAGTCGCCTTCCACCGCCATCTTATCCATGACCACCCCGCTTAGGGGCGAGGTGAAGGTGATGGTCTCAGGGATTTCCTCTTGGGCGGTCAACCGGCGGATCTGGGCTTCATCCAGCCCCAGGGAGAGCAGTTTGCCCCGGGCCGCCTCACCCAGGCTTTCCTGCAGTTTCGGACTCCGGGCCTGGCCGGCCAGCGTCGCCTCGCGCAACGCCGCGGCGAGGTCGGGGCTGTAGAAGTCGTACAGCGGCTGACCTTTCTTCACCGCCGCACCGGTGTAATCCACGTGTAGCTTCTTGATCTGTCCCATAGCCCGGGCCGTCACCTTGGCCTGGTTGCCTTCCACCGCGGCGACAGTCGCCGGCACAGTGAAGGAGGGCTGGATGGTGGCTTCCCGCACCGGAGCCGTGGCGACGGCCGCCAGCACTTCCTGGGAGGGGGACAGATTCACCGTTCCGGCCAGGCTGTCGGTGTAGGTGTCGGAAGACGCTGAGGCTTGCTTCTTCACCAGCTTCATGCCGCAGATGGGGCAGTCGCCGGGATGATCCTGGACCACCTGGGGGTGCATGGGGCAGACGTACAGCTCCTGGTCTTCCGCCGCCGCCGTAGCCGGGGAGGAATTCCCCTGCCAGAGCAGGACGTTCAAGCCCAGGCTGGCCAGGCCCACAATCAGGATAATCCAGAAGAGGGGGGATTTATGGATAGTCATACTAGAAGGTCCTTGTGATGGTCTGACATTAATGAAAGGTACCGTGGGCGGCCCTCTCCTGCCCGGGAAGAAATCCCTCAGGCTACCCAGGAGCGTTTACGTCCGTCCCTTGGCGGATTCATTTCCGGGGGAGGAGATGATCCACTCTTACCATGGCTGTAGCATGACTCCCAGCAACCGTGCCACGTCCGCGCGGGCCATGTGCAGGTCGGCCAGGGCCATGGCTTCATCCATGCGATGCATTGTCACCTGCATCAGGGCTTCGTTCAGCGACATGAAGGGGATGCTGCCGCTCTGGTAGGCGACCAGGGAGGCCTCGAAGGTCGCTTCCGCGGTGGGCAGCAGTGTTTCGGCAATCAGTTCGTATGTGGCGCGAGCGGCTTCCATCCGGGCATGGGCCTGGCGCACTTCGTCTCGAAGCTCAAGACTGCCCGCCCGGTACTCTGCCTCGGCGTTTTGCAACATGGCCTGGTTTTCTTTAACCAGGGCCCGCTGGTTGCTCCGGTAGAACAGCGGAATGGGAAACCGCACTTCCAGCGAGACCATGTCGCCCAGCGGGGTGCGTCCGGTTTCCACCGGCATTCCAGCCATCCCTGCGCCGTCCTCCAGATATTCCCGGAAGCCGTAGGTAAAAGATACGTCGAAATCAGGCCAGTAGGAGAGCCGGGCGCGCTTCAGTTCCGCGCGGGCGGCTTCTACCTCGGCTGCCTGGGCCAGGAGCGCCGGGGTTTCTTCCAGGTTGCCCGCCAGCAGCGTTTCCAACTGGGGCAGGGGGTGGTAGGTCAAGGCTTGTCTGGACACAGGTTCATCCAGATCCTCTGCGGAATTCCGCCCCAGAGCCGCCGCCAGCCTCGACTTGGCCTCTGTTATGTTCTCCCGATTGGCAATGAGCTGCTTTGCCCAGGTTTCGTACTCCAACTGTGCCCGCAGGACGTCTGCCTGGCTGCCCATGGCCGAAGATGCCATGATCCGCGCGGCGGTGATCATGTCGCCGGCCAGCATGCGGGATTCCTCCAGGGTTTCCTGGACCGCCAGCAAGCCGGCCAGCTCGTAGTAGGCCATCTTGACCATGGCGATCATGTCCAGGCGCATCTGGGCGTACTGAGAGCGGGTGGCGGCCACCCGCGCCAACTCCGCCTTGCGGGTGTAGTGCAGCTTCCCGGGGAAGGGAATTTGGATCATGAAACCCACCGTCTTCATGGTCATGGGCTCTTCGTGGAAATCCAGGGACGTGGGCACGTTCATGGCCCCCAGCATCAGGCTGGGATTCATCCACGACCCGGCCATGCGGGCGCGGGCGACCTGCGCTTGGATCATGGCTTCCATCGAAGCCAGGTCGGGATGGTTCTTCAGCGCCTCGGCCAGATAGGCGTTCAGCAGGCTGTCATCCGCGGCGTAGACGGCGGAGGTGTCCGCTTCCTGGGCGGAGGCCGGTCCCGTCGTCAGCAACAGGACTGGAAGAATTACCAAACCCGCCAGGCGCCAGAGGTGGGCGAGTAAATTACTTTTCATGGATTCCGACAATTAGCAGCGCGGCCGGCATGCCGGATCGCGCCGGATTCGGGGTAAATAAAAGCAGATTGCGTGCCACAAATGCATAACTGCAAAAGCACGGAATATTCTGATACTATGCCATGTAGAACGGATGTAGACGTGTACTGATTTGAAAGAATATTGCAAATCCCCTGAAAGGAATTTGCATTATCACACCCCCGGGATAACGGGTGCGGGCATCCCCGGATCATTCCTTTTCCGGGACTTCCAGCCCGTATTCCTGCAACTTCTTGCGCAGGGTGGGCCGGCTGATGCCCAGCAATTGACAGGCCTTACCCAAATGTCCACCGCTCCAGCGCAGGACCCGGGCGATGTGTTGTTTCTCCATTTCTTCCAGAGTCACCATTTTACCGTCGGTGGTTCCAGCCGCTTCCGGCAGAGGGGTGAATACCAGGTTCAGCACATTGCCCGGGGAGTGGATCAGGCTTTGGGTCAGCACGTTCTCCAGCTCGCGGATGTTGCCGGGCCAGCGATAGCCGACCAGGCGCGCCATGTCCGCTGCGGAAATCCGGGTCGCCCGGGCGTGCATGTCGCGGGATATCTTTTCCAGCAGCACGGCGGCGATCAGGGGGATATCCGAGGGCCTTTCCCGCAGGGCCGGCATTCGGATTTCAAATACGTTCAGGCGGAAAAACAGGTCTTCACGAAAGGTGCCTTCGGCGATCATGGCCCGCAGGTTGCGGTTGGTGGCGGCGATGACCCGGGCCCGGAAGGGTAGCTCGGTGTGTCCTCCCACCCGGGTGAAGGTGCGTTCCTGCAGCACGCGCAGCAGCTTGGCCTGCAGGTCCGGAGCCAGGTCGCCGATCTCGTCCAGGAACAGCGTACCCTGGCCGGCGACGCTGAGTTTGCCTTCACGGCGCTCGTGCGCGCCCGTGAAAGCTCCCTTCTCATATCCAAACAGTTCGGATTCAATCAATGTGGGCACCACGGCCGAACAATTCACCGCCACGAAGGGTTGACCGGAATCGGAATAGCGATGGATTTCCCGTGCCACCAGTTCTTTTCCGGTGCCGCTCTCGCCCGTAATCAGCACCGAGACCTTGGATTTCGCCGCCAGCCCGATCTGCTTGTGGACCTCCAGGATGGCCTTGCTCTGGCCGGCGATGCGCACACCGGAATCGCCCACCGGCATGGCTTGGTGATGCTGGCGCTCGTACTCGATCTGAGTCAAGGCCCGCTGGATCACCACGTCCAGCTCGTCCAGGTCCAGCGGCTTGTGGATGAAGTCGAAAGCCCCGGCCTTCATGGCCTCGACCGCGTATTCCATCTCGTGATGGCCGGTGATGATGATGACCGGAGTCAGGTCGCCGGCGGTACGCCGCTTCTTCAGCAGGTCCAGGCCGCTACCGTCCGGCAGCTTCTGATCCAGGACCACCAGGTCCGGATCGGATTCCGACCAGGTTCGTTCCGCCCCGGCGATGTCGCGGGCGGTTATGACCCGGAAACCGGAATCCTGGAAATGCAGCTGCAGCGTGCGGGTGATGGCGGTGTCGTCGTCCACCAGGAGAATGTCAAGCATGGCCGTTCCCCAGGGGGATGATTATACGAGCCGTGGTTCCGTCGCCTTCCCGGCCGGCGACCTCCAAACGGCCGCGGTGCAGCTCCACCGCCTTGCGGGCGTTGGGCAGGCCCAGTCCGGTACCCACAAGCCGGGTGGTGTAGAACGGTTCAAACATCCTTTCCCGCTGCGCTTCCGATATTCCTGGTCCGGTATCGGCGATCTCGAGGACCAATTCCCGGCTATCCGCCACCCGGGCGGACAAGCGCAGCTTTCCCCCCGAAGGCGCCATGGCCTGAACAGCATTGCGGACCAGGTTGATCAGCGCCTGGCCCATCAATTCCTGGTCCACGGTCACCGGCGGCAGACCATCGGGCACGTCCCACTCCACCTGCACGCCGGCGGACTCGACCAGTTCCCCCTGGGATTCCAGCGCCTGCCGGAGCAGGTCGCGGAGATCGGAGGGGACCGGATTAAGCGCCACCGGCTTGGCATAGTCCAGGATCTGGGTCAGCATGCGCTCCAGCCGCAACACCTGGTCCTGAGCGATGGACAGGCTTTCCGAGACGGTGCCCTCGGCAGGCAGCTTGCGGGCCAGCATTTTCAGATTCATTTTAATTGAAGACAGCGGGTTGCGTAATTCGTGGACGACGCTGGCTACGAGTTCCCCGATGGCCGCCAGTTTTTCCGACTGCACCAGGCGCCGCTCGGCGGCGATCAGATCCTGGTACGAACGCTCCAGGTATTGTCTCGATACCGCCAGCGCCGCGGCCATCTGGTCAAACGATTGGGCCAGGGTGCCGATCTCGTCTGAACGCCGGATCCCGGTAAGGGCCCCCAAGTCGCCCCGGGAGATGCGTCGCGCCGCGTCGGCCAGTCTAAGGATGGGGTGGCTTAGCGAGCGAGTGATAACCGCAACCACAATAAATGCGGCCACCAGGGTAACGGCGGAGATGACCAGCCAGTTTCGCTGCAATTCGCCCACTTCCGCCAGCGCTTCGGCCTGGCTCATTTCCCCGATCAGCGCCCAGTTGGCCGCCGGAAGGTATCGCCAGGCACCCAACACCGGCTCGCCTTCCCATCCGGTGTAGATTCCGCTGCCTTCGCGCCCTGCCAGAGCGCTGTCAATGGCAGCGGAATGCATGCGGTGCGTCCCCGGTTCGGGGTGGTCCATGAAGCGGGAGCGGGTCAGCATGATCTGCCGGGCATCCACCAGGTAGGTCTGGCCGGTACGCCCCAGCCCGGTGCTGTCCAGCAGCATGGGATCCAGGGAACGGGACAGTGTCACGCGGCCTACAACCCACCCGGCCGGTTGGCCCATGGCACTGGCTACAGGAAGCGCTATTTCCATCCAGGTGCCCAGCTCCGGATGATACTCCACCGGGCTGAAGCGGGAAATGCCCGCGTTGGTGGCGGCTTGCGCCCATTCCGCGGGCGAGGCGGCGGAACCGTCAGGATGAATCAATTGAGGAGACCCGACGGCCAGCTCAACCCGGCCCTCCGAATTCACCACTTCGACCCGGTCGAACCCCACCGTGTTTTCCCGCCAGATTCGCAGCCACGCCTGCATTTCCTGCTGTCTTTCCAGATCGCCGGGATTCCGGTTGCGGATGCGGGGATCGCTGGCCAGCAGATTCAGATCCGCGGATCGCTCCAGAAGCCAATTCTCAACTTGATCCTGCTTGTAGCCGGCCACCGCTTCCATGTGCAGGAACGTTTCCCGCATGACCGCCTGCCGGGCGAGATTCAGGCTTCGGAGACCTACTACGGTCAGAGGTACGATGGCGACCAGGACAAACCACAGCAGCAGCTTGCGGCCGATGATGCCGAAAGGTTTCACGGAGAGATCTCTTTAAATCGGAAAATCCGGCACTTCTGCACCACTCTTTCACACGGAACAGCCTGCTTCCGGTTCCCGAGCGGTGGCAGCAAAAGCAAAAGGCGAGCCTGCCGACCCGCCCTCGCCTCCCGCAAGTGATACGAGACTTATCCTCCCGTCAGAAACCGTTTTCCCAAGGAACTGATGGCCAGGCATTCGAACCGGCCCCGCTTCAGCGGTTCCTTGGGGACCAGGGCGTCCACGCCCCAGAGGTTCAGGACCGGCCTGGAGAGGTGCAGCACCAGGGGAAAGTCGAATCCGGTGCTGGCCACGATCAGAACGCCCCGATAGCCCTCCCGGCGCACCTTGCGGATCAGCCGCAGCCCTGCGGTATGCCCGTCCATGGTGATGTCCGTGACGATCAACTCGAAGGCCGAGACGCCCGCCTGGCGCACTACCTGGATCCCTTCCCGGGCGTTGCAGGCCCGGTCGAAATGGAATCCGCGGGGGATAAGGTGATCCAGGAGCATGGCGGCGTAATCATCGTTGTCGTCAATCAGCAGCGCGGGCCGGCTCACGATGCGGTCAGGAATTGCTGTTGGCATAGGCGGTTGAACAGTTCACAGCGGGTAAGGAGGTCTTCATAGCGGCCCTGGTCAATGACCCGGCCTTTTTCCAGCACGACGATGCGATCGGCGCGCCGCACCGTAGCCAGCCGGTGGGCGATGACGATCATGGTGTGTTCGCGGCGCAGCGCTTCGAAGGCCTGCTGGATTAAACCCTCCGATTCGCTGTCCAGTTGCGAGGTGGCCTCGTCGAAGATGATGATGGGCGGATTCTGCACCAGGGCCCGGGCGATGGAGAGGCGCTGTTGCTGGCCGCCCGAAAGGCGCAGGCCGCGGTCGCCCACGGGGGTGTCGTAGCCCTGGGGCTGGGCCAGGATGAAGTCTTCCGCGTAGGCCAGCCGCGCCGCCCGTTCGATGGCCTCCCGGCTTAGGCCGTCGCCTCCGTAGCCGATGTTGGCAGCCACGGTGTCGTTGAACAGCACCGTGTCCTGGGGCACCACGCCGAAGAGCCGCCGCAGGTCTCGCGGGTCAATCTCGCGCAGGTCGGCGCCGCTCAGCGTCACCCGTCCCCGGGTGGGATCGAACAGCCGCAGCACCAGCCCCACCAGGGTCGTTTTACCCGACCCGGAAGGGCCTACCACGGCCACGGTTTCGCCGTACCGGATTTCCAGGTCGACGTCCGTCAGCGCCTCGATTTCCGTGCCGTCGTAGCGGAAGCTGACGCCTTCCAGCTTCAGAGACCCCACCAGCCCCGTCAGGCGCACCGGGTGGGCGGGCACGGGCAGCTCCTCGTGCAGGTCCATCAGGCGAAAGATACGCTCGCCCGAGGCGGAAGCGATCTGCAGCGCGTTCCAGGCCGCCCCCAGGGATTTGACCGGTGCCAGGATGGAGAAGAGTAGGGCGATGAAGCGCACGAAATCCTCGCCGTCCACCGTCTGGGCGCGTAAGACCAGCCAGCCGCCGTAGATCAGGATCAGGGAGATGATCCCCAGCCCCATTATCTCGGTCAAGGGCACGTTCAGGATGTCCAGGCGGCGCTGGCGCAGGGCCATGCGGAAGTGCCGGTGGGTGGCCTCCTGGAAGCGTTCGTTTTCGTCCTCCTCCGTTCCCGCGATCTTGATCAACCGGATGCCTGAGAGCCGTTCATGCAGCAGGTGCGTCACCTGGGATAATGCCTCCTGCACCCGGGCACTCTTGCGCTTCAGGCTTTTACCCAACTGGTCCATCAGGACTCCGGCCAGGGGCAGGAGTACCAGCGCGGTCAGGGTCAGCCGCCAGGAGATGGTGATCAGCAGGGCCAGGAAGATGAGGATGACGAAGGGGTCCCGCATGATGAAGGTGAGGATCTTGGCCACCTGGTTGTTCAGGGCCGAGATGTCGTTCAAGGCCACCGACGCCAGGTCGCCGGCCTTGCGCTGGTAGAAAAATCCCAGGCGCTGGGCCAGCAGGCGGGAATAGAGCCGGTCGCGCAAATCCTTGATGACCCGCTGCTCGACGAAGCTGATGAAGTACATCTGGGCCACGTCGAAGAAGTTGCGCAACAGGAACGCAACGAAGAAGATGATCCCCACCCGGGTGACGAGTTCGAAGCGATCCTGGCCGTCAATGAACTGCCAGGCCCAGGTCTTCAGGGTCTCGTTCAGATCCCCGGCCGGACCGGTCATGGCGCCGGGGTTCTGGGCCGCGTCCGGGTTGAAGATGGTGGTGATGAAGGAGGCGGAAAACCAGATGGCCACGGCGTTGAACAGAGCGTACAGCAGCGAACAGGCGAAGGCCAGCGCCAGGGTCCGCCGGTACGGTTTCAGGAAGGAAAGTAAGCGAAGGTGAAGGTGCATGGGGGAGAGGAGTAACCACGACTGATGATGATGACTGATGAGGCCTGGGACTGCCACGGCATGGCAATCCCGGGCGGGTTGGGCGGAGATATTCTCACGTGCCCCTAAGAACAACCCACCGCCGATTCTTTAAACCGGAACCGGGCTTTGAAGTGCCGCAGGGCCAGCTCTTTGCCGAAAGTCACCTCCACGCCGGGGATGCGGTCGCGCTCATCGTAGAGCAGGCGCAGGGATTCGGCCACGCTGGCCAGGTCGGCGTCCTCGTAGCGCAGCCGGGGGACCGCCAGACGCACGAAGTTCACTTCCGGGAACGCCTCCTTCCCCGTGGCGGGATCGTAGGAACCGAAGGCGAAGTGGCCCAGTTCGCAGCCCCGGTGACCGTACCCGGCCAGCAGCAGCGCTGTGATCGAGATTCCCCCGAAATCCTCCGGCCGGATCCTGGTGCCGGCGAAGAAGCGGTTCATGTCCAGGTACACCGCGTGCCCCCCGGTGGGCGTCAGGATGGGCAGGCCCTGCTCCTGCATGAACCGCCCGAAGCGTTCGATTTGCTGGATGCGCCAGGCCAGGTAGGCGTCCTTGACCGCGATCCCCAACCCCACCGCCAGGGCCATGATGTCCCGGCCGGACAGCCCGCCGTAAGTGGGGTGCCCTTCCTTGGTGATCTGGTGGTTGGTGATCTCATCGGCGAGGTGAGGGTACTGCTTCAGGAACAGGCCTCCCTGGCGGAAGAAGAGCCCGCCGCCCATGTTCACGATCCCATCCTTCTTAAAGGAGATGGTGAAGCCGTCGGCGTGCGAAAAGACTTCGCGAACAATGTCAATAATGGCTCGATTTTGCTGGCCGGACTCGTACTGCTTGATGAACCAGGCGTTTTCTGCGAAGCGGCAGGCGTCCAGCATCAGGGGCAGGCCGTAACCGTGGGCGATCTCGGACACCTCGCGGACGTTGGCCAGAGAGACCGGCTGCCCGCCCCCGGTGTTGTTGGTGATGGTCAGGTAGACCACGGGGACGCGCCCGCCGGAGGTTTCCAGCAGTGCGCGCAGGCGCTTTGTGTCCATGTTGCCCTTGAAGCGGCCGTCGCTGGCGGGATTCTGCAGTTCGGGGGAGAACAGGTTCACCGCGGCAATGCGGTTGCCTTCGATGTTGGCCTGGGTGGTGTCGAAATGCCCGTTCGAGGGAATCACCAATCCCGATCCCAGGCGCCCTAACGCGCTGAACAGGGCATCCTCACAGGCGCGTCCCTGGTGGAACAGGAAGGCATTGGGGGCCAGTCCGGGGGCGTCCGAGAAGTATTCTTCGCCGAACGTTTCGCGGATGACTTCCCGCAGCCGGAAGTACCCCCGGTTGGACCCATAGGCTTCGTCCCCCTGGTGCAGGGCGGCCCACTGGTCGTTGGTCATGGTGGTGGTGCCGGAATCGCTTAACAGATCGCAGCCGGTGATCATCTCCGAGGGGAAGTAGAAGACGTTCAGGCCGACGTCGTCCAGCACCCGGGCCCGTTCTTCGGCGGTGAACAGGCCCTTGAATTCCACGGAATGGTTGATGTAGGGCCGAGGCTGTATGCGGCGAGCCGTTTCCGGCTGGAATTGGCGTATCAGGCGGGTCAGTTCCATAGCGTTATTTTCTCCCAGGATCGAGCAGCGGATATATCGGGTTTGGCGGCGCGTCCCTCGAGGTACGAGGGGACGCCGGCGGAAAAGTACAAACAGAGAAATATACCAGTATTGCGGCCCCAAGTCAAGGGTTAGTTGGAATATTGCCTACGCCGGCGGCGCGGGGGTGGTCCGGGCGGGGGAATCCCACAACTTCTTGTCCAGTTTCCGCTTGGATTTCCCCGGTCAAATCCATATATTTTTGGGGTATGCAGACACGCAATTATCAAGATATGCCATGAGGCCCGGGCCGGCCTTGCGGCAGGGGCTCTTCGGGATGCTGCTGGCGGCGGCCGTGTTGATCGGTGCGACCCCGGGGTGGCCCCAGCCGGCCTTTCATCCGGCGGCGGAGAGCTTCCCCTACACCGCGCTGAATCCCGAACGCCCGCCGGACCTCGCCCCGGTACTGGACCTGAACGGCGAATGGCAGTTTCAGGCCGCCGGGCGGACCGGCGACGTGCGCCTCCCCGGCAGTTGGGACGGGTATGAGGGAACGGTGACCTTCCGGCGGCGGTTCGAGGTCCCCGACGACTGGCAGGGGCGGCGGCTGCGCCTGCTGTTCCTGGGGATCCATCATCACGCCACGGTACAGGTCAACGGCGTGACCCTGGAAACGAATATACCGCCAGGCGTACCCTTCACCGTGCCTCTGCCTCCGGAGCTCGTGCGCTTTGGGGCGGCCAACGAATTACAGGTGGAGGTATCCAACCAGCGCGGGGAGAAGGCGAGTCTGCCCCTGCGTTCGGCTGTCTTCGCGCCCCGCAATTATGGCGGCATCACCCGGGAGGTGTTCCTCCAGGCGCTGCCGGTCGAGTACCTTGAGACGCTGCAGGTTCGGGAGATCTCCCCTCCCGGCGGCGAAGACCGCCAGGTGGAGGTCCGCTTCACCTACCGGCTGGCCTCGCCGGAAACCTCCGCTGTATTCCATGCGCTCCTGGCCGATTCCGCCGATTCCGTCGTAGCCGAGCAGGAGATCACCCTGGCCGGGGCCGATTCCGCCCGGGAACAGGTTTTCCAGTTGACCGTGCCGGCGGCCCGTGTCTGGCGCCCCGGCGCCCCCTATCTTTACCGTCTGACAGCAGAATTGCGGCGCGACGAGCGGGTCCTCGACCGGAGGCGGCGAAATGTGGGGTTGAGGCCCGACCCCGGCGAACTGGCGCAGACTCTGGCCAATCCCGGCGGGCGAGCCTCCTTCAGCGGCGTAGTGCGGGTGGGGCACTGGCCCGGAGGAGGAATATCGCCTTCCCCGGACCAGCTCCGGGCCGAACTGGAGCAGATTCTCGACTTGGGCGCAGAGACGGTGCGCTGCGCCTTTCAGCCGCCCCATCCCGCCTTCCTGGAGGCGTGCGACACCCTGGGCCTGGGGGTGTACCTGGAGATCCCCCTGTATGGAGCCTCCGTCTCGATTCTGGCGCAACGGGAGGTTCAGGAAGCGGCCCGGCGGGCCATGCGCTCCCTGCAGGAAATGGCCGCGGAGCACCCCTGCGTTCTGACCCTGGGGTGGGGGTCCAATCTGGATCCCAAGGCAGTGACGCCGGGCGGGCTGTTGGCCCAATGGAGCCTGAACCTGGCCTCCCCCTGGCCCTACTACGCCGCCACCTTGGTGGCCTTGGGGCGCCCCGGCGAACTGGTCCTTCTATCCGGAACGACTGTAGACATGCCCCAGGTTCCGGCCTACCTCCGGCCCGGGGAGATCAACGCTCCCGACCTGGACGAGCAGGCCTGGAGGCTGGACCGGACCCTGCATGAGCTGGTGGGGGAACGTTCCGCCTTCCTGGCCGCCTATCTGGCGGATTGGGTGGGGGAGGAGCCCCTGATGTGGAATCCACCCTCCTGGAATCCCCTGATCCACCGTGCCGGCGTGACCGATTTGCAGCGCCAACCGCGCGAGGTCTACCGGCGCCTGAAGGGGTTCATGGGGGGCGGCTACCCCGACCTGCACGCCCCGGAACCCCGCGGCGCGGGGATGGTCTGGGAGTACCTCGCCTTCGGCCTGGCGTTCTCTGTGGCGGTGGCCTGGCTGATCCGGATTGACCGTTCCTGGCGCAAGAACCTGCGCCGCGCCCTGACCCACTTCCAGGGGCTGGTAGGGGACATCCGTAACCGGCGCTTCCAGCAGGGTGCGCAGACCGCGCTGCTGGCGATCCTGGTCGCCGCCGGGATCGGCAACCTGTGGGCCGTGCAGTTGCACCACCACCGGCTGGACCCGGGCCTCAGCGCCGCGCTCCCGCACTTCCTGAACCACAGTGGTCTTCTGGCCCTGGTCCGCAACAACATCTGGCAGCCCATGCAGGGGATCTTCTTTCTCACCATGCTGGTGCTGGGGCTGGCCGTAATCTATTCCCTGGCCATGCGCCTGGCCTGCCACCGGCAGCGGCTCCGCTTCACCTTCGGCCAGTCCTTCTACCTCGTCGCCTGGTCGGGAGTGCCGGCGCTGGCCGTGCTGCCGTTGTCCATGATCTACCTGCCTCTGGCCGCCGTGCCGTGGCTGCAATGGATCGTGGTGGTGGCGGCCTACTGGAGCCTGCTGTGGTCTTACGCCCGGTCGTTGGGAGCCATGCAGCGTGCCTGCCGCGGCTACCTGGCCCGCCCCCTGATGGTGGGCCTGGGCCTGCCCCTTCTGCTCCTCCTGGCCTACCTGGCCCATCTGCAAGTCACCCGGGAGACCCTCTACTACCTGGGGTTCTTCGTTCGCCTCTTCGCCGCGGGATAATACCATGAAAATTTTGGACGAACGTACTGTCCTGTCTCTGATCAAGCGGGGCGAGCGCATCATTGTAGCTCCGGGAACCCGCCTGACACCTGCCGCCCGGGATGCGGTTCGCCAACATCAAGTCAAAATAATCGAAGAACTTAGTAGTTATATGCCGGCCCCCTTCCCGGTCCGATCCGTTGTCGTGGGGGCGGATCACGGGGGATACGCCTTAAAGGAGACCCTGGTCCCCCGGTTGCGGGACATGGATCTGGCCGTGCAGGACGTGGGTACGCACTCTCCCGAGGCGGTGGATTATCCGGATTTCGCCCGGATGGTGGCGCGGCAGGTTTCCGAAGGCCGCGCCGACCGCGGGATCATGATTGACAGCCTGGGGGTCGCCTCGGCCATGGTGGCCAACCGGATCGCCGCGGTGCGGGCGGCGGCCTGCTGGAACACCGAGGTAGCCCGTTCCGCCCGGGGGCACAACGACGCCAATGTCATCACCCTGGGGGGCAAGGCCCTGGACCCGGAAGCGGCCTGGGAGGTCGTCCGGACCTTCCTGCTGGAGCCGTTTTCCGGCGGCCGCCACGAACGCCGGGTGCGTAAAATCGAAGCGGCGGGGGAGTAGGAAAGTCGCTTTCTCCCCAAGGACAATAGGAGGCCCGGAACGGAACATCCCCCTCCGGCCGGGGTATAAAAGGTAAACGAAACAGCCCTTTTCCGCCCGACAGGATCGAACATGGAATCGTCTTCTTCCACTTCGCCCCGCTACCTGGCCCGCATCCTCGACGAAGGCCTGACCTTCGACGACGTTCTGCTGTTGCCGCGCCGTTCGGCCGTTCTGCCGGCCCAGGCCCAGGTGAACACCCGCCTGTCGCGGCACATCGAACTGAACATCCCGCTGGTGTCGGCCGCCATGGACACGGTAACCGAATCCCACCTGGCCATCAGCCTGGCGCGCCTGGGGGGCCTCGGGATCGTTCATAAGAATATGTCGCCCTATGACCAGGCCGGGGAAGTGGACCGGGTTAAGCGGGCCGAGAGCGCCGTGATCTTCAACCCCATCACCATGGCCCCGAATCAGACGGTGCGCGAGGTGCTGGAGACCATGCAGCGGGAATCCATCTCCGGCATCCCGGTAGTGGACGAAGGCCGCCTGGTAGGCATCGTGACGCACCGCGACCTGCGCTTCGAGACCAACCTGGACCAGCCCGTTTCCCAGGTGATGACCCGGCCGCCCCTGGTCACCGCCCCGCCCAGCACCACCCTGGAAGCGGCCGAGATGATGCTGCAGAAGAGCCGCAAGGAGAAGCTCCTGATCGTGGACGACAAGGGGCGGCTGGTGGGCTTGATCACGGTGAAGGACATTCAGCGGCGGCGGCAGTACCCCCAGGCTTGCAAGGATGAGCGGGGACGGTTGCGGGTGGGCGCCGCGGTGGGTGTGGGGAAGGATCTGGAGGAACGCCTGGAGCGGCTGCGGATGGCGGAAGTGGACGTGATCGTGGTGGATACCGCCCACGGCCACAGCGAAGGCGTCATCCGTGCCGTGGAAAAAGTGCGCCGCGAGGCGCCGGACATGGAAATCATCGCCGGCAACGTGGCCCGCCGGGAAGCGGTGGCCGACCTGATCGCCGCCGGCGTGGACGCGGTCAAGGTGGGCATGGGGCCGGGGTCCATCTGCACCACCCGGGTGGTTGCCGGGGTGGGGGTGCCGCAGTTGACGGCCATCATGGAGTGCGCCGAGGAGGCGGACCGCCACGGTGTGCCCATCATCGCCGACGGCGGCATCAAGTATTCCGGGGACGTGGCCAAGGCCCTGGCGGCCGGCGCCCAATCGGTCATGATCGGGCAACTGTTTGCCGGCCTGGAAGAAAGCCCCGGAGAAACCATCATGCTGGACGGGCGCAGCTACAAGGTCTTCCGGGGCATGGGATCGCTGGGGGCTATGGCTGAAGGCAGCGCCGACCGTTACTTCCAGAGCGCCGAATCCAGGGGCAAGCTGGTGCCCGAAGGCATCGAAGGCCGGGTGCCCTACCGCGGCAAACTGGAAGACACGGTCTACCAGTTGATCGGGGGATTGAAGTCGTCCATGGGCTACTGCGGCGTTCAGACCCTGCAGCAGATGCGGGAAGAAACCCAGTTCATCCGCATCAGCCAGGCGGGGCTGCGGGAGAGCCACCCGCACGACGTCATCATCACCCAGGAGGCGCCCAATTACAAACTCTGGTGAGCGGCCGGGACGTTACGCCGGCAGCTTGGCCACATACTGGGACAGCTTGGACTTGTGGTTGGAGGCGTTGTTGCGGTGAATGACGCCCTTGCTGGCCAAATGATCCAGGATGGAAACGGCCTGGCGAAGCACTTCCTGTCCTTCCGCCTGGGTACGGGATTCACGCACCTTGCGGACGATGCTTCTCATCTGCGAACGGTAGGCGCGGTTTTCCTGGCGGGCCCGAGCGTCTTTGCGCATGCTTTTCTTGTACGCCTTGTGGTGCGGCATGGGGTCTCCTGTATGGGTAAGTGTCGGTTCATTTCCAGCATTATACCCCGGCGGATGCCCGGTGGGTCCTGCCCGGGGACATTAAACCATCAAATATAATGAAATTTATTCTCGCGGTCAATATGAAATTGGAAAAAATAGATACGCTGAAATTGAGACCGGAGCATCTGACCAACGTGGTGGTGCTCACCGGTTCGGGCATTTCTGCGGAATCGGGCATTCCGACCTTCCGCAATGCCGACGGTTACTGGAGCCGGTACAGGGCGGAGGACCTGGCCACTCCGGAGGCCTTTTCGGAAAGTCCCCAGGTGGTCTGGGAATGGTACCTGGCCCGGCGCCATCTGATCGCCCGCGCCAACCCCAGCCCCGGGCATTTCGCCCTGGTGGAGATGGCCCGGCTGCTGCCCGGGCAGTTCACCCTGATCACCCAGAACGTGGACGGCATGCACCAGCGAGCCGGCCACAGCAAGTTGCTGGAACTGCACGGCAATATCTTCACCAATCGCTGCGCCGTGTGCGCCCGGCGCCATTCCGACGATACCCTGAACTTTCAGAATTTGCCACCGGCCTGTCCCGTATGCCTCGGGCCGGTGCGGCCGGACGTGGTCTGGTTCGGCGAAAGCCTGAACATCGCCGTGGTGGAGGACGCCTTCACCCTGGCGCGCAACGCCAGCCTGTTCCTGGCCATCGGGACCTCGGCCGTGGTCCATCCGGCCGCTTCCCTGCCCCTGGTAGCCTCCGATAACGGGGCCCTGCTGATCGAAGTCAATCCCGAGGCTACCCCCATTTCCGACGATGCGGATATCATCTTCCGTTACCCCGCGGCCCAGGTGTTGCCGTCTCTGTTCCGGCGGATGCGAAGAGTGGTGTCCAGAAATCTCCTGGTGCAGCACGTCTGATGAACAAGGCTATCAGCTCCCAACTTCTCCTCATTCTGGTCCTGGCGTTCCTGGCGGTGAATCTGAATTCCTGCGTGTACTTCAACACGTACTACAACGCCAAGCGCTATTTCAAGGAAGGCCAGAAGGAAAACGAAAACAACGAAACCGGCCGGCCCAAGACCACCAACTACCAGAAGTCCATTGATTCGGCCGCCCGGGTGCTGGAGTACTATCCCGACAGCAAGTACGTGGACGACGCCCTGCTCATTATGGGCAAGGCGTACTTCGAGATCGAGAACTACCCCAAGGCCAAGCGCAAGTTCGAAGAGCTGATGGCCAAGTTCCCCGATTCGCCGCTGCGGGATGAAGCGCGCCTCTACCTGGGCAAGACGCTGCTGGCGGTGCAGCAGACCGAACAGGGGATCGCGCTCCTGACCGAGCTGTGGAGCGCTGGGAGCGAGAAGAACATCCGCCTGCAGAGCCAGCGCCGTCTGGCGGATTACCAGATGGAAAAGGAGAATTATCGTCAGGCGCTGGTCGAATATCAGAAGATCCAGCAGGAGCTGGAAGACAGCCAGCAGCGCGCCGATGTCTGGTACCTGGTCGGCGAATGCCACCGCCACCTGGAGGAATACGAGAAGGCGGAAGAGGCGTACAGCAAGGTACAGGATGAAAAGCCCACCCGGAAACGGGAGTTCGAAGCCCGCCTGAAGCGGACCGAGACCATGCGGCAGCGAGGCGAACTGGAACCCGCCCTGCAAATCGCCGAGGAGCTGCTCCGGAAGGACATTTACTTCACCTGGTTCGAGCAGGCTTACCTGGCCAAGGGGGAGATCCTGACGGACCTGGAGCGCTATGACGAGGCTATCGAGATCTTCAAGCGCATCCTGGAGCTGTATCCCCGGACCGACACCTCCGCCAAGGCCTCCTACCTGATGGGCCGGATCTACCTGGAAAAATTGCAGGACTTCGACAAGGCCGACGAGTACCTGACGCGGGTGCAGACCGAGAAATCCGGCACCGAATACGGCAAGGAAGCCTCCGTCGCCGTGGCGGACCTGCGCGTCCTGAAGAGCCTGGTGGGGCAGATTGATTCCCTGACCACCGATCTGGACACCCTGGATTTCCAGTTGACCTGGATCGCCGAGCACCCCGGTGAACAGCCTCCGCCGCCCCCGCCCGACAGTTCCCTGGCCCCCGACAGCGTCCTGGCCGCCATGCCGGGCGGCGATCCCCTGTCCCCTGAAAACATGATGGACCCGGAGATGCGCCGCCTGCTGGAGATGCAGGGCGGCGATCCGGATAATCCCGGCATGATGCCTCCCAGCGCTACTCCCGCGGGCATGATGGATCCTTCCGGAAATCCGATGGGTCCCAGCTACGCCGGACAGCAGTACCCCGGCCCCATGCAGGGCGTTCCCCCCGGCATGACGCCGGAGGCCGGCCTCCGGGAACGCCGCGTGACGCTGGCGCCTCTGCCCACCGACTCCTCCTCCATCTATGAGCGCATGGACCGGGATCGCGAGATGCTGGCCGGGGTGCGTTACCGCCATGCGGAACACCTCTGGCTGCAGTTCGGTTACGCTGACAGCGCCCGGATCATTTTCCAGGATCTGGCCGTTCAGGAAGACGACCCCGAGGCCGCCGCCAAGTCCATCCTGGCGCTCTACCGCTTCGCCGAAGAGGCTTCGCCCGATTCCACCGGGCCGGATTCCCTGCTGACCTGGCTGCACGAGCGGTTCCCGGAGACGGAGTATGACCGTTGGGTCCGGCCCCGGCTGGGACTGGAACCGCTTCCAGAGCCGGTGGATTCCGCCGAATATAGCTTCTGCCAGGCCGAGGATCTGTGGGCTCTCCAGGAGCAACCCGACTTGGCCGTGGACGCTTACCTGGAGGTGGCCGAGCAGTACGCGGAAACGGAATGGGGGCCCAAGGCCCTCTATGCCGCCGCCTGGCTCCAGGAATACGTCATCGAGGATCATCGGGCCGCCCTGGCCGCTTATGACTCCCTGCTGGTAAAATTCCCCCAGTCGGAATACGTGGCCGTCGCCCGCAAAAAGACCGCACCCCTGCCGCCGGAGGAGCCGGAGGAGCCCGATTCCGCCGAAGTCGTTCCGGATACCACTCTGGCCGAAGAGTTGGCGGCAGTCGAACCGGTGCAGCCGGCGCCGACGCAGGGATCCGGCCCGCCGGAACTGATCGGCGGGGAGCGCGCCCTGGAAGCCTTCATCCACTCCAACCACCTCTACCCCCTGGTAGCCATGGAAGCCGGCCTGACCGGCGAGGTCACGGTCAGCTTCATCGTGGACACCCAGGGCCACCCCCGCGACTTCCAGCTCATCGCCGAAGAACCCCAAGGGTTCGATTTCGGGGTCATGGCCATCGAAGCGCTGCAATCCATGCGCTTCCGCCCCGGCTACCAGGAAGGCCAGTACGTGGAATTCCCCATGACGCAAACCGTCCGGTTCAGACTATAACGCCGCGAGTATGATACAGGAAATCGGCATTGTCCGCAAAGTCAAGAATTACCGCCCCCTGATTTTCAGCCTGGTGTTGGAGCTGCCCGCCATTGCCCATGTGGCCCGGCCGGGGCAGTTCGTGCATCTCCTGGTGCAGAACGCCCCCGGTGTGCTGCTGCGGCGGCCGTTCAGCATCTCCGGCGTCTGCGAGCGCCAGGTGCTGTTCCTGATCCGCGTGGTGGGATCCGGGACTACCGCCCTGGCCAAGCTGTGGGAAGGGGCGGCGGTGGACGTTATCGGCCCGCTGGGCGACGGGTTCGCCATGGAAGGCGTGAAGCGCGCGGCCCTGGTCGGAGGCGGCATCGGGGCGGCGCCCTTGCTCTACCTGCAGGATGAACTGCACAAGCAGGGCACGGAAGTCCACTTCTTTCTCGGATCCAAGACCGCCGACGAATACCCCCTGCCGCCGGAGGCGGTGCAGTTCCGCAATATCGTCCCCTCCACCGACGACGGCACCTACGGCAGGCATGGATTCGTCACTCAGCACTTCCAGGAGTGGCTGGAGAACGACAGCCGCCAGGGGCTGCAGGTCTATTCCTGCGGGCCCGTGGGCATGATGGAGCAGGTCGCCCGCATCAGCGACCGGTACGGCCTGCCGCACCAGGCCTCGCTGGAAAACCGCATGGCCTGCGGCATTGGCGTGTGCCAGGGTTGCGCCGTGCGCATGAAAGAGACGCACGAGCACGGTTCCGGATTCCGCCTGGTATGCAAGGACGGGCCGGTATTCGATGCCGGCGATATTGACTGGTCCCTGATTCCTCACTGATCCCCTTCAAATTCCCCAAATGATGGATGCCGAGGTTCTGGTGATCGGAGCGGGTCCCGCCGGGATGACCGCCGCCCTCCAACTGCAGCGTTCCGGTATCCGTCCCCTGCTGGTGGAACAGGATCGTCCCGGCGGAGCTCTCCTGAACGCCGGGCTGGTGGAAAATTACCCTGGATTTCCAGCGGGCGTAAGCGGCCCGGCCCTGGTGGCACGCTTCCTGGATCACCACCGCAGCATCGGCGGCGAAATCGTGGCGGCCCGAGTAGCTCGGGTATCTCCGGCCGGAAATGCTTGGGCCATCTCCATGAGCGGGCAGGAGATCCTGGCGCGATGCGTGGTCGTGGCCACGGGAACCGTCCCCTTGAAATTAGATATCCCCGGTGAGGCCGAGCTTGCCGGCCGGCGGGTGTTTCACGAGTTGCGCGACCTGCCGCCTGAAACCTCCGGGACCGTCGCCATCATCGGCGGCGGCGACGTGGCTTTCGACTACGCCCTCACCCTGGCCCGGCGAGGCACGCGGGTGAGTTTTATCATGCGGTCGGGGACTCCCCAATGCCTGCCCCTGCTGCGCGAACGAGTCGCTGCCTGTCCCAATATTTATCTGATCCTGAATGCCGCGCCGGCCCGCCTCGAAGAGTCCGGCGATTCGGTCCGCGTCCACTTCCGGGAAGGCGGCCCTGAACCGGTGATATCGGACGGCCTCCTGGTGGCCATCGGCCGCCGGCCCGATACCAGCTTTTTAGCCGCCGGGATCGCCGCGCAACCGCCCCTGTGGTTCGCCGGGGATGTGGTGAACGGCAGCTTCCGGCAAGTGGGCATCAGCGTGGGCGACGGCCTGCGCTGCGCCATGGAAATCAATCGCTATCTACGGGGAAACCGATAAGTGTACGTCCTGGCTCGCTACGGCCGTGAAGATCTGGCTCTGCTGTACGTGGGACGCACCCGGCGCGGATCGCTGGTGGAATGTGTGGAATCCGTGGCGCCGCCCGTGCCCCGCGAGGAAAAGTGGGTGCTGATCGTCTCGACGCTGCAAGGCTGCCCGGTGCGATGCCGGATGTGCGACGCGGGCGGCGAGTACCGCGGCGCGCTGACCGGCGAGGAAATTCTGGCGCAGATCGAGGCCCTGATCGCCGGCCGCTACCCTGATTTGAAGGTGCCCGTACCCAAATTCAAGATCCAGTTCGCCCGCATGGGGGAACCGGCGTTGAATCCCGCCGTGTTGCAGGTTTTGCGCCAACTCCCGCAAAAGTACGATGCTCCCGGGCTGATGCCCTGCCTGTCCACTGTGCTGCCGCGCGGCTGCGAATCATTTTTTGCCGAACTAGGTGAAATTAAAAACTCGCTGTACACCGGCGGGAGCTTTCAATTACAGTTTTCGCTGCATACCACCGATCCGGACAGGCGCCGCGAGCTGATCCCTTACCCGGTGCTGAACTTTTCCGACGCCGCCAGGTTGGGTGAACGGTTCTTCCAGTCCGGCGACCGCCGCCTCGGCCTGAATTTCGCCGCGGCGCAGGGTTGCCCCATCGAGCCCGCCGTGCTGGCGGATCACTTCGATCCCAAAATTTTCGCGGTCAAGCTGACCCCCTTAAACCCCACCGGGCGAAGCGGTCATCATCAGTTGTCCAGCCGCATCGATCCGCGCACCGGTGCGGGATCCGAAGAACTGGTGGAAGGCCTCCGCGCCGCCGGCTACGAAGTCATCCTGAGCCTGGGTCAGCCCGAAGAGGACGCCATCGGCTCCAATTGCGGCCAGTATGTCAGCAGGTTTCGTCACTCCCAAGCCATGGTTCAGGCATGAGCATTGATCTCTCTGTCGCCCTGGGTCCCCTGGTCCTGAAAAACCCCGTCCTGGTGGCCTCCGGCACCTTCGGCTATGGCCTGGAATACGCCGAGCTGATGGACGTGTCGGCGCTGGGCGCGGTCATCGTCAAGACCATTACTCCCCGCCCCCGGCCGGGCAACCCCGCCCCCCGCATCTGGGAAACCAGCGGAGGGATGCTGAATTCCATCGGCTTGGCCAACGTGGGGGTGGACGCCTTCATCGCCGAGAAACTTCCCCAGGTGCGCCAACTGGGCACGGCCATTATCGTCAACATCGCCGGGGCCACGGTCGAAGAGTATTGGGAAGTGGTCGAAAAGCTCGACCCCCATTCCGGCTTCGACGCCTACGAGATCAATGTCTCCTGCCCCAATGTCAAAGACGAGGGCATGGCCTTCGGCGCCAGCTGCCCGGTGACGGCGCAGATCGTTTCCGGGATTCGCAAGCGCACCAACAGGCCCATCATCCCCAAGCTGACGCCCAATGTCACCTCGGTCGCCGAGGTGGCCCGCGCCTGCGCCGATGCCGGCGCCGACGCCCTGTCCCTGATCAACACCCTGGTGGGCATGGCCGTGGACGTGCGCACCCGCAAGCCGCGCATTGCCACCGTCACCGGAGGCTACTCCGGGCCCCCCATCAAGCCCATTGCCCTGGCCAAGCTCCACGAAGTTCGCAAGGCCGTTTCCCTGCCCCTGATCGGCATCGGCGGCATCAGCACCGCCGACGATGCGCTGGAGTTCATCATCACCGGCGCCTCGGCCGTGGAAGTGGGCACCGCCAATTACGTGCAACCTGACAGCGCCATCCAAATCATTTCCGGGCTACGGAAATATTGCGAGACCCACGGACTCTCCCGCATGCAGGATCTGGTTGGCACCCTGGACACCGGCGCGCGCTAGCCTATCTCCACCGGATCGCCCTTCTCCTTCCCCTGTTGCTGCTGCTGGGCTGTTCGTCTTCCCCCGGCAAGCGGAGCGGGACGTCTCTGCCCGAGACCGGCCGCCGCGGCAAGTTCGAGCAGACCGGGGTGGCCTCCTGGTACGGCAAGCCCTTCCACGGCCGCAAGACCTCTTCCGGTGAAACCTACAACATGATGGCCCTGACCGCGGCCCATCCCACCCTGCCCTTCGGCACCGTCGTCCGCGTCACCAACCTGAAGAACAAGAAATCCGTCAAGGTAAAGATCAACGACCGCGGCCCCTTCAAGAAAGGGCGCATCATTGACCTTTCCTATTCCGCCGCCCGCACCATTGGCCTGACCGGCCCGGGGACGGGGAAGGTGAAAGTGGAAGTGGTGAAGTGGGGGAGAGAGACCGGCAGTGACTGACAGACGTGACACTGAAGGCAAGAGAACCGCCCAGCCATGATCCTGCACCTGCATGAATTCGCCTACGCCGGCGGCGGGGCGCGCTACCACGTCCTGAAACAGGTGTTCCGGGACCAGGAAGTGCTCTCGCCCGACCTGCCCGTCGAACCCTACGAAACGGTCGAATTCATCCTGGAGCAGATGGACCGGGCGCAGTGCCCCTGCCTGTCAGTGGGCCTGAGCCTGGGCGGGTTCTACGCCTTCTACCTGGCAGCGGTTCGCGGTGTGCCCGCGGTGCTGATCAACCCGGCCCTGCGGCCGTGGAAAACCCTGCGCCGCGCGGTGGGACGGTTCCGCAACTTCGCCACCGGCGAGACCTTCCTGTGGACCGAAGAGCACCTGGAACAGCTCCGGAGCCTGGGGGAAGAAGTGGACCGGGCGAAGGTGGATCCCCGGCTGCTGCGGGTGTACCTGGCCGCCGATGACGAACTCCTGGATCATCACCGCACCATCCCCTGGCTGCCGCCCGGCGCCGCAATCCAGTGGTATGACGCCGCCGGGCACCGCTTCGCTCCCTTCCGCAAGGTCGCCCCGGAATTCAGGAAGCACTTCGATCTAATCCACGACCGCCCGCAAGCCGACTGATCGGTTGCAAAGGAGCCGTAAAATATCCTTCCTCGCATATTGCATTCAATCCAATGCTGAAAATTTTGCAAATAATTGCGCTGGAAATGACCTCGCGATGTGCGTTATATTACGGCATCCTGGAAATTTTTTGGGGTAAACTCTTCCTTATGGCTAGGGAATGGCAGATTTCCTGAAAGCGACAACCCTAAGTGCGTTCAATCGCACAATACGTTCCAGTTCGCTGATTACCCGCATGCTGTTTCGCGTGCGGGTAGTTTCCGGCCCTCGGATACACTGGGACTTTACCACCATTGCACTGAAACGCAGTCTTCGCCGATACACACAGCCGGGCGATTCCGTCCTGGAGATTGGAACCGGTCCTTATGCCTTGCTTTCCCTGTATCTGGCACGCCGGAAAATACGCTCCCTTCTGGCCAACGATATCAATCAACATTACGTGAACCACGCTCGCAGGACGGCGGCCTTCAATGCCCTTAAATTAGAAGTGGTTTGCGGCGACCTTTTCGAAACGGTGAATGGTACCTTTGATGTGATATTTTTCAATGCGGTATACATTCCCCGGGGAACTGGAGAACGCCTGGGATTGAATCACCTTCACTCCTGGGAGACCGACTGGTGCGGAGGCAGCGATGGGTTGGAGACGATTTCGGCCTTTTTGCATCAAGCTCCAGCCTATTTAAATCCCGGGGGATATGTCCTGTTGGGATTCAACCCTCATTATCTGCCACTGGCGGCCATTATGGATCGTTGCCTTCAAAACGATTACCAATATACCCTTGAGGCAAATTCCCGGCTGAACCCCAGCCGGGTGCTGATCCTTCGCTTTTCCAAGGAGAAACCACGATGAGAGACGTCTCCATTCTTCATTCCGGCGGACCAGATTCCACCCTGGCTGCACTACATGCATTGGACCGGGCTGACCGGGTGCATCTCCTGACTTTTCACAACTGGGTCATGGGGAGTATC
>QZKQ01000109.1 GCA_003599535.1 Candidatus Zixiibacteriota bacterium | reverse complement strand
GGTTGCCGCCAGGATTGGAATCCGTCGGCAGACGGATGATTCCTGGCGGCTGACCTGCCGGAAATCGCTGCGCTTCAATTCCGGCAGGAACTCATTATGCTAGGCGTTCTTAGGGATGACCAGGAGAAAATCCGCCCCTCCCTCTGGAGGGGCAGTAAGTTCCAAGGTGGCGCCCAACTGCCCGGCCAGGCTGCGGATCAGTTGCAGGCCCAGGGAATCGGAGCGGCGGTAGTCCACCTCGGGGGGGAAGCCCACGCCGTCGTCGCGCACGCGCAGGCGTACGGCGCCCTCGGCGGCGGCCAGGGACACGGTAATGGCGCCGTCCCGCCTCCCTGGAAACGCATGTTTCAGGGCGTTAGACACCAACTCGTTGACGATCAGGCCGCAGGGGAGAATGGTATCAATATCCAGGTGCACCGGCTCGGCCTCGATCTCCAGGGTCACCCGCGGCGCGGCGGCGTAGGATTGTACCAGACTGCCGGCCAGGGCACCCAGGTATTCGGCCAGGTCCACCCGGGCCAGGTCGTGGGAGCGGTAGAGCTTCTCGTGCACCAGGGCGATGGAACGGATGCGGTTCTGGCTGTCGCGCAGGATCGTCTCCGCCCCCGGGTCCGTGACCCGGCCGCGCTGCAGGCCCAGCAGGGCCGAGATGATCTGCAGGTTGTTCTTCACCCGGTGGTGGATCTCCTTCAGCAGGACCACCTTCTCGTCCAGAGAGGCCTTGAGGCGCGCTTCCGCCTGGCGGGCCTCCGTGACGTCGCGCAGCATCCAGCGCAACCCGGCAACCCGGCCGTCAGGCCCGACGATGGGCGCCACCACGGCCGAGGCGAGCAGGGGCTCGCTGCGGCGAGGCTGCAGCGTCAGGTCCAGGGACTCCCGAGCGCCGGGATGGGGGGCCATCTGCTCCAGACGGGAATCCAACCGGCGGCGTTCTTCCGGCACGACAAACCGGCGCAGGGGCCAGCCCAGAGTCAGATCGGCCTGGGGCGCATTCAGGAGCAGGACTGCGGCCCGGTTGGCCTCGCGGATGTTCCCCCGGCTGTCGGTGATCAGGTAGGCGTCGGGGGCGAACTCGAACAAATCCAGGTAGCGCCGGCGCTCCCGTTCGGCTATCAGGCGGGTATCCTCCAACTCTTCGTTCTGCGCCTGCAACGCCTCATCCATGAGCCGGCGCTGGGTCATCTCTTCCCGGAACAGGCGATCCGACTCATCCCGCTGGGCGATCTTCTCCTGCATGGCGGCATCCAGCACAGCCTGAAGTTCGTCCAGGAGGTCGGGCGGCAGGTCGCACTGGCAGGTTTCATATTTCTCGCTGATTCGCTGTTTTAGATCATCCAGCAAATCCTGTAAATCTGCCGTTTCCACTGTTCAACACCATAACTTGCATTTAATTTCCGTACATACAATACATTACGCAGACACCCAGCCCCATTTTTACGGTTCAACTTGGATAAAGATTCCTTTTACTGCAGTCCGGCGCTTACGGCGCGGCGGACTCCAGCGGAATCTCGATGGTGACGCGGGTCCCCGGGCCGGCGGCCATGTTCACCGTGGCGTTCAACTGCTGGGCCAGAGTGTGGATCAGTTGCAGCCCCAGGGAATCGGACTTGTGGTAATCCAATCCCGGGGGCAAACCGACACCGTCATCCTCGACTATCAGGCGCACTATTCCGCCCGCCTCTTTCAGGAGAATACGCACGAGGCCCTGGCGTCCTTCGGGGAAGGCGTGCTTCAGGGCGTTGGACACCAGTTCGTTGACGACCAGGCCGCAGGGCAGGATGGTGTCCACGTCCAGACTCAAGGGGTCGGCGTCAATTTCCAGGGTTACCCGGTCGCGGGCGCCATAGGACTGCAGCAGGCTGCTGGTCAGCACGGTGAGGTATTCGGCCAAGTCCACCCGGGCCAGGTCGCGGGAGCGGTAGAGCTTCTCGTGCACCAGGGCGATGGAACGGATGCGGCTCTGGCTGTCGCGCAGGATGATCTCCATGGCCGGATCCTTGATCCGCCCGCGCTGCAGGCCCAACAGGGCCGATACGATCTGCAGGTTGTTCTTCACCCGGTGGTGAATCTCCTTCAGCAGGACCACCTTCTCGTCCAGGGAAGCCTGGATCCGCTCCTCGCTCTGCCTCATCTCCGTGATGTCCGGACTGCTGCCCACGTGGCCCAGGTACTCGCCATCGGGGGAGAAGCGCGGTTCGCCCACGGACATGATCCAGCGCCATTGGCCGTCGGCGTGGCGCACGCGGGCTTCCGAGCTGAAGGGCCGGCGCTCCCAGACGGCGGTCAGAAACCCCTGCACATAGGCTTCGTGATCTTCGGGGTGCACCAGCGGCTGCCAGCCGGGTCCCAGCACCTGCTCCAGGGTTACGCCGAAGAATTCCTGGTAGGCGCGGTTGACGAACTGGACGTCACCGCGGGTGTCGGTGACCCAGATCATAAAGGGGGAACTGTCGGCCATGACGCGGAAGCGCTCCTCGCTCTCGCGCAGGGTCTGCTCGGCTTTTTTGTTATCAGTGATATCGGTGAAGACCGAGGCGAACATGCCCGGGCCCGGCTGGAAGCTGTGAATGCTGTAGTGGCGGCCCACCTGTTCGTTGTAGCTTTCCCAGTGGCACGATTCGCCGGTTTCCGCCACCCGGGCGTGCTGCTCGATCCAGGGCGGCTCCAGGGTGGGGATGAGTTCCCGGATGGTCTTCTGCAGCGACAGTTCGCGGGGCAGGCCGGTCAGGCGCTCGTAGGCGGGGTTGGCTTCGACGAATTGGTAGTCGCAGGCGTTACCCTGATCGTCATAGATCATGCGGCCGACGACGAACCCTTCGCCCATCTGCTCGAACAGCGAGCGGTACTTCTCCTCGCTCCGGCGCAACGCCTCTTCCATCCGCTTGCGCTCGGTGACATCGCGGATGATCATGGCCGTCTTCTCTGCGCCTTTTTCAGCATTATACAGTGCGGTGGATATCTCCCCGGGGAAGATAGTCCCATCTTTCCGTTTCAGATTAAGGTCGCCCCGAAAGCGTCCGGTGCGGGCTCTTTCGGCCAGCGCCTGCGGGATCCGCGGGTCGGTCTCATCCTGTATCCCCCAGCGGCCGGCCTGAATCAATTCCGCTTCAGTCATGCCGAACAGGCGGCAGGCTTCCGAGTTGGCGGCTTCAATACCCCCTTCAGGAGTCGTGATCAGGATCGCGTCAATGCTGCTCCTGAAGAAAGCCCGATAGCGCTCTTCGCTCTCCCTCAGCGCCTCTTCGGCCCGCTTGCGCTCGGTGATATCCTGGCCAAAGACAGACAAGCCATTCCCAAATGGATAGGCATGCAGCTCAAAATACGCACCTGGGGCTACTACACTGGGATTGACATAAGTCAATGCCCTGCGGCTTTGCATGGTTTGGCGATAAAACTCCTCCAGTGGAGTACCGAGAATAGCGGGGAAAGCTTCCCAGATAGTTTTCCCCAGCACTTCATCAAGGGGCCTTTTTCCGTACCCTATCGCCCGCTGATTGATGAAGGTAATGCGCCAGTCTTCATCCATAGCCAGGAAACTGTCGCTGATGGACTCGAGGATGGCTGAAGTGCGCTCATGCGCCTGGCGCAGCGCCTCTTCGGCCCGCTTGCGCTCGGTGATGTCGGTTGAGATCCCCAAAACATGACGCACAGTGAGCCTGTCGGAATCGAATTCCGGGACGAATTTCAGCAGGAAAGTACGGACTTCCTGAGCCGTCGGGAGATCGAACTCCAGGCTCTGTCCTTCACTGGAATGGAATACCTGCTCCAACGCCGCTTCCCACTGGTCGCACAAATCTTCCGGCATCCCCACCTCGCGATTGGTGTGGCCCAGGAATTTCGAGATGGGAATACCGGTAATGGCTTCAGCTTGCGGGCTCAGATACACCACCTGCATTTCGCGGTTATACCGCATCAGCACCGAGGGAATATTTTCGGCGATTGACCGGATATTCGCCTCGCTGGCCCGCAGCGCTTCTTCGGCCCGCTTGCGCTCGGTCACGTCGTGGCCGATGACCGTGGCCCCCAGAGGCCGGCCCTGTTCGTCCAGGGTGAAGGTGACGTTCAGGGCGGCGTATACTTCCCGCCCGTCCTTGGCGTTCACCCGGAATTCGACTTGTTCGTCCGGCTCTTCGCCCGACAGCCACTGGTTGATGCGCTTCTGGAACAGCGCCTTGCCCGGCTCGTCCAGCAGGTCGAAGGGATTCATGGTCAGCAGCTCTTCGCGAGTGTAGCCCGTTATCTGGCACAGGGCGTCATTGACGGTGACGAACTTCTGGCGGCGGAAGTCCAGCTCGTAAATGGCAGCGGGGGCGTACTTGACCAGTTCCCGGTAGCGCCGTTCGGATTCCACCAGCGCTTCCTGCTTGTCGCGCAACTCCTCGTAGGCCACCCGGAGCTCCTCCTCCTGCACGGTCAGCTCCTCATTGGCCGCTTCCAATTCCTCCTTCTGATCCTGTAATTGCTGGTTGGCGGACAGCAGGGCGGCTTCGGTCTGCTTGCGTTCGGTGATATCGCGGTTGCTGCCCCGTTCTCCCAGGAACCGCCCCTGGGCGTCGAACATCGGCCGGCACAAATGCTCAATCCAGACCTCCGTCCCGTTCGGACGCCGGATCCGGAATTGGATCTGCACCGGGTGCTGTTGCCCGTCTTCATGGTTAAGGTGGCCCTGAAAAGCTGCCAGATCGTCGGGAAGGATCAGCCGGTCCAGCAGGATCGGATCCGCGATGAATTCCTCGGCGGAATATCCGGTATGGCGCTGGCAGGAGGGAGAACAGTAAAGAAAGCGGCCGTCCGGATCGCGCCAGAATTCCCAATCGTAGGTGTTGTCCGCGACGATGCGGTAGCGCTCTTCGGAGGCGCGCACGGTCTCCTCCGCCCGCTTGCGGTCGGTGATGTCGCGCACCAGCCAGCGCAGGCCGGTCCGCCGGCCCTGGGCCTCGCGCATGACCCGAACGTTGATGGCCCCGGGAAAGCCGCGCCCCTCCCCGGTCTGCATGGCCACGTCCCAATCGAGGACTTCATCGCTCTCCCCCGCCCGCATCCGGGCCAGGCAGGCGGTGAAATCGTCCCGGCTTTCCGGCGCCACGAAGTGGGTGAGGTTTAGTCCATTCAGCTCTGCCGGAGACTGGTTCAACAGTGCGGCGGCGTGGCGGTTGGCTTCCTGAATTCCGCCTTCCAGGCTGGTGACGAGGTACCCCGCCGGGGCGAACTCGAACAGCTCCAGGTAACGGTGGCGCTCCGTTTCCAGGGCGGCGCGGGCGGCCACCAGCTCCTCGTTCTGCTGGCGCAGCTCTTCTTCCGCGATCAGGCGTTCGTCCACCTCGGCCTGCAGGCGGTCGTTGACCTCCTGCAGTTCAGCGGTCCGCGCACGGACCGCTTCTTCCAGGCTCTGGCGATGCTCTTTCTGCACCCTTTCGGCGGCCTTCAGCAGGGTAATATCACGCAGGAGCCAGAGCAGCCCCTGCAACCGGCCCAGGGTATCCCGGCTGGCCACGGCGCTGACGGCGGCGGGGAACGGGGCGGCCTGCACCGGTTTCACCTGCAGCTCGATTTCCAGCAGGCGGGGCTCGCCCTGGCTCGCCTGGGCGATCAAATCCTGGAAATCCTTGCGGCTCCCCCGGCCCAGGTACAGGGACAGGGATTTGCCCCCCAGGAAATCGGGCGGAACGCGCAGGAGGCGGGCGGCAGCCTGGTTGGCCTCCAGGATGACCCCCTGGGCGTCGGTGACCAGGTAACCGTCGGGCGCCAGGTCGAACAGCTCCTGGTAGCGGCGGCGCTCCTCCTCCAGGTAGACGTGCGCCCCGGCCAACTCCTCGTTCTGCTGGCTTAAGGTCTCGCCGGCGGTGTGCAGTTCCTCCATCAGAGTGGCCAGTTCATCGGTGAGCTGGGGCACCAGGGCGGCCGCATCGGACGGCTTGGCCTCGCCGGTGGACCGCCATCGGGCGACCCGCTCCAGCAGGTCGTCAATCTGGCGGCTCAACCCCTCCCTGAAAGGGGTAGGGTTTGCGGGGCGGCCCTGCATGGTCAGAAAGGCGCAGCCGGAATCCTTTTTCCGGGAGGTGCCGGAGCGCTTCTTGTCATTTTTGCGTTCGTTTCCCATGATTGCGACCGTGGTAAATCCAGGATGATACTGGAGACAATGGTGTCGCTACGGGTTCTTCTCCGCTGGCAGAGTCAGGCTGATTTCGGTTCCGCCGCCGTGGCGCACTTCCAGCGTTCCCCCCAACTGCCGGGTCAGGGTGGCGACCAGTTGCAGGCCCAGGGTGTCGCTGCGCTCGAAGTCCATGCCTTCGGGGATCCCCACCCCGTCGTCCCGCATCGCCAGGCACAGACCGCCGCTCTCCCCCCGGGACAGGGCCACCGCGATCTGCCCTTCGCGGCCCTCCGGGAAGGCGTGCTTCAGGGCGTTGGAGGTGATTTCGTTGACAATCAGGCCCAACGGCATGGCGGTGTCAATGTCCAGCTCGATTCCGCTGATATCGGCGGACAGGGTGATCCCGCGGTTGTGGGCGCCGTAAGTGTGAAACAGCCCCTGGAGCAGTTTCAGCAGGTAGTCCTGCATGCGGATGCTGGCCAGGTCGTGCGAGCGATACAGCCGTTCGTGCACCAGGGCGATGGATTTGACCCGGCTCTGGCTCTCGCGCAGGACGTTGGCGGCGTCGGTCCCGCGCAGGTTCTGCGACTGCAACCCCAGCAGGGCGGAAATGATCTGCAGATTGTTCTTCACCCGGTGATGGATCTCCTTCAGCAGGGTCTCCTTCTCTTTCAGGGAGGCTTTAATGACCTCCTCGGCCAGCTTTCGGCGGGTGACGTCCTGCAGGGAAAAGGCCAGCCCCTGCAAGCGCCCTCGGTCGTCCTTCACCGGGATCAGAGTCCAGTCCCACCAGGTAGTCCCCCGTTCGGGCTGATCCGGGAAGGCGAAGGGCTTTTCGGTGAAGCGGATCGGTTCGCCGGTGTCGCGCACCTTTTCGAAGATCGCCTGGTTCTCGGCGTCGGGAAACAGCTCGAAGTGGTGGCGGCCGATCAGTTCTTCCCGGCGGTGGCCCGATCCCCGGACGTAGGCGGAATTGACGTGCACGAAATGGAAGCCGGCATCCAGGTACGCCAGGTGGGTGTCGGTGTTTTCCATGATGGCGTTCAGCACGTCGCGCTCCTGTTGCAGCGAGCCGGCCAAGGTTTCGATCTGCTCCCTCATCCGGCGCCGCTGACTGATGTCCCGCACCACGCTGAGCAGACAGACTTCGCCTCCCACAGTGACGGCATGGGAGCTGATTTCCACGGGGAAGGTGGAACCGTCCTTGCGGCGGTGCTCGGCCTCGAACAGCACGCCGTTGTCGCGGGCCTTATCCAACTGCGCCCGGATGAGGCTCTCTCCGTCGGCCGGGCGCAGGTCGAAGATGGTCCGGGCCAGCAGCTCGTCGTAGGTGTAGCCGTAGGCGGCCAGGGCGGCGTCATTGGCTTCCAGCAGGCGGCCGTCGCGGTGGCGCACCAGCAGCACGACGTCGCGCAAGTCTTGCAGCAGGGCAGCGTACTTGGAAAGGGACTCTTCGGCCTGCCGGCGCCGGGTGGCGTCGCTGTACACCGCCACCACTTCCCCGCCGGGCAGGCGGTACACGTGGTTTTCCCGCCAGGCCAACAGGCGCTCGTCCTGGTAGTGGGTGATGGGGTGGTCTTCCGGCTGCCCGGTGCGCCACACGCGCTGCAGCACTTCCAGCAGACCGAACTGTTCCACCCCGGGAAACACCTCCCGCAGCCGGCGTCCCAGGACCTGGGATCGTGGCAGGCCGTCCAGCCGCTCGGCGGCGGCGTTGAACCCGAGGAAAACGAAATCCCGGCCCTCGTCCACTGCCTGGTAGACAGCGACGCCGCACTGCAGGCCCTCAATCGTCTGAATGGGCCTCTCCGCTTCCGGGGTGTAGGCCGCGGTCAGAGCCTGAATTTCCCGGCAGATCCGAGTGGCTTCTTCGGGGGGGAGGGCCGTGCCGGTCAGGCGCGCCTGCAGCGCGGCAAGAATTTTCTGCAGCGTGACGGAAGGATCAGAGGCAGGATGATCTCTCATGGCTGATATGGACTTATTTCAGGTTTCTTCGTGGTGCTATCTTTTTCACCATTGCGAATGAACGAATCTTCCTCGCCGGCCGGCGACCGGGATCAGCGGTTCTGGTGTCCCTTGGTCTGGCGCGAAGGGGGGAAGGCCAGGCGCACTTCAGTCCCGCCGTCACTGCTCACTTCCAGGGTCCCGCCCAACTGCTGGGCCAGGGTGTTGACCAGTTGCAGGCCCAGGGATTCGGTGCGGCGGTAGTCCAGGTCCGGGGGGAGACCCACGCCGTCATCGCGCACCGATAAAGTCAGCTTTTCCGGCTCCACGCGATGGAATTTGACCTGGATGCGGCCCGGCCGCTCACCGGGGAAGGCGTGGCGCAGGCAATTGGTCAGCAGTTCGTTCAGCAGCAGGCTGCAGGGCAGGGCCGTATCCACGTTCAGGAAGACCGGGTCGGCTTCCAGATCGAGGGCGACTCCCCGCGTCTCCGCGCCGAAGGAGCGCATCAGGTTGGTGGTCAGCACCTGGATGTAATCGGCAAAGTTGATGTGGCTCAGATCCTCGGAACGGTACAGCTTCTCGTGAATCAGGGCGATGGACTTAACCCGGTTCTGGCTGTCCTTCAGGGCCTGCTGCACGTTTTCCGGCTTGAGGTTGCGGGATTGCAGGTTCAGCAGGGCGTAGACGATCTGCAGGTTGTTCTTGATGCGATGGTGGATCTCCTTCAGCAGGGTTTCCTTTTCCAACAGGGCCGCCCGGGTCAGCTCTTCGGCCCGCTTGCGGTCGGTGATGTCGCGGGCGTAGACCTCCAGGCGGCCGCCCCTTGGATAGGCATGGATTTCGAACCACTTTCCGGTGGTCAGCCGGGATTTCGCTTCGAAGTGCACCGGCTGGTTTTCCTGCACGGCCCCGATATACCGGCACTGGAATTCCGAATCCACGATCTGGGGGAACTCTTCCCAGTATACCTTGCCGATCAGCTCCCCGGCCAGGCGATGGAATATTTCCTGTTCCGCCACGGGGTTGATCTCCACGAAGCGCCACTCCGCATCCAGGGCGAAGTACGCCTCAGTAATGCTGGACAGCACCGCCTGGAGCCGTTCGTTGGATTCCCGCAACTGCTCTTCGGCGCGGACCATCCCCGTGACGTCCTGGCCTTCGGCGAAGACGCCCACCACCCGGCCCGAATCGTCGTAGTCCGGCAGGTAGGAGATGAGGTAATGGTGTTCTTCCCGGGGATTGTGGGGGGAACAGAAGGTGATCATGGGGAAGGGATAGGGCTTTCCGGTCTGCAGCAC
The DNA here is from genome assembly GCA_003599535.1 of Candidatus Zixiibacteriota bacterium. GTDB lineage: Bacteria > Electryoneota > B3-LCP > B3-LCP > B3-LCP > SURF-9. The sequence goes on along the minus strand of QZKQ01000109.1, from coordinate 23,424 downwards.
GGACTGGACCGCCTTCACGATGGCGGAATTTTCCGCCGTCACCTCGTCCAGGCGGCATCCGATGATCTGCTCCAGCGGTTTCTCCAGATCCCGGGCGGCGGCGGCGTTGCAATGGCGGTAGATCAAATCGCGGTCCAGGTAGGTGACGGCCACGGGGATGGCGTCGAGAATGCGCTGGAAGAAGCGCCGCTCCCGCTCGATGTGGCCCATCAGCTCTTCCACCTGGCGGCGGGCCAGGACGCTCTCGGTGGCGTCGCGGGTCAGCAGGAGCACGCTGAGGATGTCGCCGTTGGCGTCCTTGAAGGGAATCCCATCCACGTCCCACCAGGTGCGCTCGCGCCCCGGGCCCATATTCACTTCATATTCCCGCGCGCTGAATGCGGCGCCGGTCTGATGCACCATTTCGACCAGATCCAGGGCGGCGCGGGCCGCCTCGGCGGGGAATACCTCGGCGATGGTGCGCCCGGTCATGGCTTCATCCGGCACACCCAGGATGGCCTGGTAGGCCGCGTTGACCATCTCGTAGCGATGCTCCGGGCCGCCGACCACGACGATGCCGACGGGTGCGGTGGACACCAGTTTCTCCAGGAACTCCCGCTGCCGGGCAATTTCGCTCAGGAGCCGTTCGCGCTCCTCTTCGGCCTGTTTGCGGGCGGTGATGCACAGCAGCACTCCGGTCAGGAAGATGGGCTGACCCTCCCGATTTTGGATGGCGCGGCCGCGCGCCTGCACCCAGTGCGGAGTGCCGTCAGGCCAGACCAGCCGGAAATCGGCAATAAAGTCCTTCCCCTCGATCAGCGCCCGGCGGACGGCTCTTTCAGATTTTTCCAAGTCGCCGGGCGGCAGAATGCCGCGCAGCAGGTCCACCGTGACGGTGGTTTCCGGGGCCAGGCCCAGGAGGCGCTTGACGCGGGCATCGGCCATGACCTTATCCGCCCGCAGATCCCAGTGCCACACGCCCAGCTCAGCGGCGTCGGCGGTCAGGCGCAGGCGTTCCTCGCCGGAGCGCAGAGCCTCTTCCATGCGCTTGCGCCCGGTCACGTCCTGCACCACCCAGCGCAGCCCCGAGGGGTGGCCGTCGGCGCCGTTGATCCGCTCCACGCTGATCATGCCAAAGAACACGCGCCCGCCGTGGCCACACAGGCTGAGATCCCAGTCACGGACCTGGGTTTCCCGGCCCTGCGCCAACCCCTGCACACGCTCCTGAAAGCGCTGCCGGTCACCGGCGCAGACGAAGTCGGCCAGATCGCGCCCGGTCAACTGACTGGGGGGCAGGTTGAACAGGGCGCCCAAACGGCGGTTGGCTTCCTGGATGGCCCCTTCGGCATCGGTGACCAGGTACCCCGCGGGGGCGAACTCGAACAACTCCAGGTAGCGGCGGCGCTCCTCTTCCAGGGCGGCGCGGGCCGCGGCCAACTCTCCGTCGTGTCGGTGTAAATCAGGGGAGGAAGCCTCCAGCTCTTGCAGTAGTTCGTGGAGGCGCGCCCGGAGGGTGGATTGCTGTTCGGGCGACTGGGGAGTTCCGTCGGCCAGATCGCCAGCCAGTTGGGCCAGCTTTCTCTGGAGATCGCGGACGGTGGAAATTGAGTCAGATGATAACATGGGACTATAAATGCATCTGGGCCGCCGCTGCCTCGCAGTCGGCGGCGGAATTAATATTGCTTTGACCAAATGAAGAGATTACGGCTTCAGGTCGCCCTTCCCCCGATCGGGAGGGATGACCAGAGTGACCGCGGTCCCCGGAGGGCCGGCGAATTCCAGGCCGGCGCCCAGTTGCTTCGCCAGGCTGGAAACCAGGCGCAGTCCCAAAGCGGCCGAGAGGTGAGGTTTCAGGTCCGGCGGCAGCCCCACACCATCGTCGACCACCCAGATCCGAACTTCGCCCGAAGCCATCGCCTGAGCCCCGATGCGGATTTTTCCTCGACGCTCGCCGGGGAAGGCATGGCGCACGGCATTGCTGACCAGCTCGCCCATCACCAGGATGCAGGGCAGCGCGGTATTCAGGGGAAGGACGATTTCCGGCGAATCCACGGTCAGGGCGATCTTCTGCGGATCGGCGTGATAGGTCTTGAACAGGCGCGCGGCCAGCCGGTGGAGGAACTCACCCAGGTTGATCAGGCTGGGATCCTGGGACTGAAAGATCTGGTCTTGGATCTGGGCGATGGTTCTGACTCGCTTTTGGCTCTCCTTCAGCAGGACGGCCATCTCCAAACTTTCCACGGCGGAGGATTGCAACGCCAGCAGGGCGTAGATGGTCTGCAGGTTGTTCCGGACCCGGTGACGCAGCTCATCCAGGAGGTTCTCCTTGATCCGGTTGGCTTTCTGGAGCTCGAGTTCCGTTCGCTTCAAGACGCTGACGTCGGTGCTGATGCCGATGATCGCTGCGGCTGAATCGCCGACTTTCGGCAAGGGGATGGCTGTGGCGAGCACCGGGAAGGTGGAACCATCACGGCGGACGGCATCGAATTCTTCCTGCCAATGTTCACCTTGCGCTATCCGGCTCAGGACGAGGTGGACTTGCGAGCGCAGGGCCGGGGGAAAACCAATTTCCGCGATATCATGTCCCAGGACCTCTTCGCGGGACCAGCCGTAAATCTCTTCGATCGCCCGGTTGGAGTAGAGTACCTTCCCGCCGGGATCTACAACGATGACTCCCTGATCCACCGCGTCCAACAGGCTGGCCTGGAAACGTATCTGGAGCTCGGACTGCCGCTGCAGCGTAATATTGCGCAAGAGCCAGTGCAAGCCGCTGGGGCGGTCTATCTCGTCGTGGAGAACCCGCACCTTGGCCAGGACATTTCGCACCGTCCCATCCCGGCGCTGCAGGTCCATCTCCCACTCCAGAGTGGCTTTCTGGGAGGATTTCTGCAAATCGTTGAGCCGGGAGCGGAAGGTGCGCCGGTCGGATTGTTTGACGAAGACGGCCAACGGCTTGCCTGTCTGGAGGGGGGCACTCGTTCCCATTAACTGGAGGGCCGCCGTGTTCGTTTCCTTGATTTTTCCGGCAAGATCAGTAATCAGCATGCCATCAGGAGCGTTTTCGAACAGCTCCATATATCGGATTCGCTCCTGATCCAGCATTGACCGTGAGGCCGATATCTCTTCATTCTGAGTGTGCAGCTCTTCCTGGGCCACGTGCAACTCTTCCAGGGCGTTGCGCAATTCCTCAATCAGTTCTTTCCCCACCGGTTCGCCAGGCAGGGAAAGAGTGCGGGCTCGTTGCTCCGCCCGATCCAGCCACTCATGAAGCTGAGCGATTTTGCGGTCTAACTCAATAGTTTTCATCGTTGTTTTCATGGGTTAACAATATTGAGCCACAGGATGTAAATGCGCCCATTGATCCAAACGCGCTGTGGCACACTATCAGTTACTGGCACTTTTTCCCAACTCCTCAATCATGAGTACCGCCCCCTGGCGCTCGCCTTCCGGTCCCAGGCGCATGGTGCAAGTGACCGCCACCCGGATGCTCCGGCCGCGGCGGTTGACGGCGTCCAAGGTAACATCTGGATTCCCGTCCTCGCCTTTAAAATATTTCTGCACCGGCTCCTGAAGTTGATCCACCGGCAAGCCGATGTCCAACGCCAGGAGAGATTTCCCTACCGCCTCCTCCGCCCGCAGTCCCCACAGGTCAGCGGCCTTTACGTTCCAATCCAGAATGACCAAATCCTTGTCCACCACCACCAGGGCTACGTTGACGCTGTCCAGGATGGATTGCAGAAAGTTGTTCAAGGCCAGCAGTTCATGAGTGCGGGCACGCAATTCATCATTGGCGATCCGCTCCGCCTCGTTGGTGGATTGCAGTTCCTCGTTGACCGTGTCCATCTCCTCATTGGTAGCCTGCAGCTCTTCATTGGTGGTCTGCAGCTCCTCGACGGTGGACTGCATCTCTTCGTTGGCGGTTTCCAGCTCTTCGATGGCGGACTGAAGTTCCTCCTGAACGGTCTCCCGCTCGTGCCGTTCGCGATTCAAATCATGCTGAAGATGGTAACAGTCGGTGACATCGCGGAGGGTGATGACGGCGCCAAGGGCGCTGCCCGAAGTCTCCAGCAAGGGGAGGACGCGGATGTCCAGGAAACGGGTTTCACCGGAGGGTTTGACCCAGGCCTGCTCTTGGACCAGGATGGTATGGCGTTCGGTATAGGCGCGCTGGAGGAGGGAGCGGAGTTCTACCGGATGATAAGACAGTTCCAGATCCTGGAATGGCCGTCCCAGATCCCGTGGCTCTAATTTGAACTTGAGCCGCGCCTGCTCATTGGCCAAAGCCAAGTGCCCCTGGGCGTCCACCGCTATCGCGGGATCAATGGCAGCATCAAAAAAGCGGTTTTTCAGAATGGCGTACTGCCCTTCGCCATGGCCTTCATTCTGGCTGGCGACGCGATCCAGAACCAGAGAGCGGTCCCGCATATCCACATGGGGTACCTTGGAAAAGATCCGATGTTTCAGGTTGGCGGGGGAAAACAGGTTGGCATGAGTCAGCAGCATTTCCGCCCGGCCCAGGAAGAGATAGCCGGTATCCTTGAGAGCGAAATGGAAGCGGGTCAGGATGCGGCTCTGGGCTTCGGCGTTGAAGTACATCAGGGTGTTGCGGCAGACCAGCAGGTCCAGGCGCGAGATGGGGGCGTGCTGGAGAACATCATTATTGCCAAAGATGATGGCCCGGCGCAGATCCTGGCGGAAAGTGAGGGTGCTGCCGGATTGCTCGAAATATTTGTCGCGCAGATCTTCGGGCAAGCCTTCCATTTCCCGGAGGGAATAGGTGGCCTGGCGAGCCTGGCGCAGGGCCTCCTCATCCACGTCGGTGGCGTAGATCTTCACTCGCCGCCTGTAGGCCTCCGAACCCATGTATTCGGCGAGCGCGATGGCCAGGGAGTAGGCTTCCTGGCCGGAAGAGCAGCCCACACTCCATACCCGGATATTTTCGTACCCTACCGCGGCTTCCACCACTTTGGGGATGACCTCCTGCCGCAGATACTCCCAAGCCTCCGGGTCGCGGAAGAAGGAGGTCACATTGATTAGAATCGTATTGAAGAGATGGACGAATTCATCGGGGTGGACTTCCAGATAATCCCTGTAATCGGTGTAGTCCTGCAAGCCGATTTCGACCATGCGCTTATTCATCCGGCGCATCAGGCTGGAACGTTTGTAGCCGGTGAAGTCGAAGCCGCGGTCATGCTTCATAAAATTGAGCAGAGCTTCAAACTGGTGATCGTGTTCCGATCCTCTCATGGTGCGGTTCCTTTGCCTACCAGGTTTATCAGGGTGTGGGGGATCTCTTCCAGGGGCAGAATCAGATCCACACAGTGTGTATTAATCGCGGCGCCGGGCATGCCGAAGAATTCACTGGATTCTTCATCCTGGGCGATGACGGTTCCGCCCATTTTGTGGATGGCCTGGACCCCCATGCTGCCATCGCTGCCGGTACCGGTCAGGACCACGGCGATGGCGCGGTCGCGATAGCTGGCGGCCACGGATTCGAACAGCAGGTCGGCGGAAGGGCGCACGAAGTGCACCAGCTCGGTCTGGGTCAGGCCCAGAGTGCCGTCGGAGTTGACCAGGAGATGGAAATTGGGGGGGGCGATGTGAACGTGGCTGGGCTGCAGGGCGTCCCCCTGCTTGGCTTGCGTGACAGTCAGGGAGGTGCGCCGGGCCAGGAGCTCGGGCATAAGGCTGCGGTGCCGGGGGTCGAGGTGCTGAACCACCACCAAGGCGGCCGGGAAGGCGGCGGGAAGACCGGCCAGGACGTGGCTTAGCGCGGCAAATCCACCGGCGGAAGCGGCCAGAGCGACAACGTCACAGGACGCACGGGGAAAGCGCGGGGGGAGAGAGACTTCTTCAGGCGGAGGCAATAGTTCACCTCATGAATATACAGTGGAAGATGGATGGTGCCGGCAATGGGAATTATGAATCAGCAGGGCGTCGGTGCGTGAGCCAAGTGCAGTATTTTTTATACTTTACGGCAAAATTGCACAATACCGCAGAATAACTTCAAGTTAGAGGTAATTTACCATGAAAGCAAGAGAATAATTGCCTTTCCTTCAATCCGTAAACGCCTTGCAGAGGGAAGTGATCAGGGCCGGGAAGCGGTATTCTGCGAGAAGGCCGGCATTTGCCCGGATTGAGTCGCAGTTTCGGAGGGCCATCCGTCCGCTGATGGAGCGTGGCCCAAAGGGTAAAGGACTACACCTGGGGAGGGTCACGACGAGGTATGGCCCTCCCGATCGCGGGAAAGCCCAATGCTTAAGTCTTTGTTCTGTAAAGATTATATCCGGGGGGAAGCCAGATGTTCCCCCCGGGCCTGAAAGCGGGATCAGGGGAGACCGGCGCCGGCGTTCCGTTTGGCCTGTTTGGCCAGGTCGGGATTCAGGTGGCGCTTGCGCAGGCGGAGGGATTCGGGAGTCACTTCCACCAGCTCGTCCGCGGCGATGAATTCCAGGGCCTGTTCCAGTGACAGAATGCGGGGAGGGTGCAGATGATAGCCTTCTTCGGAATTGGAGGCGCGCATGTTGGTCAGCTTCTTCTCCTTGGTGGCGTTGACCCAGATGTCTTCGGGGCGGGAATTCTCGCCCACCACCATGCCGGCATAGACGTCATCACCGGGGGCGACAAACATCTGGCCGCGTTCCTGCAGGTTTTCGATGGCGTAGGCGGTGGCCCGGCCGGTGCGGTCGGCCACCAGGGAACCGTTGGCCGGGGCGCCGAATTCGCCCAGCCAGGGGCGCCACCCCAGAAACAGGTGGTTCAGAATGGCCGTGCCGCGGGTTTCCACCATCAGCAGGGAACGCAGGCCGATCAAGCCGCGCAGGGGGATTTCCGCTTCCAGGCGGATCCATCCGGAAGAGTGGTTGACCATCTTGGTCAGCCGCCCCTTGCGCATCCCCACCGCCTGGGTCACCGCGCCGATGTACGCCTCGGGACCGTCAATGACCAGGTATTCGAACGGCTCCAGGATCTGCCCGCTTTCGCGGCGGGTGCGCACGGTGGGCTTGCCCACGGATAATTCGTACCCTTCCCGGCGCATGGTCTCAATCAGGATGGCCAGTTGCAGCTCCCCCCGGCCGACCACCTTGAAGGCGTCGAAGGAATCGGTCTCTTCGACCATGATGGAGGGGTTGCCCTGCACTTCCTTGAACAGCCGCTCGCGCAACTGCCGGGTGGTCAGGTAGGTTCCTTCGCGCCCGGAGAAAGGCGAGGTGTTGATGGAAAAGACCATCTCCAGGGAGGGCTCGTCTATTTTCAGCGGGGGCAGGGGTCGGGGGTTCTCAGGATCGGTCAGGGTGTCGCCCAGGCGAATGCCCTCGATCCCGGCGATGGCCACGATATGCCCGGCTCCGGCCTCAGCGACCGGGACGCGCTTCAGGCCGGAAAAGCCGAAGAGCTGGGTGACCTTGGCGCGGCGGGCGGCGCCGTCGTCGCCGGTGGCGGCCATGAGCACGGTCTGCCCCACCCGGATCTCGCCGTTGGTGACCCGCCCGATGCCGATACGGCCCAGGTAATCGCTGTAATCCAGGGTGGTGATCTGCAACTGCAGCGGGTGCCCCGGTTCGAAGGCGGGCGGCGGCACCTTGTCCAGGATCAGGTCGAACAGGGGGCGCAGGTCGGTACCGGGGACGGCCAGGTCCGGGGTGGCGGTGCCCTCGCGGGCCACGCAATACACCAGGGGGAAGTGGCACTGCTCCTCGGAAGCGTCCAGGTCCAGGAACAGTTCCAGCACCTCGTCCACCACTTCGGCGGTGCGGGCGTCGGGCCGGTCAATCTTGTTGATGACCACGATGGGCGAGAGCCCGTTGGCCAGGGCGTTGGAGAGCACGTAGCGGGTTTGGGGCAGGGGGCCTTCGGAGGCGTCCACCAGCAGGAGGCAGCCGTCCACCATCTTCAGGATGCGCTGCACCTCGCCGCCAAAGTCCGCGTGGCCGGGGGTGTCCACGATGTTGATGGTCACTCCGCCGTACAGCAGGGCGGTGTTCTTGGCCATGATGGTGATGCCCTTCTCCCGTTCCAGGTCCAGGCGGTCCATGACCCGCTCGGCCACCACCTGGTTGTCGCGGAAGATGCCGGACTGCCGGAGCATGGCGTCCACCAGAGTGGTCTTGCCGTGGTCCACGTGGGCGATGATGGCCAGGTTGCGCAGAGTATCTTGAATCTGTGTCACAGTTGGGCTCCATAAACGGGCAACGCGCCTTCACCGCTGGAAGGCGCGTTCCAAACCGGGGGTTGCAGGGCGATGATGAAATCCAAAGCCGGGGGATCGATCTATTGCATGATGGGGCGAAATCGCCGGGTAATGCGCCCCAAGATTAAATCAGAAAAGGGGGGTGCGAGTTCCCGGGTCCGGCGGCCGGATGCGGTCAGGTCCGGTTCTGATTTCCCGCCACCACCTGGGCGTGGTTCAGCGCCGCCACGATGGAGGTGCCTCCGAGGATGTTGCCCAGCAGGGTGGGAATCATGTAATTGCCCAGGTATTGCCATAAGGACAGGGATCCGGAGGCGACCAGGAAGAGCACTTCCACAGACCCGGCGATGATGTGGGTGAAATTGGCCAGGGCCACGAGGTAGGTGATGACGATGATGACCCAGAAGCGGCTGTCTCCCGAGGCGGGCAGAAGCCAGACCATGAGAGCGATCAGCCAGCCGGCGAAGATGCCGCGGATGAAGATCGAAATCCAGGACCCGGTGTATTGCTCCCAAGCCAGCAGCTCAAAGGCCCGGTGGTAGGTCGGAGCGAAAATATCGGTGTTTTCGATGATGAGGGCGAAGGCGAAGGCGCCCAGCAGGTTGGCTCCCAGGACCGTACCCCAAAGCTTTATCACGGCCAGGAACATATCCCGCTGGGGGCGGGCCAGCAGGGGCAGAATGGCCGTCAGGGTGGTTTCTGTGAAGAGCTGCTGGCGGCCCAGCACGATGATCAGGAAACCTACGCTATAACCCAGGCGAACCAGTAACGGCTGCCACGTACTTTCGGGGATGTGGGCCTGAAGCAATCCCATACTGATAAGCGAGAAACCCATGGACATGCCGGCGGCCAACCCCGACCAGGCCAATCCGCTGGCTGACCGCTGGATTTCCTCTTCCCCCGCCCGGCGGATGGCCTCATAGATGATGCGGGCATTGGGAGCGATCAACCGGTCAATTTCCCGGAGTTCCCGAGATGAAACGTCCTTTAAGGGACTGTCGCGGTCCTCGGCAGAGGGGTGTTTTTCGGGCATAAGGCGATAACCGGAAGGCGACCGTTCTCGACTGCCGCATCCGGCCGGCGGGGCTTCCTCCCCACCCTGGGATCCGAGCAGTCGTAACAAATGCTGCGGATGGCTTCACCAGGGAGAAGGCTTACATTTTTGCCCAGACAATGTTGCCGTTTCGGAGGGCCATCCGTCAGTTAACCGATAGTGGCCGTTGAGGCATCGAAAAGATCGCCAGTTTGGGCCACGACCGAGCGTGGCCCTCCGAATCCGTGCCATAGAAAACGCAATACCTCAGTCCTGTAAGGAGAGAGAATTCATGCGCACCGTGACAGGGTTCATCCTCGCCGCCGCCCTGCTGCCGGCATTGGGAGGATGCGGGCGCAGCCGGCCGCAACTGGTCCCGGCGCCGGAAGCCCGGCAGGTGGACGGCCTGGCGGCCGTGGCCGGGGCGGCGGGGGTCATGCTGGCGGCGGAAGTGGAAGCCTGGCCGGGCCGCGAGGAGATCGCCCGGCGGGTGACACCGTTGCGGGTCACAGTTAACAATCAGAGCGAACATCCCCTGCTGCTGCGCTACGAGAATCTGGCCCTGGTGGCCGACCAGGGGCGCCGTTACGCCGCCCTGCCTCCCTTCGAAGTAGAAGGCGCCATCCACGAACCGGTGGTGGTGGACAATCCACGCTTCTATCATCACCGCTTTTTCGTCGCACCCTTCTATGCCCGCTACTATCCCGGGATGCCGGCTTACCGGGGGCCGATCTATCACGATCCGCTCTACCACCAGCGTTATCTCACCTACTGGCGGGAGGTCGCATTGCCCACCGAGGAAATGATCCGGCAGGCACTCCCGGACGGGGTCATCGAACCCGGAGGCAGCGTTTCCGGATTCCTCTACTTCGAAGCGATCGAGCCGGAAACCGAGGCACTCAGCCTGCGGGCCGACCTGGTGGACGCTGTCAGCGGGGAGAGGTTCGGCACCGTCAGCATCCCGTTCGAAGTGACCTCTGATTGACCGCCGGCCCGGCTATGGGAGAAAGAACAGCAGCCCCAGCGACAGCACTGCGGAAATCAGCAGCACAATTGTCACCAGGCGCACCACCCACAGGGGTGTGATCTGCATCCCCTTCAACCCTGGATGGCCACATTCCCGGCAGTACCGCCAACTGGCGATCAGGAAAAATACCGCTCCCATGAGAATGAAGATGGCGCCCAGCGTCCTGGACATCCAGCTCTTCTGCACCACCAGAAGCTGCTCCACGGCCAGACCGGCCACCACGGACGCCAAACCCGTACGCACCCAGGCGCTGAAGGTGCGTTCGTTGGCCAGCAGGGTGCGCTGATAGGCCAGGTCGGTGCGCTGCTCGGATAATCCCTGTTCTCCCGTTTCTTCCATTCCAATTTCACCGTTGATAAATTGCGTCCAGGGCCTGGGCGGTGTCCAGCACCCGCTCGATGTCGGGATCGTATTCCCGGCTGCGGACCAGGCGTTCGGCCCAGTCCACCGCGGCGCGGCCGCCCCAGTCGTCGGGCGGTTCAACCAGAATTTCGCGGGCGGTCCAGCGGTACTGCTCGGCCCGGAAGTCGTAGAACGACCCGTCCACGTTGCGCAGCGCCAGCCCGCCGCCGGTGCCGTAGAAAGCCGCCTGGATGACCGCGTCGCAGCCGGCCGACACCTTCCAGGAGCAGGCCAGGGTCACCGCCGCGCCGGTCTCCAGGTCGAGGCGGGCCAAGGCGTAGTCTTCCACCCGGTCGCGGCGGCCGTCCAGTGGTTCGCCGCCGGCGTACAGGCGGCTGGTGACGGCTTCGATCCGGGGGAAATCCAGGGTCCAGAGGGCCAGGTCCACCAGGTGGATACCCAGGTCCACCACACAGCCTCCGCCGGAGAGCGCGGGGTCGTAGAACCAGGGCTTGTCCGGGCCGTAGGCGTTGTGGAAGACCAGGTCCACGGCGTAGATCCGGCCCAAGTCTCCGGCGCGCACCCGGTCGCGGATGGCCTGCATGCCCCGGGTGAAGCGGTAGGAGAGATCCACCCCCAGGAGGCGGTCGGCCCGGCGGGCGGCTTCGATCACCATGCGGGTTTCGGCGGCGGTGCGGCCCAGCGGCTTCTGGCAGAACACCGCCAGCCCCGCGTCAAAGGCGGCCAGGGCCTGTTCGGCGTGGAGGGCGCTGGGGGTGGCGATGACCAGGCCGTCCAGATCCATATCCAACAGGGGCGCCAGGCCGTCGGCCAGCTCGGCGCGGGGGGCGATCTCCCGGGCTTTCAGGACCAGTTCCTCGACCGGGTCGGCGATGGCCGCCACTTCCACCCGGCCGCTACGGGCCAGGGCTTCCATCCGGTGCCGGCCGATCCAGCCCACTCCCAGGAAGCCCACGCGGGGCGTGGAGTAGGGGTTGGGGGCGCGTTTCATAGGCTCACCAGGGCTTTGACGAAACCGTCGGGCCGCCGGTGCAGGGTTTCGAAGGCGGCCTGGATCTCTTCCAGTTCGAAGGTGTGAGTGTAGAGGGGGGTGGGATCCAGCTTGCCGGAGGCCACTTGGCGCACGGCTTCGCGGATGCCATTCACGTACACTTCGGTGTCGCGTTCGTGGGCGTTGATCACGTCCAGCCCACGCCAGTTCCACAGTTGCATGTTGATCTGCCGCAAGCCTTCCTGGTGGTACCCCGCCACCACCAGCTTGCCGCGCACCCGGGTCAGTTCGCCGGCCAGGTCCAGGGGCCAGGGGTGCCCGGTGCATTCGATCACCCGGTCGCAGAACTCTCCGCCGGTCCATTCCCGTACCCGCTCGATGACCTTCCAGTGGTCGTCCATGATCACGGTTTCGGCGGCGCCGAATTCGCGGGCCAGAGCCAGGGCGTAGGGGCGGCGGGCCAGGGCGAGGACCCGGGCTCCGGCGTCGGAGGCCAGGCGGGTCAGCAGCGCACCCAGGAAACCGAGGCCGATCACCGCCACGGTGTGCCCGGTGCGGATTTCGCTGCGGCGGAAGACATTCACGGCGCAGCCCAGCGGTTCGCCGGGGAAAGGGCGCAGGCGCAGCTCTTCGGGCAGGGGGACGATGGCGTCGGCGGAGGCCACGTCGTATTCGGCGTAGGCCCGGGCGGAGAGCATCGCCACGCGCTCGCCCAGACGCAGGTGGCGCACCTCGCGGCCCACGGCGTCCACCCGGCCCCAGCCTTCGTGGCCCGGAGCGCCGGGTTGGAGGGGGTACTGGAACCAGGTGCGGCCTTCCCACACCGGCAGGTTGGAGGCGCAGACGCCGCCTCCTTCCAGGCGCACGCGCACCTGGCCGGGGCCGGGTTCCGGAGCGGGGACTTCGCGCACCTCGAGGCGCCCGTCCCCCAGAAATACGGCAGCTTTCATGGGAATGTCTCTTCGGTTTGGAATAGGGTGCGGCCGGCAGGGGCGCAGGGCGCCGGCCGGGGAAATAGTGCGGTGGAGAACGTGAAACGGCGCCGGAAGCGCTCCCTGTAGGTACGCCGGGGCTTGTGAAATAGTTGGCGAAAAGGGGGGGACGGCGAACATGGAAAAGGGGCGGGGCTTAGCTTGCCCCTTTGGGGTCCCCGCCTTCCCCCTCGCCAGTGTCATTGCCCCGAAGGGGCCACTGCGTGGCGAGGCCCCGTTGTTCAGGGGCCGAAGCAATCTCCGCCCCCCGCCCAGCCGTCCGCGCCGTTATCCCCTTCACGCAGTGACCACTTCGTGGCGGGAAAACGACGGGGCTACGGATAGAAAAAAGCCCCATAATGGTCATAGATCAAATGATGAACGTAATGCTGTGGTGGCATGCTTCCCCCGCAGGGGCCACTGCGTGGTGGCTCCCGACCGCCACGGCAGGGGTTCACGGCCGCGACGCTTAACCGGTCGGGAGACGAAGCATGCTCCCCCCGAGCGTCATCACCCTCATGCTTCGTTTCCCGGTTAGCAGAGGCGTGGGCCGGAGGTCGTCGTCAGGGCACCAAGAAGCGAGGACCCCCATCCCTCTCCCCGCCCTCCGGGAACCAGAAGCATGCCACCACGGCCGGGGCAGTTAGCATATCAATTACTTTATGACCATGATGGGGCTTTTCTTCTATCCGTAACCCAGTCGTTTACGCTTGGGCGAGGCGGAGCTTGAGATTGCTTCGGGACTTCGTCCCTCGCAATGACACTGGAGGGAAGCTGGGCGAGGGGGGCGGGGCTTGAGATTGCTTCGGCCCCTGAAAAACGGGGCCTCGCCACGCAGTGGCCCCTTCGGGGCAATGACACTGGCGGGAGGGCTAGGCGAGGGGGCTGGGCGAGGGGCGGAGATTGCCTCTCCGTCAACTGGCGGATCGCAATGACACGAAAGCATGGCCACAAAGAAGCGTGGCCCTCCGAGCATCAAGCATCAAGCGACAGGTGCCTGTCTCACCCGGAATGAGGGCGCCCGCCGCGTTTTCACAACTGTTCGAACAGCCCTCCCAACGGGGGATCGTGGCGTTCCTGGAAAATCTCGAAGCGCGCCGGCGAGACCAGGAAATCCTTGATGTTCGACCCCGCCACCGTGTCCCGGTAGGTGACGTAGCAGTCCAGCGCCCGGGCCGCCCGGTCAATGTCCTCGGGGAGCACCTCCATCTCGCAGTCAATCTCCTCCGGCTTCGATCCCGTCAGGCGGAAGAAGCTGAAGCGGGCCACATCCTCCTCGGTCAGCGCTTCGAAGGCCAGCCGCCGGGGAGCGTCTGGATTCCCCCGCAGTTCCACGAACACCCGCTTGACCACCGCGTGGGCCACCAGGTGGTCGTGGAAGCCGCTGATGCCGTGCACCGGGTAGGTGGCGATCACCTGGGGGCGCACCCGCAGGATCTCAGCCCGCACCGCGTCCTCCAGCTCGCGCGGGTCCACCTCCTTCAGGCCGCTGTCGGGGAAGTCCAGGATGGTCATGCCCGACAGGTCCAGGACCCGGGCCACGTCCTGCATTTCGCGGGCCCGGATTTCGCCCATCTGCTCGATGGAATAGCCGAACTTGTGCCGCTGCCGGGTGGCGCCGCCTTTGGTCAGAGTGAGCAGGTGCACCTGGTGTCCCTGCCGCCGTTGCGCCGCCAGAGCCGCCCCCGGCCCGAAGGATTCGTCGTCAGGGTGGGGGAAGATGTAGAGGATGGTCATGGCACCCCCCGCGGATCCCATCCGGTGGCCAGGCTCAGGTTGAAGGCGTCCAGCCGGGCCATGTCCTCCGGCGACAGGGAAAAGTCGAATACCGCGGCGTTTTCCCGGATGCGCCCGCGATCGGCCGACTTGGGGATAACCACGAAATCGTGCTGCAGCGCCCAGCGAATCAGCACCTGGGCGGTAGTCTTGCCGTGCTGCTCCGCGATTTGCACCAGGCGGGGATCGTTCAGCTTCCGCGCCTTGGCCAGGGGGCTGTAGGCTTCCAGGACGATGCCCTGCTGCCGGCAGAAGTCCACCAGGCCGCTGTGCATCCCGTAGATGTAGGGCGACAGCTCGATCTGGTTGACCGCCGGAACCGTCGCACAGCAGTCGAACACTTCCTGCAGGTGGCGGATCATGTAGTTGGACACGCCGATGGCCAGGCAGCGGCTGTCCTGGGCCAGGGTTTCCAGCGCTTTCCAACTGTCCACCCGCCGGGCGGTGACGGGCCAGTGAATCAGGTACAGGTCCACGTAATCCAGCCCCAACCGGTTCAGGCTGGCGGAAAAGGCCTTCAGGGCGGATTCGTACCCCTGCTCGGTGGTGGCCAGCTTAGTGGTGACGAAGACTTCCGACCGGGGGATGCCGCTCTCGCGGATGGCCTGCCCCACGGATCGCTCATTGCCGTAGGCGCTGGCGGTGTCAATCAGCCGGTAGCCGGCCTCCAGGGCCCAGCGCACCGCCCGGACGGCGGGCGGGCCTTCGGGGATGAGGTACACCCCCAAGCCCAGGTAGGGCATCTCCAGGCCGTTGTTCAGCCGCACGCGGGAAGCGAGGGTCAGTTCCGGCGCGGCGACGGTGGTGTTGTCCATGCGTGCCTCAGGCTGCGGCCGCGGATCGCCGCCCGCGACCGGGTGAAAAGTGATTTTGCAGGTGTTACGGAGTGGGGGGGAGGATTGGGAGGGGGGAGTATAGCCATGCCGTTGGCGGGGACCAATGTCTTCGGTAATTTCTGCGGGGGAAAAATGGGACAAATGCAAAAAGAATGCTTGACATTTCAGAAAACTAGTTGTATATTGTCCCTGCGCCCACACCCTCATCCACCCACACGCACTGTCCGAATTTCTTACCCTGACGCCTCCCGACAATAAATCCGCGTTGCCCGAAAGCGCCGCCATGGGGCAGTCTCCGCGCCGGATCCAGCGGTTCGGATCCTTTCGGGGATACGTCCCCCGCCTCCGGCGAGAATATACCACCTGCACAAATCGCCTGAAGTCACCCTCATATGGCCGGATTCATCGAGAAAAAACCATAGGTCCACCCGATATCAGGAGGAACAGGACATGAAAAAGTCGTGGGTCATCAGTATATTCGTGCTAGGAGCGCTGATGCTGGCCGCCACGGCCTTCGCCCAGCCGCCCGACACCCTCTGGACGCGCACCTACGGGGGGAGTGAACTGGATGTTGGCGAAAGCATGCAGCAGACCTTCGATGGCGGGTACATCATCGCCGGATATACAGGTAATTACCCTGCAACAGATGTTTTTCTGATTAAAACGGACGTTTCTGGAGATACTAATTGGACCCGCGCTTACGACGGGAACGGTGACGATTATAGTTATAGCGTGCACCAGACTACTGACGGCGGGTACATCGTCGCTGGACGGACGGATTCCTGTGCCGGAGGCAATCGTGACGTTTACTTAGTAAAGACCAACTCTTCCGGCGATACTTTGTGGACCAGAAAAATTGATGGAAGTTACCGAGATGAAGGCTACTGTGTTCGGCAGACCTATGACGGCGGGTACATTATAACCGGGTTGACTGTTCCCTTAAGTTCAAGCTATACTGACGTTTACCTGATCAAGACCGATGCCAACGGGGATATAATCTGGACGCGCACTTTCGGAGGAAGCAGGGATGATTTAGGAAAATGCGTGCGGCAGACCACGGACGGCGGATACGTAGTAACTGGAGCAATGGCTTCTGATCAGGGGATTTGGGATGTATACCTGATAAAAACCGACGCCAATGGCGATACGTGTTGGACGCGCACCTACGGTGGAGGCTATGATGATCAAGGGTTCAGTGTACGACAAACCGTAGACGGCGGATACGTCATCGCCGGATGGACCGAGCCCTTCTTCGTCGGCGGCCCCAGGGACGTTTACCTGATCAAGACCGACTCCTCCGGCTGTTTCCCTTGGACTCGTACCTACGGCGGTAGCGGCTATGATGAGGGCCGTAGCGTCCAACAGACAACGGATGGTGGGTATATCATCACCGGAATGACGGATTCCTTTGGGGCAGGATTGTACGATGTTTATCTGATTAGAACCTACGCAGACGGAGACACAATATGGACTTGTACCTTCGGCGGAAGCGGTGATGAGCTAGGTAAAAGCGTGCAGCAGACATCAGATTGGGGGTATGCCATTGCCGGATTTACAGCTTCCTACGGCGCAGGCCAGAGGGATGTGTACCTGATCAAGACGGCCGCGGAACCCCGCCCCCTCATCCAGGTCCCCGATTCCCTGGATTTCGGCTTCGTCTGGGTGGACAGCTCGGCCCTCCTGCCCCTGGTCATCCGCAACGCGGGCGACGACACCCTGGTCATTGACGCCATGGTCGTCAGCCACGCCGATTTCACCCTCATCGGCCCCGCTTCAGCGGTGATCCCGCCCCTGGACTCCCTGGTGGTTTCGGTGGCCTTCCGCCCCATGCAGCAGGCCGTCTACAGTGAATCCCTCACCCTCCTGAACAATGCCCAGGAAACGGCCGTGGTCCTGTCAGGTGTGGGGGTGTTTGCCCCGGGAATCATCTTCCCTTCCGATCCTTCCGCTGGTCCCACGGAATACGCCCTGGGCAGTCCCCTTCCCAACCCCTTCAACGCCACTACCCTGATCTCCTTTGCCCTGCCGGTCCGCAGCCAGGCAGAGCTGGCCATCTTTGACCTGGCCAGCCGCCGAGTAGCCGTGCTGGTCCACGAATGGCTGGATCCCGGCGCCTACCAGGTTGTCTTCGACGCCGGCGGCCTGCCTTCGGGGGTGTACCTGGCTCGGCTGCAGGCGGGGGATTTCGCCGCGACGAAAAAGCTGGTCTTACTGAAATAACGGAGGTAGGTCATGGATATCCGGATCAAATTCCTGCTGACCGGCCTGGCTCTGCTGACGCTGGCCGCTATGGCCTTCGCCCAGCCGCCCGACACCCTCTGGACGCGCACCTACGGCGGGGGCAACTACGATTATGGTGAAAACGTGCAGCAGACCACGGATGGCGGATACATCATCGCTGGCGGTACGAGATCCTTCGGTGCCGGCGGACTTGATTTTTACCTGATAAAGACTGATGCCGACGGGGGCACAATCTGGACGCGTACTTACGGCGGGAGCGATGACGATTACAGTGAAAGCGTGCAGCAGACAGTGGATGGCGGGTACATCATCACCGGGTATACGAGATCCTTCAGCGTAGGCGACCAAGACGTTTACCTGATGAAAACCGACACCGGCGGCGATACAATCTGGACGCAAACCTTCGGTGGAGCGGGTTGTGACCGCGGTTGTTGCATACAGCAAACCGCAGATGGCGGTTACATCATCACTGGAGGTACAGTCTCCTACGGAGCAGGTTATTTCGACGTTTATCTGATTAAAACCGATGCCAACGGGGATTCGCTTTGGACTCGCACCTTCGGGGGGAACGAGGCAGATGAAGGCCGCTGTGTGCAACAGACCCTGGATGGTGGTTACATCATTGCCGGATACACGAAATCTTACGGCGCAGGTGATTACGACGTATACCTGATCAAAACCAATGCCAACGGGGATACAACCTGGACACACACCTTCGGAGGGAGCAATACCGATATTGGTATCAGCGTGAAGCAGACTTCGGATGAGGGATACGTTATCATCGGAAGGACGAACTCGTTTGGTGCAGGTAGCTATGATGTCTACTTGATAAAGACTGATGTCAATGGTGACACCCTATGGACGCGTACCTTCGGCGGGAGCGATAATGAAGATGGTTTTTGTGTACAGCAGACCGTGGACGGCGGGTACATCATCACTGGACCAACCTCTTCCTACGGTGCAGGTGGTCCTGATGTTTATTTGGTCAAGGTTGACCTCGATGGCACACAGATCTGGCAGCAGACTTTCGGTGGTAGCGGTTATGACTGTGGTCATTGTGTGCAACAGACCACCGACAGTGGGTATGCCATTGCCGGATTGACGGATTCCTACGGGGCAGGTTTATACGACGTGTACCTGATCAAGACGGCCGCGGAACCTGTACCTGTCGCTCCGTTCGAGGAGATGCCCGTTGCTCCGCGGGCATTTGCACTGCACCTCCCGTATCCCAACCCCTTCAATCCCTCCACGGCTATCGGCTATCGGCTCCCGGCTCCTGGCTTGGTCAGTCTAAGGATCTACGATACGGCCGGCCGCGAAGTGAAAACATTGGTGGACGGGTGGCAAGGAGCGGGGAGACACGAGGTCACGTTTGACGCTTCCGGGCTGCCCAGCGGGATATACTTTGTGAGGCTCGCGGCAGGGGAGGGGACGGCAGTGCAGAAGGTGGTGCTTCTGAAGTAAGTAAAAAGTGAAAAGTGAAAAGTAAAAAGTAGGGGCGGCCCGGTGTGGCCGCCCTTAGTTATTAGTTCTTCGTTATTAGTTACTTCAGCAGCACCACCTTCTGCACCTGCGACGCACCCCCTGCCTCCAGCCTCACCAAATACACCCCCGAAGGCAACCCCGCCCCGTCGAACGTCACCGCGTGACTGCCCGCCGGATACCACTGTAGGTCGGGTTCTCCCCCGAAGGGGCCGCTTTTCGCGGCGAACCCGACGTTCCCCACCCGCCTGCCCGCCGTATCGAACACCTCCAGCCGCACGTATCCCGCCTGCGGCAGATCGAAACGGATGGTGGTGGATGGATTACACGGATTCGGGGAGACGGACAGGCTGACGGTTTGGGACGCGATGAAGCCCGCGTCTGCACCCGGTTCAGAAGCAGAAGCATCATTGATGAATCCCCCCAGACTCCCGTCCGCCCGCATATGTTTGGCCAGCACGTCGCTGGACCCCGACAACGGTTCGCGCTTGCTCCATACCGCCGTCACCCCCCCCTGGTCATCCGGCACCAGTTTGAGGTTCGACGGCACTTGAATGCTCGGTGGAGGATCGTTCCACCCCGTCAGTATGGCCCCCATCGGCCCCCACTGCGCCCGTCCAGTGGAATCAATCCGCTGGACGGCCAGGCGCGGCGGATCGGTGCCAGTGGCGTGCTGCTGCGTGTAAAAGAAGGCAAACAGGTAAGGGTATCGGTAGGCGGCCCCCACCGAGGTGCCCCCGGCCAGCCCGGTCCACTCCAGGGGTGCCCCCACCCGGAGGCTCCCGTAATGGTGGGGGTAGAGCACCTCCCCCTGGGGGCTGATCCGCTGGGCATAAATGTTTTGGCTATCGTAAAAGACGGTGTACAGATACCCTGGCTCCCCCAGCACCATAGTGGCCTCATCGGTGGATCCACCAGTCTCGTAGCTGACGAAGGGGGCCGCCCAGCGCAGTTGGCCCTGAGGCGAGAGGCGGTAGGCGTATCCGGGCGTGCCGGGGTTATGGACGATTAGATCCCCCCCTTCGGTCAGCACCTCGGCGCTGAGCGAATAGCCGGCCACGTAAACTCCCTGGGGATCCCACAGGGGCTGCCCTTGGGAAGTGAAGTGCTGGCAGCGCAGATCGTAATTGGGACTCCAGGGCGGGGTGTTGTCCTGCCAGGCGATGTAGCAGCCCCCCTGCCCGTCAGA
The DNA here is from genome assembly GCA_003599535.1 of Candidatus Zixiibacteriota bacterium. Taxonomy (GTDB): domain Bacteria; phylum Electryoneota; class B3-LCP; order B3-LCP; family B3-LCP; genus SURF-9. The sequence continues at coordinate 3,345 of QZKQ01000109.1, read as the reverse complement.
GGTCACCAGGGGAGAGGTCTGGTGGCCGGCGGTAGTGCTGACCGGGATGCCGTTGGGACCGGGCCAGAGCCGCTGCCCATCCGCATCCAGACGTTGCAGGTAAAGGCGTTGGAGCGGTGATCCTGTGCTGAAGCCGAAGTACATTCCGCCCTGGCCGTCCCCACTCATCTTGAAATGGCCATTGTTGGTTTCCGTTACCACTACCCCGGAATCCCCCCACAGGAGGTTGCCCAGGCTGTCGAAGCGCTGCGCCCAATGACCGATCTGGGCATAGCTCTCGAACGCTACCAACACCCCGCCCAAGCCGTCGGGAACAGCCTTGGGCGCCCCCAGGATGGGGCGGGCCGGGCATACCGGGGTGGGCAGGGAAAATTGCAGGGTGCCTTCCGGATCAATGATCTGGTAGCACACGCCCGTATCCAAATCGCTCTTGCCGAGAATGACCAGGACGCGGCCTGCGGCCAGGGGAAAAGCCGAAGAGTACTCCTCGGTGACGTCGGGCTGGTTCGCAATCACCAAGTTGTCCCGCACGGTCGTCGGCCACTGGCCCTGGGCTGGGGCGGCCCATAGCAGGGCGCAGATCGTCAGCAGGGTGAGGCGGTGCATGGGATCTCCAGAAAGGAACGAAGAACGAAGATCTAAGAACGAAGAATGAGAGCCGACAGCCGGGAGCCAGCAGCCATCAGCCAGCAGCCAGCAGCCAGCAGCCAGCAGCCAGCAGCCATAATATACCACATTTCCTCCCCAAAATCCAGTGCAATTTTTTGCACCCGGCATTTGTTTGCACGTTGACGGCAGGCTTTTCCAGTGTCATTGCCCCAAAGGGGCCACGGCGTGGCGAGGAATCCGTCGGCAGACGGATGACGAAGCATTCTCCCACCCTGGATTCTGAGATTGCTTCGGCCACTGGAAACCGTGGCCTCGCAATGACACTGGGCGGACAGGTGGCAGCCCCAAAGGGATGGCGTTGCCACAAGCTGCCGCTCTACCAAAGCGGAAGCCCCGAAGGGATCCGTCTGACGACGGACAAGCTTCCGCACTCCAAATCAAAAAGGGCGCGATTTTTCGCGCCCCTTCCGGTTCTCGGTTCACAGTTAACGGTTTGCGTCACTTCACCAGCATCATCTTCCCAACGCTTTCCAGTCCGCCGGCGTTCAGGCGGTAGAGGTACAGGCCCGAAGGCAGGCCCGTGGCGTCGAACGTCGCCTGGTGGGATCCGGCAGTGCGCAGGCCGTCCACCAGGGTAGCCACGCGGCGGCCCTGCAGGTCGAACACTTGCAGCGTCACCCAGGTAACCTGAGGCAGGTCGAAGGCTATGGTGGCGCTGGGGTTGAAGGGGTTGGGATAGCTGCCCTTCAGCACCACGGTTTCCGGCAGCACCGTCACCGGGATTTCCAGGTCGAAGCTTTCGCCCCAGTTGGCCCAGTCATGCACCGTCCCCTCGGCGTCGCCCGACAGCTTGGTGTAGCTGAAGCTGGAGCTGTCCCAGGCGGTGTTGCCGTAGAAGCCCACGTAGCCGCGGTAGGTGTAACTCCCCGGCGCGGCCGTGCCCGGCACGTTCTGACTGCGCTGGCGGGTGATGTTGGCTCCGGCCGGCAGAGTCAGCGCCAGCGGGCCCAGCAACGGTCCCTGCCACTGGCCCGCCGGAGTGTACTGCCCGATCCAGGCATTGAAGCTGACCGCCGCGGCCCCGGTATTGGCCAGAGTGGCGTCGTAGGTGAAGGAACCGCCGCCGGCCGGAATCTGGGTGGAACCCACCGGAGTCAGCGTGACATCCAGCGCCGGAGGCGTTCCGCCGACTATCGCGATCTGGGAGAAATAGGGGATACGGTTGTAGGCGGTCACCGTCAGGGTGGCCGATCCGCCGAAGGGCAGTGTGCCGGTCACGGTGATGGCGGCCGAACCGCTGGCGTTGGTGTAGCCGTTGCCCAGGAACTGGCCGGCAGCCGACAGGGCGCACAGGGCGCCTTCCACCCCGCCCACCGTGACGGAGAAAGTGGTGGCTCCGAAGTCAATGCTCGAGGCGTGGGTGGCGGCCAGCGCCGTGGGGGTGGCGGTGCGCACCTGCAGGGAGGGATCGCCGAAGATGGTCCAGTGATCCGTCTCGTTGTTGCCGGTGGTTCCCGACATGTCATTCATTTTCATGGCGCCGTTGAAGCAGAGGGCGCCGTAGGCCTGCACCGTTTCGGCGCACATCAGGTCAATGAATTCATCCTGGGCGTACATCGGGGGCGCCCAGGACTGGCTCCAGGATGAACCCCAGAAGGCCACCGCGCCCGACGGTTCGCCGTTGTGCGACGCCCGCAGCCAGGCTTCGGCGAAGCAGGTGGTGCCGGTGAAGTTTCCGTTCAGGCAGGCCACGCTCTGGATGAACGGCAGCATGTTATCGTTGGTCAGATTGTTCACCGCGGTGTTGTTGAAGCCGGTGGTGCCCCAGGAAGTGTTGGACCCGTGGCCGCAGTAATTGACGATGCTGCGCCCGTTGTTCATGGCGTTGCTGACCATGGCCGAGGTGGCGCTCGGATCGTAAATCTGGTCCACCAGGGTGTAGGTGTAGTGCATCAGATCGTCGCGGATGTAATTCATGTGCACCCAGTCAGACTCGCCGTAATGGCCGATGCCGGCGCCCTGGCTGGAAGCAATGCCGGTGCCCTTGTGATACCAGTCGGCGCCCGCCTGCGGCATCTTCTCATACTCGATCGCTTTGGTCACCTGGAGGTCCACCTGGGCGCCGTCCGTTGCCGAGAAGCGGCCGATAAACAGTTCCGGGTAGTGATCGCTGCCCGTCAACTGGGCGTACACCGGATCACAGCCGTACGAGCCGATCATCCAGGAAGTCACCTGGGCGTGGTCGCCCACCAGCAGTACGAAGGCAGTCTGGTTGGTCTGGTAATGGGAAGTAATGTAGTTCTTGATGGCGGTGGAATTGTTGCCGATGCTCGATACCGGCACCAGGGTGGTGGGGATGCCCTTCTGATTTTTCCATTCCACGAACGGCTGGATATTGCCCAGGAAGCCGTCATAGGCGATCACCAGCATGGGGCCGAGGTCGTCCACCAAAGTGTAGTCAGTCTCATCGAAATTCAGGAAATGGCGGCGGTAGAGTTGGCGGAAAGTGGGATCCATGGCTTCCAGCGCGTGGGCCCGGTGCAGCACGTTGGGGCCGCCCGCGCCCGCGACGAAGACTTCCACTTCAATGTTGGTGTACACCCGCAGGGTCTGGGTGGCGGGGTTGTACTGGAAGGCGTTGACCTGCACCACCTGGCCGCGCAGGTCGCGCACGATGTAGGGCTCGCCCAGCGTCACCAGCTCCCGGGGGTACCAGGCATCCTGCTGGTAAACGGG
>QZKQ01000013.1 GCA_003599535.1 Candidatus Zixiibacteriota bacterium | reverse complement strand
CGCGGGCGAAGGAGTAGGTGTAGGTCAGGTTCCCCGACAGGTAGCGGGTGCGCGGCTTCATCAGGGTGACCTCGAAGCCCCGCACGTTGCCGTAGTCGGTGTTGTCGTAGAGCCCATACCAACTGGAAGCGGTGTAGAAAATCTGGCGGTTGTCGGTCAGGCCGGTGATGTCCTTGAAGAAGCCGGTGACGTTCAGCACCAGGTCATTGGCGAACTGGTGCTTGACGCCCAGCTCATAGGAGGTGGTCTGCTCCGGTTCCAGGTTGGCGTTGCCGATGATGGGGAAGGCGCCGCGCAGGTCGTAGGTCAGATTCTGGAACATGAAGTCGAGGCGCGGGACTTGGAAGTAGCGGCCGTAGTTGAAGTACAGCACGTCGCGGTCGGTGATGGGGTGCGACACACCCAAACGCGGGGACCAGGCGTACTTGGCCGGCACGGAGGTCGGATTTTTGATCGTCCCGCCCACGGTCACGTCTTCCACCGGGTCGGAAACGTCGGAGGGGTAATTATCGTAGTTGGCGTTGAAGTAGTCGAAGCGCAGCCCGGCGTTGACGATCAGCCCCTCGAATTCCATCTTGTCCTGCACGTAGGCGGCCAGCGAGTAGGGATAGACGCGGTAGTTCTCGCCATAGATGTTACCGCCGGACGCGGCGTCCACTTCGTAGTTGGAAATATCGAAGTAGGACCCTTCGGCGCCGAACTTCAACTGGTGGTTGGCGTTCACCTGGTTGGTCATGTGGTACTGCAGGTTGTAGGTGAACTTCTCGTCCTCGTGCCAGCGGTCGCGGTGGAAGGTGTTGCCGATGCCGTACTTGAAGAAGCCGTCGTCATCCTGCATGCCGGTGCCGGACATGGGCAACTGGTCCATGGGGATGGGATCGCCGAAGGGGTTGCTTTCGGAGGCATCAATGAAGCCGTCATGGTTATCATCGGCGTACAGGTCGTGGTCGGGACCGTACACCCGGAAATCCCACAGGCCGTTGCCGTTCAGGTCTTCGGCGCTCAGATCGAAGCGGCCGTCGCCGTCCATGTCCTCGGAGGTGGTCATGCCGTCGTTTTCACCGAAGTCGCCGGTGAAGGGGAGGCCGTCCAGGCCCAGGTCGTGGCCGAAGTCGGGGATACCGTCGCGGTTGCTGTCCTGCTCGAAATCGAACTGGCCGTTGCCGTTCAGGTCCTCGGTGATCTGCCGGAGGCCGTCGCCGTTGACGTCCACCCATTCCCAGGTGCTCCCGTCGGCGCCGTAGCGGATCTCGCCCATGTCGAAGCGGCCGTCGCCGTCCTGGTCCTCATTGGTGTTTTCCACGATATTGTACTTCCAGTAGGTGCGGTACCGGCTCATGCGCACCTCGTAGAAGGTCTTCTCGTTCAGGGTGTGGGTCATGTTCAGCCCGAACTGGTCGGCGCGGGCCTTGAAGTCGGGCACATGGTCGAGCATGAAGTAGCTGTCCAGGGCGTTGTTGCTGTTCAGGTCCTCGGTATCCAGCACGCCGTCGCCGTCCAGGTCGTTGTGCTCGCTGGACTCCTTGATCCCGTCCCCGTCCAGGTCCACCCACTGTTCGAAGGTGCCGTTGCCGTTCAGGTCTTCCCACTCAGTGTCCAACTGGTTGTTGTTGAACCAGCCGGCGAAGGCGGGATTTTCCCCCGGATCCAGGTCGGGATTGGTGTCCTCGAAGGTGGTGCGCTTCCAACGGTTATAGGCGTTGCTCTGGGAGTAATTCAGGTCGAAATCGTGGTAATCGTTGGTGAAGTACAACCCGCTGGCCGACAGCTTGATCTTGGGGACGGGGTTGTAGGTCAGCTTGCCCTGCAGGGTCAGGGGGTTCTCGTCGTCGCGGGGGTAGATCCCTTCTTCGGGCGACCATTCCCCGGAGGCGAAGAAGCGCATCTTATCGGTGAAGGGGACGGGCCCGCCCAGCGAGCCTTCCAGGTTCCACAACTGCTCGGCCCAGGGTTCGCGGCGGTAGCCGCTGAAATCGGAGGTTTTGAGGCGGAAGGCGCCGTTGTAGGAGGGGCCCCCTTCCTTCAGCACCATGTTGACGATGCCGGACTGCGCCGAACCGTACTCCGCCCCGAAGCCGCCGGTCTGGACGGACACTTCTTCCAGGGCCATTTCCGGGACGTCGCCGTCGAAGGCCCCGGTCAGGGGGTCGGCGACCACGGCGCCGTCAATCAGGAAGGCCACTTCGCGGTTGCGGCCGCCGCGGATGTGCAGGTTGCCGTTTTCTTCCACCGCTCCGGCGGACAGGGTCAGGATCTCCTGCATGTTGTCCACGGGCATCTGCAGCAGTTCGCTGGAGGTGGTGGTGGTACGACTGGCGGTTACGTCCTTCTCGATCAAGGGCTTTTCCGCCACCACGATCACTTCTTCCCCGGTCTCAAGGACCGTGGGCTGCAGGGTGAAGTCCACCCGGCTGGTCAGGTCGGTCTGTACCTGGACGTTGCGCACGGTGGAGGTCTTGTAGCCCACCATCGTGGCCCGGACCGAGTAGGTCCCGGGGGGTACATTGAGGATGAAGTACTCGCCCTCCAGGTTGGTGGTGGCACCCATGGTGGTGCCTTCCAGAATCACGTTGACAGTGGGCAACGGTTCGCCGGTGTCGGCGTCCTTGATGGTGCCGGCCACCTTGCCGACCGTCGCGGCCTGAATCACGGTGGCATAGCTGAACACCAGCGCCAGGGCGATGATCAGCCCGGCCGTGATTCCCATCCTGTTCATTTTTTTATCCATGTCAGCACCTCACGACGCGTTAATGCGCCAACGAAGGTTACGGCTCTTCCCATATGGAATGCCCACGGGGGGACGCAAACGCCTGTTAGTTACATGAACGCATTGCTGTTATTGATGTGGCGAGATTGCGGAGAATCTGTGTGTAGAGCTACTGGGCTGATGGAGATATTGCCGGGTTGTGCCGGATTAGTGGGTAAGTCGAAGGGGACAGTCGATCGGCACCCATCCATGCTGTGGATGGATCTGAAATTTTCGACCGGATGGGTCATGGATGTATTCTTGGGAACCATCGCAATACCGCAATCTGCCAAAAGATTACGATTTTTTCGGCTAAAGTCAAGTATTTTTTTACAAAATACGCATGGGGACGCGCTCCCGGTGCGGCATTATTCCCCTGCTTTCAGGGATTATGGCTGCCTGATACCCGATTTCGTCTGGAATCGCACAACGCCTCTTTTACCCGCGATTTCACACTGGGACTGGCGCAGAGCGCTCTTCGGCGTGGTAGCCACGCCATGATACTAATGAGAGAAAAGACGGCGGATGGCAGCGCGAAGCATTCGCGGTGATGGACGGAAGAAGCGGCGAGGGGGCATTCTTTCCCGATCGTCCGAATGTTTACACCGAAATTCATGGAAGCAGGCCGAACTTATAGGGCCCGGCACGTCGAGCAGTACGCCAGGCTAAGCGCATTTACCACAACAACTTGTGGCGCCGGTAATCCAAAGCGGGCTCTGGTCGGGAGCACCGTGCAATACACAAATGAATGTCGAGCGGAAAAAGACGATCGCCTGAACGCAATATACTGCTTCGCGGGATGCATCCGCAGAGCAGGAGGCATTATAAGTTACGTTAGGGTAAACTTATACGTTGGATGGATTTGGCCTGACCGCTCACCGGATCCACCGAAACCAGTGCGGCATTCAGGCGGAGGTTTTCCTGGGCGATCTCGTAGCGTTGGGGGGTGCCGAGCAGAAAGCGGCGCAGCGCCACGCGGCGATCCAGGCCGATGACGGAATCCATGGGCCCGGTCATGCCGATGTCGGTGATGACCGCAGTGCCGCCGGGCAGGAGGCGCTCGTCGGCCGTCTGCACGTGAGTGTGGGTGCCGATGACCGCCGAGACCAGCCCGTCCAGATGCCAGAACATGGCCTGCTTTTCGGCGGTGGCTTCGGCGTGGAAATCCACGATGATGATGGGGGTGTGGGCGCGGAGTTTTTCGATCTCCTTGCGGCCCAGGCGGAAGGGATCTTCGATGGGATACATGAAGGTCCGTCCCTGCAGGTTCAGGACGGCGACCTTCTCCCCCCGCCGGGTGTCGAAAACCCCGGAACCGTATCCGGGGTTTTCGGGGGGGTAATTCAGAGGACGCAGGAGCCGGGACTCTTCGGCCAGCAGCTTGACGCCTTCCTTGCGATCGAAGATGTGGTTGCCGCCGGTGACGACGTCAACGCCCATCTGCCGGAATTCGGAAAATTCGCGCGGAGTGATGCCTTTGCCGTCGGCGGCATTTTCCCCGTTGGCGATGCAGAAGTCCACATCGTACTTGCGCAGCAGGGAGTCCATGAAGCGCGCGGTGATGTCGCGGCCGGGCTTGCCGACGATATCGGCGATGAACAGGAGGTTGAGGGGACGCGTACCTTTCATGCGGGGGCCGACGGTTATTTGGCGTAGTCCACGGCGCGGAATTCACGGATCACGGTGACGCGAATCTGCCCGGGGTACTCCAACTCCTTCTGGATCTTGCAGGCGATCTCCCGGGCCAGGTCCTGGGCGGCGCCGTCATTGACTTTTTCCGATTCCACCATGACGCGGATCTCCCGCCCCGCCTGGATAGCGAAGGTGCGGGATACGCCGGCGAAGCTGGTGGCCACCTCTTCCAGGCGCTCCAGGCGCTTGACGTAGCCTTCCAGAGTTTCCCGGCGGGCGCCCGGGCGGGACCCGGAGATGGCGTCGGCGGCCTGCACCAGGACGGAGATGGGCGAGGTGACTTCCACGTCCTCATGGTGGGCGGCGATGGCGTTCTGGACCACCGCGTTTTCCCGGTATTTCTTGACGAGGTCCAGGCCGATGGTGGTGTGGGTGCCTTCGGTGTAACGGTCAAGGGCCTTGCCGATGTCGTGCAACAGGCCGGCGCGCTTGGCCAGCTTGGCGTCCAGTTCCAGCTCGGCAGCCATCAGCCCGGAGAGGAAGGCGACTTCGATGGAATGCTGCAGCACGTTTTGGCCATAGGAGGTGCGATAGCGCAACTTGCCCAGCAGCTTGATCAACTCGGGGTGCAAGCCGTGGACGCCCACTTCGAGGCTGGCCTGCTCACCGATCTGTACGAGCTGCTCGTCCATTTCCTTTTCCACCTTTTTGACCACCTCTTCGATGCGGCCGGGATGGATGCGGCCGTCGCCGACCAGCTTCTCCAGGGCGATGCGGGCCACTTCCCGGCGCAGGGGATCGAAGCCGGAAAGCACCACCGACTCGGGGGTGTCGTCCACGATGATCTCCACCCCGGTGGCGTTTTCGAAGGCGCGGATGTTGCGCCCTTCGCGCCCGATGATGCGTCCCTTGATCTCTTCGTTGGGCAGGGTGACCACGGACACGGTGGTCTCCACCCCGTGTTCCACGGCGGATCGCTGGATGGCCTGGATGATGATCTCTTTGGCTTCGCGGTTGGCGGTGAGGCGGGCTTGGTCGCGGATTTCCTTGACCTGTTCGGCGGCTTCCTGGCGGGCCCGGTCAATGAGGTTGCGCCTCAACTGTTCCAGGGCCTCTTCGGAACTCATGCGGGCCAGGCGCTCCAGTTGCTGGGTGGCTTCGTGGAGCTGGGCGTCCAGTCGCTCGGTCTTTTTACTCAGGTCCTGATCTTTATTGTGCAGCCGGTCGCGTTCGCTCTGGATTTCGCGGGTCTGGCGTTCGAGGTCTTCGGCGCGGTGCTTCAGGGAGGCTTCGCGGTCGCTGACACGCCGTTCCTGCGCTTCCATGGCCCTGCGCCGGCGTTCGATCTCCTGTTCGAAGCGGGTCTTTACCTCCAACTGGTGATCCTTGACCTCGAGCAGCTTCTCCTTTTTGATGGTCTCCGCCTGCTTTTCCGCATCCTGCAGGATCCGTTCGGCCGTCTGGGCGGCGGCGCCCATGCGCCGCTTTTCGATCCAGGCGTGCAGCAGCCAACCGATGAATACCCCGGCCGTGGCGGACACCACAAGGCATAGTGCCGTGATGTAGGAGGACATGAAATCTCCAGGGTTATATAGGCAAATTCCCCCGGAATCCTCTGGCCAAGGCGGGGGAATTCAGCGAGGAAGTCAGGTCCGGAACGCAGCGGAACCGGAAGTGACCAGGCCCGGCAAGGCGCCGGGGTCGGGAGAGAAAATAAAAACCCTGCGAGCAGCCTGATATTTTAAAGAGAACCATGTCGCCATGGTGGGTGCCTCCCTAAGCGTTTCTTACTTCCACTGCCCGTGACGGGTCCGTCGGGTGACGGATGAGGCCTGTATTACGCGCCTGAGAGGTAGGCTCCCTCTCTTCTACGTGTTGGTTCTTTTAAAACACGTCAGGCTGGGACGCAGGGTGTTATCAACAACGGCCGGATTACGGATGCGCTTCGGGACGCGCTTCCGGCTGCCGTTCGGCGCACAATTGCGCCAGGCGGCGGGAGCGGTCGGCGATTTCCCGGCTGAAGTGCGAAGCTTCCTGCTGGTACTGCTCGAGTTGTTTGCGGGTGCGCAGGAGTTCGTCAGCCAGATTCAAGGCGGCAAGCACGGCATTCCGCAAGGGCGTCAAATCCTTGTGCATCTGATCCAGCAGGCGCATGCGCCGGTCCACGACCGCGGCGACCTGTTGCAAATATTCCGTGTCTTCGTATCCGGTCACGAAATATTCGACGTCCATGATCGTGACGCGCACAGATGGCTTGGAATCAGCGCCCAATGGCGTGTCTCAAGAGTTATATCCGAGTCGGAACGGGAATAGGATTACAGGCCTTCTAACCTCTGCAGCAGGTCCACCACCTTGTGGCGGATCATCTCCTCCTTGTCACGGTCACGCTGGTTGCCGGTCAGCTCACCGCACTGAATCTGAAGCCGCTGGTTTTCTTCGCCGGCGCTGGCTAACTGCTCTTCCAGCATGTTGATCCGAGTTCGTAATTCGCTATTTTCCGAGCGCAGTTGATCCTGGCGCTCAATTAAACCGATGATCTTCCGCTCAAGATCCTCGAACTGTGTCAAGTCCATCAACAATCCCAATTCGTATTGCCCGCTGCCCGTTGTGTGTCGCATAATCCGGTTGCCCGGCGTGGATCAGGATCTCAGTCTGGCGCCGTGAGCCTGGGCCATCATGGTTACGATGGCTTCGACGGCGGCGTCTGCCTCGGCGTCCGTCAAGGTGCGCTCGGGGGACTGGAAGGCGAGGCGCACGGCGATGCTCTTCATGCCCGGGCCGGCCTGGACCCCGCGATAGACGTCGAACAGTTCCGTGCCCGCCAGGTGCGGCCCTCCGGCGCTGCGGATCTCCTCCAGCAGCGGCCCGACGGCCGCCTCCTCCGGCAGCACGAAGGCCAGATCGCGCTGCAGGGAAGGAAACTTGGAGAAGGGCCGGTAGACGAGGCGTCCGGGGGAAGCTTCGGCCAGTTCCGGCAGGCTGAATTCAAAAGCAAACACTGGAACGTCTACCTCGAAGCGCGCGGCCACCGCCGGATGGACCTGCTCCAGCCAACCCAGGCTCCGCTCGCCCCGGCGAACTTCCAGAGCATCCCCAGTACCATGTTCTATATGGTAATAAAAAAGTTCCGGTTTGTCAAGCAATATTTCGCTTAACATCGTCTGAACATGGCCTTTCAGGTCGAGGAAGTCCACCGCCTGCTCCGGCTGGTCCCACAGGCCGGCGTTTCGGGCTCCGGCCAACAGGCCGGTCAACGCGTCCCACTCCCGCAGGCCGTCATCGCCGGCAGCGAAGACCCGGCCGATTTCGAACAGGGCCAGGTCGGGCTGGCCGCGGTGCAGGTTGTAGGCGGCGACCTTCAGCAGGCCGGGCAGCAGACCGTTGCGCAAGTAGGCGGTATCCTCGCTGGCCGGATTCTTGATCCGTGCGGCCGCCGGATACCCGGGGATTTCGACCTCCCGGGCGGAAAGCAGCGACGAGGTGTACACCTGGGTGAATCCCTCCCGCGTCAGAAGGTCCGCCAGCCGTTCGGGGAAGGCGTCGGCGGCGACGTGGGGGACATTCAGCGGCGAGCGCGCCTGCTCGGCCGTGGGGATGTGGTCGTACCCGTGCAGCCGGGCCACCTCTTCGATCAGGTCAATCTCGCGCTCCAGGTCGGGGCGCCAGGTGGGCGGGCGCACGGTCAGACTATGAGCCGGTTCGTTGATGGCGACCTGGCAGCCCAGGCGCACCAGGTGATCGCTGATCTCCACCTTGGGGACCTTGAGGCCCAGGATTTCCTGCACCCGGGCGGGCCGCAGGTCAATGCGGGGCGGCTCGATGGCGCGGGGATAAACGTCGGCCACGCCTTGGGCGACTTCCCCGCCGGCCAGTTGCAGGATCAGCTCGGCGGCGCGATCCAGGGCCCGCACCGTGGCGTTGGGGTCGGCGCCGCGTTCGAAGCGCTTGGAGGAATCAGTGGACAGACCCAGCAGCCGCGAAGTGCGGCGGGTGTTGATCGGATCGAAGTACGCGCTTTCCAGGAGCAGGTCGGTGGTCTCTTCGGTGATCTCGCTGTTGGATCCGCCCATGACACCGGCCAGGGCCACGCCGCGCTGAGCGTCGCAGATCAGCAGCATGCGGTCGTCCAGGATCCGTTCCTGGCCGTCCAGGGTGGTGAACTTCTCGCCCGTTTCGGCGCGGCGCACCACGATGCGGCGGCCTTCCAGCCGCTGGAAGTCGAAGGCGTGCATGGGGTGCCCCATTTCCAGGAGCACGTAGTTGGTCACGTCCACGACGTTGTTGATGGAGCGCAAACCGGCGGCTTCCAGGCGCCAGCGCATCCAGTCGGGGGAGGGACCGATCTTCACCCCACGGATGAGGCGGGCGCTGTATCGAGGGCAGAGCTCCGGTTCCCGCACCTCGATGGAGGTCAGGGCGTCCACCGGGGGGCCGGATTCGTCCACCACGGTCTTCTGCAGTTTCAAGGGGACGCGCAGGGCGGCGGCGATCTCCCGGGCCACCCCCTGGTGCGACAGGCAGTCGGGGCGGTTCAGGGTGATCTCCAGGTCCAGGGACCAGTCGCGGGGACCGATCACGTCGCGCAGGAGGGCGCCGGGGGTCAGGGAAGGATCCAGTACCAGGATGCCTTCAGCGTCCTCGGACAGCATCAGCTCCCGGCCCGAGCAGATCATGCCGTGGCTGACCACCCCGCGCACGGGGCGGGCTTCGATCAGGCGGCCGTCGGGCAGGGTTGTGCCGGCTTCGATCACCGCCACCTTCTGGCCGGTCGCGACGTTGGGCGCGCCGCAGACGACTTCCAGGGTCTTGTCACCCAGGTCCACGCGGCACAGGGAGAGCTTGTCGGCGTTGGGGTGCTTACGCGCTTCGAGCACGTGCCCCACGACGATGCCTTCCAGTTCCGGGCCGACCGGCGCCACCCCTTCCACCTCCAGGCCGGCCATGGTCACGATGTCGGCCACCTGGAAGGGGGAAAGCTGGAAATTCAGGAAGTCTTTCAGCCAGAGATAAGAGATGCGCATATCGGTGATATGTTAATCAGGCGATTCCATTAACCGAATACAAAATTGCAGGCCGTACACTGTTTTTCTGTTATTAATATCAGCGAATCCCAGGAGCCCAATGCCAAGTCCAGGAATTGGCTTCAAGAACAATCGCGTCTCGATCGGAATCCCAACAGTAAAAAAGGTTTTCTTCTCGTAATTGCCGGAGCTGAACCAACCTTCACCAGAGCCTAAATAGGCTCCTCGATCAACGCCACCGACGAAGCTAATCCCTGCTGCTACGGAGGCTGAACCGTGAGCCGCTTCCGAATTGAGTCCATAGAGTACTCCTAATTCCCATACGGATTTCTTGGGCTCCGGGCCACCAAAATCAATCATATGAAATTCACTGTTGTGAATAGCCCGAAACGAATACAGATGCGCCCGGCGATGAAACGCGAGATTGCACCCGATTGAAAAAAGGCCATCAGTGTCTGCCACTCCCGCCACTCCCAAGCCAAAATCGAAGGATATATGTGGCAGGTTATCAGAGTTCTGATTGTCCTGTGCATGAGCCACCCAATGTGTACTGCACAGCATCAGCGCCAGGACTGTTACTCCTGTTGAAGAAAGAAGGTGAAACGACCTCATGGCAGCCTCCTTTCAAACTGTAATAAGAACCTCGCAGGACCGCCCAAAAGAAACCATGCTGGGACTACCTGTGTCAGAACTGCTTTAAAAACCTCAGATCGTTCTCCCAGAACAGCCGGATATCGTCCACCCCGTACCAGAGCATGGCGATGCGTTCGATGCCCAGGCCGAAGGCGTAGCCGGACCACTCTTCGGGGTCAATACCCACCCCGGACAGCACGTTGGGGTCCACCATCCCCGAGCCGCCCATCTCGAGCCAGCCGCTCTGCTTGCATACGCGGCAGCCTTCCCCCTGGCACAGGAAGCAGGTGACGTCCACTTCGGCGGAGGGTTCGGTGAAGGGGAAGAAGTGCGGGCGGAAGCGGATGGCGGTCTCTTCGCCAAACAGCGAGCGGTAGAAAGCCAGCAGAGTCCCCTTCAGATCGGCGAAGGTGACGCCGTGATCCACGTAGAGGCCTTCGACCTGGTGAAAGACGGGGAAGTGGGAGGGGTCGGGCTTGTCCTTGCGGTAGACGCGGCCGGGAGCGATCATGCGCACGGGCAGACGGCCGCGCTCCAGCACCCGGATCTGCACCGGGCTGGTCTCGGTGCGCAGCAGCCGCTCGGCGTCGAGGTAGAAGGTGTCGGCCTCGTCCCGGGCGGGATGCCATTCGGGGGTGTTCAGGGCGGTGAAGTTGTAATAGGCGGTCTCGACTTCGGGGCCGGTTTCGACCACGAAGCCCATGGACCGGAAGATGCTCCTGACACGGGCTTCCACCTGGGCCAGGGGATGGCGGCGGCCCAGGCGGGGGCGGCGGCCGGGCAGAGTCAGGTCCAAGGTGGGCTGGGACAGGCGGCCCGCCTCCAGAGCCTGCTGGCGCTGCGCCAGGGCCTCCTGGAGGCGTTCCTTGACGCGGTTCAGTTCGGCGCCGCGGGCGGGTTTATCCGCCGGAGACAGCGCGCCCAGCTCCTTGAACTTCTGGGTCAGCAGACCCTTCTTGCCCAGGAAACGCACGCGCAGGTCATCCAGCGCGCGCCCGTCTTCCACTTTTTCCAGTTCGGAGTCAAAGAGAAGACACAATTCGTCCAGGTCGGACATGGTCGGATTCCGATGCAGCGGAGTGAAATGTTACGACCGGACCGAGGAGACGATCTGGGCGAAGGCCTGCGGATCGCGGGCGGCCAGGTCGGCCAGAACGCGGCGATCCATTTCCAGGCCCTTTTCCTTCAGGGCGTGGAGGAAGGCGGAATAGCTGAGCCCGTTCAGCCGGCAGGCGGCGTTGATCCGGGTGATCCACAGGGCGCGGAATTCGCGCTTCCGGCGGCGGCGGTCCCGGTAGGCGGACAGGCGTCCGCGGCTGACGGTCTGGCGTGCGGCGGTGATCAGCTTGCGGCGCCCGCCGATATAACCCTTGGCCGCCTTCAGGATTTTCTTGCGGCGGCGGCGGGAAGCCGGTGTATTGGTAGCTCGTGGCACTGCGAATGCTCCCGGTTAATCTAGAATCATGCGGCGAACCCGGGGCAGATCGGCATGGGAGACCGATCCGGCCTTGCGCAGGTTGCGCTTGCGTCCCGGCGACTTCTTGGTCAGAATGTGCGAATGGTACGCTTTCTTTCGTTTGATATGGCCGGAGGCGCTGGCGCGGAACCGCTTGGCGGCGCCCCGGTTGCTCTTCATTTTGGGCATAAGGCCCCCTGTGATCCGTTATGAGGTTGCGCGTGAGAGAAAACTGATATGGCTCCGCGGCCGGATTCATGCGTCGCCGGCGGCGGGCGTAAGATGGAATTCCGGTGAAGGACTCCGCTACTTCTTCACCAGGATCAACACCATGTTGCGGGCGCCTTCCATGCGCGGCGCGGTTTCCGGCTTGGCCACGTCCTGGAGGTTATCGATGAACTTGTTCAGGACCTGCTCGCCGAACTCTTTGTGGGTGATCAACCGGCCGCGGAAGATCACCGAAATCTTCACCTTGTTGCCCTGGGCCAGGAACTTTCGGGCGGCCTCGACCTTGACGTTGAAGTCGTGGTCGCTGATCTTGGGGCTTAAGCGGATGCCCTTGATCTGGCCGGCGACGTTCTTTTTGGTGCCGCGCTCCTTCTTGGCGATCTCGTACTGGTACTTGCCGAAATCCATGATCTTGCAGACGGGGGGCTTGGCGGTGGGGGAAATTTCCACCAGGTCCAGATCCTGGGCTCGGGCCATGGCTTGAGCTTCGCGCACGTCAATGACGCCGACCAGGGAGCCGTCGCTGCCGATCAAGCGCACGGGGGTGATCCGGATCTGTTCGTTGACGCGGATGTCCCGGCCCGGCGCAGGGGGTTGCTGCGGCCTTCTTCTAATGCTCATCCTCCTTTAATAAACTGCGTTTCTGGTCCACCGCTTCGCGCATCAGGGCGATGACCTCGTCGGGGGTGCGGCTGCCCTGGTCGCCCTGGCCTTTCACGCGCAGGGAGACGGCGCCGCTTTCAGCTTCGCGGCCGCCGACGACCAGCATGAGGGGGACTTTCTCCAGTTCCGCCTGGCGGATTTTGTACCCCACCTTCTCATTGCGCAGGTCAGCTTCCACCCGCAGCCCGGCGGCCTGGAACCGCTCGCGCAGAGCCCGAGCGTAGTCGTGCTGTTTGTCGGTGATGGGCAGAATGCGGGCCTGCACCGGAGCCAGCCACAGGGGAAAGTCGCCGGCGTAGTGCTCGATCAGCAGACCGATGAAGCGTTCCAGCGACCCCAGGATGGCGCGATGGATCATCACCGGGCGATGGCGTTCGCCGTCGGCGCCGATGTATTCCAGCTCGAAGCGCTCCGGCATGGAAAAATCCATCTGAATGGTGCCGCACTGCCAGGAACGCCCCAGGCTGTCCTTGATGTGGAAGTCAATCTTGGGCCCGTAGAACGCCCCTTCTCCGGGATTCAGCTCGTAGGGCAGATCGGCCTTCGCCAGGGCGTTTTCCAGGGCCTTTTCGGCGCGCCGCCACATCTCAGCCGACCCGATGGACTTCTCCGGCTGGGTGGACAGTTCCACCCGCACCTCGTGGAAGCCGAAGGTGTTGTAGATTTCGAAGATCAGCCCGATCAGGTTAACCACCTCCGACTCGATCTGGTCGGGGGTGCAGTAGATGTGGGCATCATCCTGGGTGAAGGCGCGCACCCGGATCAATCCATGCAGTTCGCCCGACTTCTCGAAGCGGTGCACGTGCCCCAGTTCGGCGAAGCGGACCGGCAGATCCCGGTAAGAGAACTGGTAGGTCTTGTACACCAGCAGCCCGCTGGGGCAATTCATGGGCTTGACGGCGTAATCCCGATCCTCCATCCGGGAGAAGTACATGTTTTCCCGGTAGTGATCGTAGTGGCCGCTCATGCGCCACAGCACGTCGGACAGGATCAGGGGAGTGCGGATTTCCTGGTATCCGGCCCGCTGGTGCATCTGCCGCCAGTATTGGATGGCCTGCTCCATCAGCACCAACCCCTTGGGATGCCAGAAGGGGGTGCCGGGCGCTTCCGGGTGGAAGCTGAACAGGTCCAGTTCCCGGCCCAGGCGGCGGTGATCACGCTTTTTGGCCTCTTCGTAGCGGTGCAGGTGCTCCTGCAGCGCTTCGGCAGTGGGATAGCTGGTGCCGTAGATGCGCTGCAGCATGGGCTTGGATTCATCCCCGCGCCAATAGGCTCCCGCCAGCGACAGCAGCTTGAAATGCTTGATGTACCCGGTGGTGGGCAGGTGCGGCCCGCGGCACAGGTCCACGAAGTCGCCCTGGCGGTAGACGGAGATGGCGTCATCCATCTCGTCCAACAGCTCCAGTTTCAGGTTCTCGCCGCGCTCGCGGAAGAGCTTGGCAGCCTCTTCCTTGCTCACGTCCTGGCGCTCGATGCGGAGCTTGCGCTGAACAATCTCGGCCATGCGGGCTTCGATCTTCGCCAGGTCTTCCGGGTTCAGGAATTCCGGTAACTGGATATCGTAATAAAAGGAATCTTCCAGCGCCGGGCCGATGCCCAGTTGCGCCCCCGGATAGAGTTCCCGCACCGCCTGGGCCATCAGGTGGGCGGAGCTGTGCCGGTAAATGTCGCGGCCTTCGGGATCGTCAAAAGTGAGGAACTCCAGCCGGGTATCCTGGTGCAGCGGCCGGGTCAGGTCCACGGGCTGGCCGTCCACGCGCGCGCCTACGACCAGCGGGTCGCCGGGGCGCTTGCGCTCTTTCAGGATGTCCTGCGGAGTGGTTCCAGCGGGGAATTCCGCCTGTGAACCGTCTGTAAAGGTAATCAGCATGAAATCAGTTTAAGATGTACTGTAATGGGAGACCGGTGTAAACCTGAATTCTACGCGGGTGACATTGCCCCATGCCCGGGACGGAAGTCTAGAGGGCTACGGTCGTGCTATCCCGCAGAAGCGGGATGCTCCCGTAAACATGCGCTTCAATGGATAGAACCCATCAACTGAGGGATAGCCCGGAAACGGTTACGTCCATCTCTGACGGATTCATCTCCGGACGGGGCTGGAATCACCACTATCGCTTGTGATTAAACCCAAGGGAGAGGTAAAACCAGAAATCTCCGGCACGAACCTATTCCGGGTGGGCGATGCTGGACTCAGGGCTCCGTGACCTGGCCCAAGCCCGCTCTGACCAAGCTGAACCAATCTGCTATGTGTGGGCGATGCTGGACTCGAACCAGTGACCTCCTGCGTGTCGAGCAGGCGCTCTAACCAAGCTGAGCTAATCGCCCAAAAAACCCCGACCGAGTCGGGGCGCGTACCGAGGGCCGGAATCGAACCGGCACGGCCCTTACGGGCCGGGGGATTTTAAGTCCCCTGCGTCTACCTGTTCCGCCACCCCGGCTCTCATGGTAGGTTATGCAACGAGGCGGCGACCGGATTTGAACCGGTGAATAAAGGTTTTGCAGACCTTCGCCTTAGGCCACTTGGCTACGCCGCCTGGTAAACCGACCCGGTAGTGATTCCATCCCCGTGGAGGGGGATTTCGGGGCAGGTCACTTCGGGAGCCGCCGTGGAAGGCCGGCGGACGAAAACACAACAGTCCTTCCAAACGGACCGGCCGGCCGGTCCGTCCAGTGGACAATTGCTGAGCTTTGTGATGAGCGGGAGACGGGATTTGAACCCGCGACAATCTCGTTGGCAACGAGAGACTCTACCACTGAGTTACTCCCGCAAATCGGTACCGGGTGGAGCATAGCGGGGTCGAACCGCTGACCTCTTGAATGCCATTCAAGCGCTCTCCCAACTGAGCTAATGCCCCGAGAATGGATCAACCAATATAACATGAGCCAAGGCCGATGTCAAGCACTTTTTCGCAAAGTTATGTTTTCACGCTTCGGCCCCATGCACGGATATAACTCACCGGGAGGCGAAAAGTTTCCTCGCTATTTTCGGTTCCAGACGGCTAAAATGGTTCTTCCGGCGTGTTGAATGACTTCCTGGGAGGTGGCGCCGAAAAGGCGGTCCTTCAATCCAGAGATGCCGTGCGTGCCGATGACGATCAGATCCGCGTTTATTTCCCGGGCGACGTCAATGATCACCTTTTCGGGCTTCCCTTCGCGCAGCAGGATATCCACCGCCACATCCTGGCCCTGGAAACTGGCGATGTCATCATGAATGTGGCGCTGCACCGCCAGGGCCTTCTTTCGCATGTCTTCCTGGAAGTTGCTGGCGTCCACCCGCAGCATGACCATTTCTTCTTCGTTCATGAAATCTTCGCGGGCGTTCAGCACGGTCAAATGGGCGCCGTAACGGCGGGCCAGGTCCAGGGCGGTCCGGAGGACCTCCAGGGAATGCTCGCCCAGATCGTCGGCGCAGAGAATTTTTGTAAACATGGCTGTTGGCTATTGGCTATTGGCTATTGGCTATTGGTTGTTGGCTGTTGGCTCTCAATCGCGTAGAGGGCGGATTTGCGAGTGCTAAAAGAAAATCACCGTGATCAGCAGGAACAGGGGGATCAGGATGCCTAGGGACCAGATCATATAACCGAAGAAGCTGGGCATCTGAATCTTGTTCTCTTCGGCGATGGACCGCACCATGAAATTGGGGGCATTGCCGATGTAGCTGTTGGCTCCCATGAACACCGCCCCGGCGGATATGGCCAACAATAATGATACGAATTGTTCCCCCGAAGCGTGTTGCACGGCGCCGCGCAGGATCTCCGCGGCCTGCAGTTCGGTCAGCCCCAGGCGGCCCAGGGCCAGGTTAAAGAAGGTCAGGTAGGTGGGGGCGTTGTCCAGGAAACTGGACAGGCCGCCGGTGACCCAGAAGAAGGCCCGCGGCTCCTGTACCGCCTTGACCAACCCAGCCAGCGATCCGTGCTCCCCGGCGCGCAGGATGGCCAGCGCCGGAATGATGGTCATGAAGATGCCGAAGAAGAGGATGGCCACTTCCTGGATGGGGAACCAGGTGAAGCCGTTGTCCCGCCGGATCTGCGTCCGGGTGGTCTTCAGGGAGAGGTAGCCCATGAGCAGGATGATCAGGTCGCGGGCCAGGTCCTGCCAGGCCATATGAATGCCCAGCAGGGTGTATTCCCCCGCGTCATACAAACCCGAAAACAGCACCGCGGCGATGATGCCGCCCAGGAACAGGAAATTATGCGATCCCTCCAGCCGCAGCGGTTCGCGGGTGCCGGTGTCCAGCTTGGGCGATCCTTCCCGCCGGTAGAGCCAGGTGTCCACCAGGAACAGCAGGATCAGCAACAGCGCCGCGGCGAAACCCATCAGGGGGAACAGGTTCAGAGTCCAGAAGAAGGGGACGCCGTGCAGGAAACCCAGGAACAGCGGCGGATCGCCCAGGGGGGTCAGGCTGCCGCCGATGTTGGAGACCAGGAAGATGAAGAAAATGATGATGTGCATCTTGTTCTGGCGCCCCTTGTTGGCCCGGATCACGGGGCGGATCAGCAGCATGGAAGCTCCCGTGGTGCCGATCAGGCTGGCCAGGAAAGTGCCGATCAGGAGCAGCACAGTGTTGACCGCCGGAGTGCCCGCCAGGGAGCCGCGCAGGTAAATGCCGCCGGAAACGGTGAACAGCCCCCCCAGGAGGATGATGAAGGGGATATAGTCAATCAGGTAAATATGCAGGATGGCGTGCAGGGCTTCCCCGTGGTACACCCATAGAAAGGGCGCGGCGAAAATCACCGACCAGGCCAGGGACACCTTGCCGAAGTGATGGTGCCAGAAGACCGGCGCGAACAGGGGAAGCAGGGCGATGGAGAGCAGGATCCCGGCGAAGGGCAGCGCCGTCCAGACCGGCAGCTCGGCGCCGATGTCGTGCTGGACTTCGGGGGGGACCAGGTGCGGAGGCTCGGTTTCGGAAGCGGCGGTTCCGGCGGCCGCCAGGCAGAGGTACAGGAGAGCCGGAAGGAGCAGCAGGAGGATCGGGTGACGCTTCATGGGAATTTCGGGGTTCCGGGGATGACCAGGGATTATCAGGATCGGTCGGCAGCGCCGGGCGGCGATTCAGGGATAATGGGGTGTAATATACACAAATTCGGGGGGAATGTCCAGCGGAGAGTGAATTTTTCTCCTGAATAGCCGCGCCTGGCAATTACGGTGTGGTGGCGTGTTTCCCACACCAGAACCATTTGGCTCTAGAAGAAAATCAGCGTCACCAGCAGGAAGAGCGGCATCAGGATGGCCACCGACCAGGCCATGAAGCCGAAGAAGCTGGGCATCTGAATCTTGTTTTCTTCCGCGATGGAGCGGACCATGAAGTTGGGGGCATTGCCGATATAGGTGTAAGCTCCGAAGAAGACGGCGCCGACCGAGATCGCCTCGAGCAGGACGTGGAACTGGGCGGCCACTTCCCCCGGCGCGGCGCCGGCCAGCAGCGGCGCGACCTGCGCTTCTGCCAGTCCCAGGCGGCCCAGGGCCAGGTTGAAGAAAGTCAGGTAGGTGGGGGCGTTGTCCAGGAAGCCGGACAGGATTCCGGTGGCCCAGAGATACTGCCAGGGAGCCACCACGGCGTCCACCAGCGAGGCCAACGGTCCCTGCTCGCCTGCCTTCAGCATGGCCAGGGCGGGAATGATGGTCATGAAGATGCCGGCAAAGAGGATGGCGACTTCCTGGATGGGGAACCAGGTGAAGCCGTTGTCCCGCCGGTACTCGGGGCGGGTGGTGCGCAGGGAGAGCAGGGAGAAGAGCACGATCAGGACATCCCGGATCACGTTCTGTCCGGCCATATGCACCCCCAGCAGGTCGAATTCGCCGACCTTCCACAGTCCCGACAGCAGCACGGCTCCGATGATGCCCCCCAGGTAGAGGAAATTGTGCAGGCCCAGCACCCGCACCGGTTCGGTGACCTCCACTTCGGTGGGCGTGGGGTGGGCCCGCCTCTCCCGGCGGTAGAGCCAGGTGTCCATCAGGAAGAACATCGCCAGCAGGACCGCCACGACGAACATCATGTGGGGGAAGAGATTCAGGGTCCAGAAGAAGGGGACGCCGCGCAGGAAGCCCAGGAACAGCGGCGGATCGCCCAGGGGGGTCAGGCTGCCGCCGATGTTGGAAACCAGGAAGATGAAAAAGATGATGATGTGCACCTTGTTCTTGCGCCCCTTGTTGGCCCGGATCACGGGGCGGATCAGCAGCATGGAGGCGCCGGTGGTGCCGATCAGGCTGGCCAGGAAGGTGCCGATGGCCAGGAGGCGCAGGTTGACCAGCGGCGTGCCGGTCAGCGTGCCGCGGATCAGGATTCCGCCGGAAACGGTGAACAGGCCGCCCAGCAGAATGATAAACGGGAGGTAGTCGGCCAGGTAGATGTGCAGGATTTCGTACACCGCCTGGCCCCGGTAGGCGATCAGAAAAGGGACGGCGAAGATCACCGACCAAGCCAGGGATATTTTGCCGAAATGATGGTGCCAGAAGACCGGCGCCAGCAGGGGGAACACGGCGATGGAGAGCAGAATCCCCAGGAAGGGCAGCGCCGACCAGAGGGGAAGCGCCTCCCCCAGAGGACCCTCGCGGGGCGGCTGTTCCAGGTGCACAGTTCCGGGATCGGGTTCCACCGGCGCGGCGGCGGCCGGGGCGGCGAGAAGGCCGAAGGCCAGTATCAGCCCCAGCGTAAAAAGGCAGAGTATTCGCATGGCTCTTGTGATACGCATTCACATGAAGAGGGGCGAGGGCAGAAAGCACCGAAATGGTCAACAAAGAACCAATTCAATCCTTCTCGCCGGGGAATGAATCCGCCGGGGGATGGCCGGAGATCGCCCCCGCGGCTATCACCCCACGGGCCTCCCGCGCCCGTGGAATTGAACGAATTCCCCCCGGTCTTGCCGAATAAAAAGCGCCGGGCTTATCATCCGGCGCTTCAATTCACAGGGATACCGTTTGGTTACGGCATGGAAGCCACCGCGGCGCGGGCCACGTCCAGCACCGACCCGGGGATCAACCCCAGCAGGATCACCATCAGGGCACAGGCGGCCACGGCGGCGAAGGTCGCGGGGATCCGGTCCACGTCCTTCAGGGCCTCGTTTTCGCGCATGTACATGATCACCATGACGCGCAGGTAGTAGAACACCGACACGGCGCTGTTCAGCACGGCGATGACCACCAGCCAGACGTAGCCGGCCTGCACCGCGGCGGTGAAGACGTACAGCTTGCCGAAGAACCCGGCCAGGGGCGGGATGCCGATCAGGCCCAGCATGAACACCGACATCATGGCGGCCAGCAGCGGCCGGCGGAAACCCAACTGGGCGAAGTCCCCCAGGTCGTAGCGGCCTTCGCCGCGGCGGTTGACCATCCAGGCCACGGTGAAGGCGCCCACGTTCATGAACACGTAGGAGGCCAGGTAAAAGAGGATGCCGGCGGCGCCCAGCTCGTTGCCCGCCAGGATGCCCAGCAGCAGGTACCCGGCGTGGGCTACCGAACTGTAGGCCAGCATGCGCTTGATGCTGGCCTGGTTTAATGCCGACAGGTTGCCCACGGTCATGGTCAGGGCGGCCAGGATCCAGAGGATCCGTTCCCAGGGCAGGCCCAGGGATTCGGCCGGGGCGTAGAAGATGCGCAGGGCGGCGGCGAAGGCGGCGGCCTTGGGCGCGGCCGACATGAAGGCGGACACCACGGTGGGAGCTCCGTCGTACACGTCGGGCGACCAGAAGTGGAAGGGGACCACGGCCATCTTGAAGGTCAGTCCGATCAGTAGCAGGGCCACCCCCGCGCCCATGTACCCGGCGAAGGGATCGCCGGCTCCGGCCAGGTAGGCGCTGAAGCGGGCCAGATCAGTGCTGCCGATCTGGCCGTACACCAGGGCGATGCCGAACACCAGGAAGCCGGTGGCGAACGACCCCAGCAGCAGGTACTTCAGGGAGGCCTCATTGGAACTCTGGCGGGCGGGATTGAACCCGGCCAGCACGTAGAGCGCCAGGGACATGGTTTCCAGGCCCAGGAAAATGACCAGCAGGTTGGTGCCGGCGGCCATGAAAGCCATGCCCATCACGCTGACCAGGACCAGGGAATAGTATTCCCCGAAATGGATGGCGTTGCGTTCCAGGTAGGCGGGCCCGGCCAGGATGACCAGGAAGGCCACGGCCAGGAAGATAAGGTTGAAGAAGGAGGCGAAGCCGTCGCCGCTGACCTGGCCGAAGAAGGAAACTCCGCCGGTGTTCCAGGTGGCCAGGCAGACCGCGGCGGCAGCCAGCACTACCGCCAGGGCGGCCAGTTGCGCCGGGCGGCGGTTGGCGCGGCCCGACAACAGGTCCACCAGCATGACCAGCAGAACCCCGGCTCCCAGGACCAGGGGGGTGGCAATGGTGATGAGGTTGAAGCGTGACAGGTCCATCGGCTCTCTCGTGCTTGGGGATTCGGATTTTCACCAGTTACGGGCCAGAGGCGGAAATCGGGGTCGCATTCCCCCGGGCCCACAGGGTCCAGGGTTCCGCAGACTGGATGACCTGGTAGCCTTCCAGGTACGGCAGCACGTAATCCGGCAGTTGGCCGCGCACCAGGAAGTATGCGAAGTTCTTGTACCGGCCGTCGTAGATCCCGTCCCGGGCCGACCATTCGGAATAGTGCGGCAGCCGGTCGGTTCCGACCTTGCGGCGGATGTAGCCGAAGGCGTATTCCGTATTGCGGGTGGTGGCCGGGCCCTGCTTCCAGATGATGTAAAAATTGGGAAACTGGCGGTAGGCCGGCCAGCCCCGGTAGCGATTTTCAGCGATCAATCCGGCCAACGGCTGACTGCTGTCGGCCGTGGCGAACAGTTCCGGGGTGAAGTTGCGGTTCTCCCGGTCGAAATCCTTCATGAAGTCGGCCCACAGCCCGAAGTGGACCAGGGCCAGGCCGGTCAGCAGCGCGAGGCGGATCACGCTGGTCTTCCCGGCATGCAGCAGACCGCCGGCCAGAACGATGGCAAAGAAGAGAAATATATGCAACCGCTGGTACAGGAACAGGGCGTCCGGGACACGGTGCGGCAGCAGGAAGTAGGCGGCTGCGGCGAAGGCCAGGACCACCAGCGCCGACCGCACCGCCAGACTGTGGCGTTCCGCCCAGAACTGTTTGATCCGCCTCCATGAAGCCAGGCACAGTCCCACCAGCACCAGGGACATGGACCAGGAGACCAGGCTGCCGGTCCGGCCTTCGAACAGGCCCATGCTGGGCAGGTTGAAGAGCATCTTGCGGTCCAGCAGCGTGGGGAGATACAGGGTCCGGTAATATTCGCTGAGGAACTCCGTGATGCTCCACGGCTCAGTGGCCACGTGGAAAAAGTTCCACCAGACCAGGTTGAGCGCCACCAGGGGCAGCGCCAGGAGGAGATCACCGGCCAGCCTTCCGGGTCGGCGTCCGTTCCAGGCCAGGCACAGCAGCACGTAGGCTCCGATGGCGTACTGCGTCACCATCCCGTGGGTGAAAAAGATCAGCACAAATACCGTCATCAGCGCCAGGCGGTCGGCCCAGGCACGGCGCTGGAGATATCGCAGGGCAAAGAACAGGGCCAGGAGAAACAGGGCCGTGGCCAGCATGAATTCGACGAACCCGTAGGCTGCGTTGAAGTTGTACAGCAACGGGAACGCCAGTAATGAATACCAGGGATTGCCGCCGGCCTGCCGGAGCAGCAGGAACATGGCCAGCGGCAGCAGGATCACGTAAACAGCGTGATAGACCCGGTTGGCCGCTTCCACATCGGGAAAGAGCTTCAGGCTGCAGAAGGCCAGGTGCACCACGTTGGTGCCGAACAGGGGGCGAACGGAAAACCAGTCGTCCAGCGGAGTGTCCAGGCCGGCATGGCGGTAAATCGCGGCCGCTGCCAGATGGTTGGGCACATCCGTGAAAGGATAGAGCCGCTGGGACAGCATCAGCCCCGCGTGCAACGCCAAAAATGCGATAAAGATGAAATAAAACAGGCGATTGTGAATCACGGCGTTCTCTTGGACAGAATAGAGGCAAATTCAGCAATATTATCGGGCGCCGGCCGGGGAATCCACCGGCGCGCACTCCCCGCCGGAACGGACCGCTTCCAGGATGGTCCATTCCCCCGCCCGGCGAAAGGTCCGGTAACCGTCCCGGTAGGGGGCGAATTCCTCAGGCTCCGGGCCGCGCAGGAGGAGATAATTCATCCCTTCATAGCGGCCGTCGTACACGTCGTTGCCCGGGGTCCAGTCGAGATAGGCGGGGAAGCGGTCCCGGCCCACCTTGCGGGTGACGAACCCGAAGCTGTATTCCACGATCATGCTGGTGGCCACGCCCCGGCGCCACACGGTGAAATAGTTGGGGAAATGCCGGTACGCCCGCCAGGCTTCGAAGCGATTGTCGGTGATCATGGCCGCCAGCGGTTCGTCCCGGGGCACTCCGGCGAACAACTCCGGGGTGAATTCCTGCGCGTCCCGGTCAAAGGCGGCAAGGTGATCCCGCCAGAGCAGCAGGTGCGCCGCCGCCAGCCCCACCATGATGTACGTCTTCCAGGGCGGGATTCCGGGGGGATTTCGCAGGGATCCCAACAGGATGACCGCCAGGAAGAAGAATATGGGGAAACGCTGGTGCACGTACACGCCATCCGGGATCTTGGGCGGCAGCACCAGGGAACAGAACAGGGCAAAGACCGCCAGCACCCACACCGCGGCGGCGCCGGGGTGCACAGAGGGCCGGAGGGCGCGCCAACTCCGCGCCCCGAAGAAGAGACAGAGGAACAGGATCAGCGTCGAAATCAGCGCCGACACCAGGCTGCCCCAGGGGCTGGGAAACACCTGCGCGGTGGCGTCATAGAACAGCCCGCGCCGGTCGGCCAGAGTGGGGACGTACACCCGGGTGTAGTAATCCGCCAGGAATTGGCCCAGCGACGGCTGGCCTTCCAGCGGGGCGTAGGACAGGTTCCACCAGGCGACGTTCAAGGCCAGCAGCGGCAACGCCAGGGCGGCGTCGGCCAGCAGCGCGCGGGACCATCCGCGCCGCGCCATGGCCATGAACAGGAACAGCCCCGGCGCGAACCACGCCGTCAGACCGTGTCCGATGAAGCTGCCCAGGAGCAGCACCAGGATCGCCGGCCGGGTCCACCAGCGGGGGCGTTCGAAATGGTACAGCGAGACGTAAAAGAGTAGCAGGACCACCGCCACCGCCCCGGTGTAGCTCATGAAGCCGAAATGCACGCTGTGGTGGTACAGCACCGGGAACGTCAGCAGGGCGAACCAGCGGTTGCCGCCCAGCTTGCGGATAATCAGCAGCACGGTCAACGGCAGCAGGACGGCGTACAGCGCCAGGTAGATCCGGTTGGCCGCCTCCACGGAGGGGAACAGCGGCGAGCTGATGAACAGCAGATGCAGGGCGTTGGGCCCGAACAGCGGCCGGACGTGGTAGAACTGCGCGAACAGGTTGTCCCCGTGGTAGTGGCGCACAATGGCCGCTTCCGCCAGGTGATTGGGCAGGTCCACGAAGGGGAACAACCGCTGCGACAGGAGCAGGGCGGCATGCAATCCCAAAAACAGGATGAAAATCCAGCCAAAAAGTGATTTGCGCAAGAGAACGGGACTCTCTGTTAGTACAAAAACATCCTGATTCATCCGGCAGACCGATCACACCGAGGCCTTCACCATCATCGCCACCTGCTGCGCCACCCGCTGGTTGTATTCGAAGGCCAGGCGCTGGTAGTTGACCAGGTCCACGATGGTGCCGATGAAGCAGAGGCCCGCGGTCAGCAGGTAGAGGAGGCCCATGCCGATCTGGTCCAGGACGAACCGTTGGAGGCCGGCCACGCCGAAGAAGCCCAGCAGCGTCAGGATCAGGATCAACTGGGGATCCTTGCGCCGGCTGCCGTAGAAATTGGCGAACTGCGCCGCCTGGCTTTCCGTCATGTCTTTGGTCAGGTTCTGAACCAGGTACATTTCGTCCGGACCCATGTTGGGGAACATATGCAGGACGTTGCTCATGGGATCTCCTGACAGATTATTTCTGGAATTTCGGGATTTCCCCCGGTTTGAGCCGCCCCCGGGCCAGAATGAAAATGCGATGTATGATTATCCCCAGCGCCGGAATCCCCAGGGGGTGCGCCGCCCACGAGGCTGCCATCTGCCCGTGCAGCGCCCAAGCCATGGCCCGTCCCAGCCCGCAGCCGGGGCAGGGCAGCCCCAGGTGATGGAGGGGACAGAGGCTGAAAGCCGGCGGGTGGGCCGGGTCCAGCAGCGCCAGGAAGACCAGCGCAGCCGGCCAGACGATCAGTTCCAGGTTAAGGCGCCGCATGACCGGGAGCTTCCGGGAAGCATTTCAAATCCGACCGGGAGAACTTCCATTCCGGAGTCAGCAGGTACGGCCCGAAGTCCAGCGGATACCAGGGCGACATCAGGCTCCCCAGGTTCTTCAGGATATGAAAATCCTGAGCCGGCATGAAGCTTTGAGCCAGCAGGAACACCTTCTCCCCCGTTTCCGGATTCTGTGCGATGTCCACCACCAGGACGGCATGGCCGGGGAACCCGCCCTGGATGAGCAGGTCGCCGATCTGCATCTCTTCCGCCTCCCGGGGCGCCAGTTCGCGGCTCAGGGAGTGCGTCCCAGCGTAGGTGAACACCACCTCCAGGTAGTCGCGGAAGGCGGCGTAGGAAGAGTCCGGCGGGGCGGTGCGATTCCAGGCCACCTGCCCGCCGCGCACTGCGGCACGGTAGCCGTCCGCCCAGCGAGCGAAGGAGGCTTCGTGGCCGCTGGTGAAGTCGAAGCAGATTTCCCCGCCGCGGCGTTGGGAATAGAGGTATTCCGCGCGCAGGCGGATGATGGCGTCGGCGCACTGCTGCAGGTCGCGCTTGCCCACGTCCAGGTCCACCACGGCGGCGTGGGCGCCCTAGTTGGGCTTCAGCTCGCCGGTGTGCAGCCGCACCGGGGATCCGTTCAGCTTCAGCGGCAGGCCGCGCAGCCATTCTGCAAAGGAGCCGGGTTCCACGGCGATGCGCACGTAGCCCCGCGGCGGCGCAAGGCGCCCGGCGACGGTATCCCACGGCGAACGGCCGTTCAGCCAGAGGTAGACCGGCGGGGCCGCGGCCGCGGCGGCCGCCAGCAGCAAAAGGAACAGGGCCGTGCCGCGAAGAAGGGGCATGGGGTACCGTTTATCTTTCTTCTGGCTTCGGGGCGAACAACCTCGCAAACCCCGGGTACGGCGCCAGGGGAATGATCTCGAACTCGATCAGTCCCGCCTGCACCATCGGCAGGGAAGCCAGCGCCGCCCGGGCCTCTACGATATCCGCGCATTCCAGCACCAGCACGGCGGCGGACCGGTCGGCGCGGAAGTACATCTCCCGGACGATCCCCGCCTGATACAGCTCCCACACGCGGGCGGCTTCCGGCTTGGCGTGAGGCGCGAAGTCGGCGTCTTCAGCGGGGAGGTCGCGTTCGAGGGCGAGGAATTGCATGGCCGTCTCCCCAGGGTTGAAACCCTGGGCTACTATCCTTCGACCCGCTGAAGCGGGTGTCGTTCGATCCCGTCAGGGTCGCAAGAGGAGGTTGGGGGATCATCCTTCCCGGGGGTTTCACCCCCCGGCTACTATTGTGTCACTCCTTCGGAGTGAAGTCTCCACGTAATCCGGATAATCCGTGGTTCAAACAATGGGTAATCCGGTCTTAAGCGACTAACTCCGGGAGATTGCTTCGGCCCGCTGAAAAACTCGGGCCTCGCAATGACACTGGAGGGTGGGAGACTGCTTCGTCCGCTGAAAGCCGCGTCCTCGCAATGACACTGTTTCCCATACTCCATCCCCCATACCCAATACCCCCAAACTCCAACCCCTAACCCCCAACCCCTATTTTTCTCTGTGTTCTCTGTGTCTCTGTGGTGAATTCTTTTTACCGAGGCATACTTTCCAGAAACACCCTCACGCTCGTCTCCATCTTCGACAGGAAGAACTGCGGGAAGATCCCCATGACGAAGATCATCACCACCAGGGGGTATAGGGTCAGCTTTTCGCGCAGGGTCAGGTCGGGCAGCTTTTCGTTCTCTTCCTTGTCCACTTTGCCGTAGAACACCCGCGAGATCATCCACAGCAGGTAGACGGCCGCCAGGATCACCCCCGTGGCGGCGAAGATCGCATAGACCGGGTTGGCCCGCCACGCGCCCAGCAGGATCAGGAATTCCCCCACGAAGCCGTTCAGGCCGGGCAGCCCCAGCGACGACAGGGCCACGATCAGGAACACCGTGGTGTAAATCGGCATCACCTTCGCCAGTCCGCCGAAGTCGGCGATGCGGCGGGTGTGGCGGCGGTCGTAGATCACGCCGACCAGGAAGAACAGCGCCCCGGTGGAGACGCCGTGGTTCAGCATCTGGTAGATCCCTCCGGATACTCCCTGCGCGTTCAGGGCGAACAGCCCCAGCATGACGAAGCCCAGGTGCGACACCGAACTGTAGGCCACCAGCTTCTTCATGTCGGGCTGGACCATGGACACCAGCGCGCCGTAGATGATGCCGATAATCGCCAGGACCGAAATCACCGGCACGAAGGCCTGGGCGGCGTCGGGGAACAGGGGCATGGCGAAGCGCAGGAAGCCGTAGGTCCCCATCTTCAGCAGAACGCCCGCCAGGATGACCGACCCAGCCGTCGGCGCTTCCACGTGGGCGTCGGGCAGCCAGGTGTGGAAGGGGAACATGGGTACCTTGATGGCGAAGGCCAGGGCGAAGGCGGCGAAGAGCCACATCTGCGCCTGGAAGGCCGGCTTGGCCGACTGGTAGATGGCCAGCAGGTCGAAGGTGCGCAGGCCGGTGGCGGGGTCGGCGCTGTGCAGGTAGATCCAGATGATGGCCACCAGCATCAGCAGCGATCCGACCATGGTATAGAGGAAGAACTTGACCGCGGCGTAGATGCGGTTGGATCCCCCCCACACCCCGATCAGCAGGTACATGGGCACCAGCATCACTTCCCAGAAGACGTAGAACAGCACCAGGTCCAGGGAACAGAACACTCCCAGCATCCCGGTCTGCAGGAAGAGGAAGCTGAAGTGGTACTCCTTGACCCGCTTCTGGATGCCCCACGACCCCAGGAGGCAAAGCGGCCCCAGGAAGGTGGTCAGCAGCACCAGCCAGAAGCTGATGCCGTCAATCCCCACGTGGTAGGAGGCGCCCAGGGAGGCGATCCAGGCGAACCGCTGTTCGAACTGCGGGGCGGCGGTGGTGGCGTCGAACCCGGCGTAGAGCGGCAGGCAGAGGAGGAAGTCCGCCAGGGCGGCGGCCAGGGCCACCGTGCGGATCAGCCGGGGGTTGTCCTTCGGCAGCAGCAGGATGATCCCGGCGCCGATCAGGGGAAGGAAGATGATCCAGCTTAGCATAGGGTCTGGGGTCTAGGGTCTGGTTACTGATGCTTGATGCTTGGTGCTTGGTGCTTGCGTGTCATTCCCGCAAGGGCTTTAGCCCGCGTCGGGAATCGGTGAGTGCAATATGAAGCAAACTATAATCCACGAATAGATAAAAATTCATTTGGTACGCTTGGTTTCCATCCAGCAATCACAGTAACGCCCAAATTCGTTTCACCAAAACTCTTTCGTGGCATATCAAAGAAACCTAAGAATAAGGGATTTTCCAATGTTTTCCGGATAATACCCAAGGATAATAGATGATTCTCGCTAATGGCATACTCTTGATTCTTTCCATTTATACAAATCAATAAATGACTATTAACAGTATTACTATGTGGCGTCAATATAATACTTGCGGATTTATCCTTCTTTTCTAAATCATGGTAAACTTGCAAAGCTTTATAAGAATCAGGCACAATAGACGCAATATGCTGACCTATAAGTTCTGGAAGCGGATCAATATAAAGTGGCCCTGCTTCTTTCCCACCTGCCCTAACATGAACTCTGCCTGATTGATGCAAAGAAAGATGTGGCGAACTTTCAGCAGTAAAATCATCTTTGGAAGTATTAATTGTGGTATGCAATTCATTTCCCTCGAAGTTATGGCTTCCAATAAAATAATTTCCTTCTAGAGAAAAGGGGCTTAAATAGATACTTGCATCACTTGGACGAAAAAATAGCGTAACCAGACGATAGACAACATTATCCCGCTCTACCAGCAGCCGGATTTTGGTAATGTTCTCATTGGCAAAACGGGTAAGCAGCATTCAAATACCTCATTTTAAGGATAGCCAGACCAGTTTGGCCGCCTAAATTCGGGTCCCCACATATCCGGTAATGCTGGGATCACGCCTGCATGTTCGACCCCTTCAGAGTCGAAAAAGAAGTGGTGAGGTATCCAGCTCACCCCGGGCTGACGCCCGGGGCTATTCCTGGGTTACCCCTGCGGGGTGAAGCCGCAGCCTCATCCGGGTAATCAGCAGAACCCGCGTCATCCGCGGCTCAGACGATTTCAAATCAGCGTGATCGGCTAAATCTGCGGAAATCTGCGATTCTGACGATACCTCCGCCGGGCGGGGGACGCCTCCCCCGCCCGTTCATATCGGTGGGGGTGCGGCTACCGTTCGGAAAACTCCGCCACGGGGGCGGCGGCTTCCCGCGCCAGCCGGTCGAAGGTGAAGGTGTCGCCGTGGCGCAGGACGTGCACCCGCGATTCCCACCCGGCCCGGCGGACTTCCCGCAGGAAATCTTCCAGCGGCGACTTGAACACCGGGTAGTCGTTATAGTGGATGGGGATCACGTTCCGCGGCGCGATCAGGTGCACCGCCCGGATGCCCTGCTCAGCGTCCATGGTCAGCAGGACGCCCGCCAGCCGGGTGCCGCCCAGGTGGATCAGCATCAGGTCAATGTCCGGAAAGCGCCGGGGGATCTCCTGCAACTGGTCAATCAACAGCGTGTCGCCGGTGATGTAGAGCCGGAAGCGATCCGCGCCCTCGCCCCATTCCAGCAGGCTGCCCATGACCGGCGGCAGGGCCACGTCCAGGAAGCCGGGGCCGTGCTTGCCGGGCATGGCCGTCAGGCTCAGGCGTTCCGGGCCGCGCCGCAGCACCGCCCGTTCCCAGGTGTTCAGCGGGTAGAGCCGCCGGAAGCCCTTCAGTTTCAGCGCGCGCACCGCATGGGCGGTGCTGAAGATGGGCAGATTCTTGTCCAGCTTGTCGCTGGCCACCTGGTCCCAGTGGTCGCCGTGGTAATGTGAAAGAACGCAGAAATCCAGGAGCGGCAGCGCTTCGATGTCAATGGCCGGGTTGGTCAGCCGCGGGACGGTGATGCCATACCCCAGGTGCACGTGATCGCCGGCGTGGATGAAATTGGGATCGGTCAGAATAGTGAAACCGCGATGCCGGATCAGGGTCGTGGCCGTGCCCACGAAAAAGATTGATCCCGGCTCCTGAACCTCCGGATCCCCGGGTAATGTCAAAGTAAACTTATCCGCCATAGTTAACCTCATAAAACCTGTGTAAGTGCATTACATTACAGGTTTTACGAGATTAGCGATGGGTTTCGCGTTCACCCGTCTGACTTCAGTGTTACCAGACCCCAGCCCCCATACCCCAGACTCCGTTTACAGCACAAACGCCAGGATGATCACCACCACCCCCACGGCGAAGGCCAGGGCGTAGTTCTGCACCTGCCCGGTCTGAATCTTGCGCACGCCGGTGCCGAATTCGGTCATGACGCGGGCCGTGCCGTTGACCAGCCCGTCCACGATCTTCACGTCGAAGAAGCGCCACAGGAAGTGGTTCGAAGTGGCCTTCAGCGGCTGGACCACGCCGGCGTCGTAGATCTCGTCCACATAGTACTTGTTATAGACCAGGCCGTACAGCGGCCCGGCGCCGGCGGCCACTTTTTCCGGCAACTTGGGCTGGCGCAGGTAGAACAGGTAGGCCAGCCCGATGCCGGACAGCCCCACCAGGGTAACGAACAGCATGGTCAGTAATTCGGTGGCGCCGCCGTGTTCGCCGGCATGAGCCAGGGCGGCGATCTCCTGGCCGCGCTCGAAGACCGGTTCCAGCCACATTTCGAACTGGTTGCCGCCGCCCAGCACGTGGGGGATGCCCACCCAGCCGCCCACCACCGACAGCCCCGCCAGAATCATCAGCGGCACGGTCATGACCCTGGGCGATTCGTGGGGATGGTCATGTCCCTTGGCACTGCGGAAATCGCCGTGGAAGGTCATGTACAGCAGGCGGAACATGTAGAAGGCGGTCAGCCCGGAGGTGATCACGGCGATGATCCAGAGGCCGTAGTTGCCCGAGGCGAACGTCTTCCACAGGATCTCGTCCTTGGAGAAGAAGCCCGACAGCCCCGGGATGCCGGCGATGGCCAGGCAGCCGACCAGCATGGTCCAGTAGGTGGAGGGCAGGTGCTTCCGCAAGCCGCCCATGTAGCGCATGTCCTGGGCATTGGACTTGATCCCCGCGTGGTGGAAGTAATGATCCATGGCGTGGATCACCGATCCCGACCCCAGGAACAGCAGCGCCTTGAAGAAGGCGTGGGTCATCAGGTGGAAGATGCCCGCGCCGAACGCGGCCACTCCGCAGCCCAGGAACATATAGCCCAACTGGGACACGGTGGAGTAGGCCAGCACCTTCTTGATGTCGAACTGGGTCAGGCCGATGGTGGCGGCGAACAGCGCAGTGAAAGCGCCCACCGCGGCCACCACGGTCAGGGACACCGGGGCCAGGGAATAGAGCAGGTTGGACCGGGCCACCATGTAGACGCCCGCCGTCACCATGGTGGCGGCGTGGATCAGGGCCGAGACCGGCGTGGGGCCGGCCATGGCGTCGGGCAGCCAGACGTACAACGGCAACTGGGCCGACTTGCCTGTAGCGCCCAGAAACAGCAGCAGGGTGATGGCGGTGATGACGGCCGATCCGTAGGGGAAGCCGGCGGCGCGGTCGAACACGGTGCCGTATTCCACGGACCCGAAAGTGGCGAACATCAGCAAAATGCCCAGGATGAAGCCGAAGTCGCCGATGCGATTGACGATGAAGGCCTTGTTGCCGGCCAGCGCCTTCTCATAGTCGGTGTACCAGAAGCCGATCAGCAGGTAGCTGCACAGCCCCACCCCTTCCCAGCCCACGAACATGAGCAGGTAATTGTCGGCCAACACCAGGGTGAGCATGAAAAAGGCGAATAGGTTCAGGTAGGTGAAGTATCTCACGGCCCCGGGATCGCCCTTCATGTAGCCGATGGAGTAGACGTGGATCAGGAAACCCACGCCGCTGACCACCAGGATCATGACGGCGGAGAGGGGGTCCGCCAGAAAGCTGACGTCCACGTGGAAGTCGCCCACGGCGAACCAGGTGTAAATGGTCTGGGTCAGGGCGCGGCCGTGGTGGGGCAGAGCGCGCAGATCCAGGAAGACCAGCAGGGAAACGAGAAACGCTCCCAGCATGGCGGCGCTGGCCAGGATCCCGGCGGCCTTTTCCGGCATGCGCCGGCGCATCAGGCCGTTGATCAGCATTCCCAGGAAGGGGAAGGCGGGGATCAGCCAGAGCAAGCTGGAATGGGCGGCGGTGGCGGCTTCATGTTCCATAAGACGGGGCTGTTGGCTATTGGAGGTTGGCTCTTGGCTCTCGGCTCTTCGGTTCGCGGGCACGTAGAGGCGGGGCTTAGCTTGCCCCTTTGGGGTCCCCGCCCGTCACACCGGAATAAATTCCGGTGCTCGTCAATAATCAAGTCGTTGTAACGACTATTTGCTCATTGACTTCAGTTAATTTGGGTTGACAAGCACCGGATTTTAATCCGGTGCGAAGCGGTTAGGCAACACTTAAGTCTGCTGCCACTTCATACTAAACCGATTGCAACTCCGGTCACCACTTCAGCAGATTAACCTTGTCAATGTTGACCGTCTCGCGGTGGCGGAACAGCACCACGATGATGGCCAGGCCTACAGCCACCTCGGCGGCGGCCACGGCGATGATGAAGAAGACGAAAATCTGGCCTCCCACGTCGCCCCAGTGCCGGGCGAAAGCCACGAAGGCCAGGTTGACGGCGTTCATCATCAGTTCGATGGAGGCGAAGATGATGATGGCGTTCCGGCGGGTCAGCACTCCGGCCACCCCGATGCTGAAGAGCAGCGCCGCGAGGACCAGGTAATGGTTCAGGGAGATGATCATCGGTTCTTGCAGGTTATGACTGGGACGTATGCGTTGGAGGCCGGGCGCGGCCGGTCAGGGCCGGCGGCGGGACAGAATCACCGCGCCGATGATGCCGGCCAGGAGCAGGAAACTGGCAATCTCGAAGGGGAGCAGGTATTCCGTGAACAGGCTCAGGCCCACCGCTTCTACCGACCCCAGGCCGGGAGTTTCCCGCAGGAAGCCGGAATCGGCCGGCAGCGGCACGGCGCGCAGCAGCAACGCGGTGACGACCGCCAGGACCGCCGCCACCACCACGCCGGTGATCTGAAATCTGGACCAGGCCCCTTCGGTGAAGCGCTGCAGGTTCAGCAGCATCAGCACGAAGAGGAACAGCACCATGATGGCTCCGGCGTAGATGATCACCTGGATGGCGGCGATGAAGGGCGCGGAGAGCATGACGAAGAGAGCCGCCACGCAGACCAGGGTCAGCACCAGGAACAACACGGAGGCCACGGGGCTTTTCTGCAGGATGACCATCAGTCCGGAGAAGATGGATACCACGGCCAGCAACAAGAAGAAGAAGGCTTCCATAGATGCCCTGTTGGTGAGGTCGGATGCGATCCCCGGCTGCCGGATTCCCCGGCGCCAGGGCGAACTACTATTGATTCCCCGAGGTTAAAACACAAAATAATCAAACGTCTGGGGTGAAATCAACCAATTTATGTCCTTTTTTTCTCAAGACCAGTTCGGCGAAGCGGATGGACTACGGTGCTTCAAGCTGGCGCACGAGGCGCACCGGACCTGCGATAATCCTGTAAATACTCCTTGACTTGCCTTTGTAATTCTGGTTATATTATAGAATTACCTTAAATTTAGAGGCGTGCAGTAAAACGGTGCGGAGGAGGCCGTTCCCCGGTCCCGGCAATTGGCGGGGCCGTCCATGCTCCACCCGCTTCGGTATTATCCTGTGACCTGCTCTGGAATCCGCGGCAGTTCACCCAAATCATCTCCGGTCCATGCCGTACCATTAATGACTCCGACCGACATCGTGTACGATAACGAAGACCAGGTTCGGGAACTCATCCGCCGGGCCCAGGGGGGGGACCAGGAGGCGTTCCGGGAGCTGGTGGAGATGTACCGCACCCGGGTGGCGTCCATCGCCTACGGGCTGGTGGGCAACTATGAGGATGCCCGGGACATCGCCCAGGAGGTGTTCATCAAGGTCTACCGCGCCCTGGACCGCTTCGACACCAACAAGAAGTTCTTCACCTGGCTCTACCGCCTGGCGGTCAACGCCTCCATTGACTTCCTGCGGGCCAACCGCAAGCGCAGCTTCCAGGAATCCATTGACTCGGCTTCCAACTTCCAGCAGTACCCCGACTCCCGCCTGGAGGCGGACCTGGAGATGGCCCTGGAGAACCTGGAGCGGCGGGAGATCTTTGAAGGGATCGTGGCCGAACTGAACCCCCGGCAGAAGATGGCCTTCGTGCTGTGCGACCTGCAGGGCTTGTCCAGCCAGGAAGCCGCCGAGATCATTGACTGCCCCCAGGTGACCCTGCGCTGGTACCTCCACGAAGCCCGCAAGAAAATCCGCGCCGCGGTAAAGTCCCGCTACCCGGAATATTT
>QZKQ01000002.1 GCA_003599535.1 Candidatus Zixiibacteriota bacterium | reverse complement strand
GGGGACTTCCGGCTGGCCGATCTCCTGGTCGTAGCCCCCCCCGGGGATCTCCACCCGATCCCAGATCTTGCCTTCCAGTTCCCCGGTCAGGAGCTCCAGCCCGGGCAGGCGGACCTCCAGATCCACCTTCCGGTCATTGTGGCTTAAAATCCGGGCCTGGGGTGGGCCGCTGCCGGCATCCGTCCGCAGCGTCAGAGGGGCGGCGAAGAGCAGAGCCGGGACCGCCATGAGAGTTGCTGCAAGGGCACTCAGTTTCCACGCTTTCATGGGCGCCTCCAAGTAGGTCAGTCAGTGGATGGGACGCGGGGGGATCGCGAAGAACCGGAGGAAGCGGGATACCCGCCTCCGCGCGGCGGCAGCCGGAAACAGTGATCGGTACAGTGAAAAACAGCAATTTAATATAACGTTTTCACAGGTCAAAAGCAAGGGAAATTTGGGGCGATACATAATTTTACTGGTGATGATAATGGCGCGGTGAATGCGGAGATTTAGCGTGGTCTAGAATGTCATTTCCGCGGAAGCTGTCCGGGCGGTCGAAACTCTCCCCGACAGTGTCTTTGCCCCACCGGCAGGGACGCCGGCGCTACTACTCTGATAATTTTTCCACCTTTCCTTCATTCCATCTTTCCATTTTTCCATAGATAGAGAAGGGCGGCCACACCGGGCCGCCCCTTCCATACCCCATCCCCTATACCCCATACCCTACTTCACCAGCACCAGTTTGACCACCGCAGCGGTCCCTCCCGCCGCCAACCTGGCAAAATACACCCCGCTGGGCAGGCCGGCCGGCGCGAAGGTGATCCGGTGTTCTCCCGGCTCCAGGTCGCGGTCCAGCAGGCGGGCCACGAGGCGGCCGCGCAGGTCGTGGACCGCCAGATCGGCGCGGGCGGGCTGGTCCAGCTCCACGACCAGTTCTGCCTGTCCCCCGGACAGGCGGCCGGCACGCAGGCGGGCCGGGGCCGGAGCCGAAGCGATCCCGGCCTCGCTGTCCTCCCCGCTCAGGGGCGTCAATTCGATTTCCAGGGTGGTCCAGCCGTTATTCACCGCCACGCTCTGGATCCGCTGGGTGGCGTAGCCCGGCTTCCCGGCGAAGACGGTGTAGGTGCCGTTGTTCAGCAGCCGGGTGAAACGCCCGTACTGCGGTTCGGTGTAGCGCGGCCGCACCTGCGGGGATATGCGCCCCTGGATTTCCACCCGGGCGAACAGCGGCTGCCCGGTGACGGCGTCGCGCACGTGCCCCGTGATCCCCGGCCCGCCCATGCGTTCCAGCAGCCACTTGGACCCGTTGCAGTAGCGCAGGGTCCGTTCCGCCAGTTGGCTGCCGGGCGGAATGAACGTGGGGTAGGGCAGCAATTCGACGTCGTAGGCGATGACCCCGGCAAAACCGTAGAGCCAGTTGGGGAAGCGCCCGCCCTGGCCGGGGTAGACGTCCCAATCGAAGGGCTGCCCGTTGTCATTCAGGAAGTGCTGCGCCAGCCCCTGGGCGATGGAATTCAGCACGTCCTGGTCGGGCGCGCCGGGCGACTGCGGCCAGGTCCAGGGCGCGATGACGATGTCGCCGTAGCTGTGGAAGCTGATGGCGCTGACGAACCGCTGCTGCCCGGCCAGCACCCGCATGCCCTGGTTCTCCCCTTCGGAAAACGCCGAGGGGCCGCGATAATAGTAACTCCATATATTGGTGGAGCCGTCGTTGCTCCAGTACCAGTCGTAGTTGCGGTTCAGGTCCACCCCTTCGTGGTTGTCGGTCCACCAGGTGCCGCCGGTGAATTCGTAGAAGATGCCGTCGCCGTCGTTGTCCCGGGCATTCTTGCGCCAGAACAGGTTGATCCCGGCGGTAACCGCGTGGTGCCCGTCGGGGTTGAACAACGGCACGAAGAAGATCTCGTACGTGTTCATCCACGCGGTGATCTGGGGGTCGGTCCCGTAGTCCTGCAGGAAGCGGTTGATCATGTAAATCAGGGTTTCGCAGCCCATGATCTCGTTGCCGTGGTGGTTGCCCACGTACAGGACCGCCATCTCGTCCTCTTCGGCGGCCACGTTGTCGGACAGTTTCACCGCCCAGACGGTGCGGCCGAACGCCTGGGTGGCGCCGATGGAATCCACCCGGCAGAGGGCGGGATGCTGCGCTTCCAGGGCGGCCAGTTCGGCGCTCAGTTCCTCGTAGGTGTGGTATTCGGGGTCAATGTCCGTTTCCCGCGCCAGCGGGACCGGGTCCAGGACCTCGTAACCCAAGGCGCGCAGGCGGTCGGCGTCGCCCGGCTGCAGGACCAGGTCCACGAAGCCGGGAGCCTCGGCATGGTACACAGTGAAGCCCATTTCGGCCAGGCGGGAAGCGTCGGCGGGGTCGTCCACCGGCACGCGGCCGACCAGGGTCTGGGCTCCGGCGGCGGCGGCCCAGGCCAGCCATGCCAGCAGCAGCAGTTTCTTCATGGCACCCTCGCGTGATTCTACGGCTGAATATCTCCCGGGTATTCGCGGCCGGTTTTTTCGCGGTTGAAGACGCGGCGCTTGCGTTCGTTCCACCGGGCCCAGAAATACCCCGCCAGCAGCCCGATGATCAGGGTAATCAGGATCAGGATGGTCACCGACATGCTGACGGTCCAGAAGAGCAGCTTGAACATCACCACCTGGTAGTTCTGGATCATGATGATCAGGACCAACCCCAGGACGATCAGGAGAATAATCTGCTTGGCTTTCACGGCGCACTCCCAAATATTACAGAAGATGATTTAATATACGATATTTGGGGGGAATTGTCAAGGAATATTTTGGGGGGGCGAAAAAAAGAATCCAGGAGCCAGGAGTCAGGAGCCAGAAGAAAAAAGGCAGCCGCGAGGCCGCCTTTGGCAATTTCCATGTTCCATTTCCATCATTTCAGCAGTACCAGTCCGTCAGGGGACGGACTTCTTCTACTGGAGGTGCTTACTTCAGTAGAACCAGCTTCTGCACCTGAGTGACGTCCCCCGCCGTCAGCCGGGCAAGGTAGATCCCCGAAGGCAGGCCGGAGGCGTCAAAGGTCACCTCATGCACGCCCGCTTTCTTCCATCCATCCACCAGCGTTGCCACCTCGCGGCCGGAGGTGTCGTAGGCCCGGAGCGAGACGTAGCTCGAAGCTCGCAGCTCGTAGCTCACGGCTGTCGAGGGGTTGAAAGGGTTGGGGGAAACGGACAAGCCGTAGTCGGCGGGACGCGCGGGGCGGGAATCGCCCACCGCGGCCGGAGGCACGACTACCACGTTCCAGACCACGCTGTCGGCCAATTCCCCGTCGGAGACGCGTACCATGACGGTGTGTTCGCCCAGCTCGTCGAAGGTGATGACACAGGCGGTGTCGGTGGAGACCAGGGAATCGTCGTAGGTCCAGGTCCAGAGGAGGGAGTCGAGGTCGGGGTCGGTGGCGAAGGCGGAAAAAAGGATCACCGCATTTTGATCAATTGTGTCGTTAGATGCTGGGGAATAAGAAGAAATTTGCGGGGGCCAATTTATGGGTTGTTGACTATACTTTATGGTAATATAATCTTCGTTTAAATACTGGCTTGATCCCTTACTATAGCCAAAAACATAGACGTTTTCATTTGAATCAATTTCAACGTCGCGGGCCATATCTTCGCATATGTAATCGTAATATTGAATCCAGACGATATTCCCGCAACTGTCATATTTGACCGTCATGCAATCGGGGTTATAACCTGCCAAGAGTCCGCGCCAACCAGCCACATATACATTGTTCTCATTATCTACCGTTAATGCCTTCCCCGCGTAATTGTATTGCGGTGTACCTTCATAGAAGTTATACCAGAGAATATCTCCCGATGAGTCAACGCATGCGGTAAACAGGTCGGAATAAGTCCCGCCAGTGAGGAATATTTTAGAATTTCTTATTTCCAAGTCGTGATAGAATGGATAGTAAACTGCTGCAGGAAGTAAAGTATCCCAAATCAAATTGCAATCGTTATCATATTTCAAGACGTGGATTCGTGATGATTCGTCAAAAACCATTAAAATTATATTGTCGCAATCATCGACAGCCATTTTTTTCACGGTGCTGTTTGAATGATAACCAATATCAACTAGATGCCCGTTCGTGTCATATTTAAGAAGCACTGTTGAAAAGTTGGATCCAGACACAAATGTATTTCCCTGGGAATCAAGCAGAATCGAGTATGCAGGTACAATACCAGAATATCTCTGTGCCCAAATAAGATTACCATTGGAATCAAACTTGACCGTCATGCAGCCATTTTCGGTCGCAGGAAAAATGCCGTTTGAGGATAAACCAACAAGAATGATATCGCCACTTGCATCACAAACCATCCCCCGAATCATCTCATAGTAGTTCATTCCACAGTAATCCGCGAACCATACCAACGATCCGTTGGAATTATATTTGAGAGCAAAAAGGTTACCGGGAAAAGGCTGAGGCGATCCCCAATAACTACTACCCCACCCGGTATAATAATTACCAGAAATATATATACTGGAGTCATGGGCAATTATTTGCCCCGGTGTAGCAAAAAAAGACCCATCTGAGGGGAAAGTATTTTCCCAAAGTGTTTCACCTCCGGGATTATATTTTATCGTGTGAACTCTGTAGTCGGCAAAGTAGAAAGTCGCATAACCAGTGACGATTATATTGCCTTCACTATCAATAACTAAATCTGCCGGTTCCTCTCTATAGTTGAATGGATTGCCGTACATCACCACCCATTCCACCCACACCTGCCCCTGTCCCTCCCCGGCCCAAGCCAGCAGAGCGATAAACCCCAAGATAATCCCACGATACGCGCGCATGACAGGCTCCTTTTGGAATAATTTGGAACGCCTATAATATACACACGAAATTCGGAATTGTCAAGATATTTTTCGCGCTGGAACGGAATTTTGGGGCGGATAGCGTCCGGTAACGCCACTGAAAAGCGCAGCTAAGACCTGATGCAATTGAAAGCGGAAGCAAGCTTCCGCACTCCATAAAAAAAGGCGGCCCCCGGCCGCCCTATTTTAACTTTTAACTTTTTAATTTTCACTTACTTCAGATGCTTCTGAAGTATCCCCCCCGCCGCCGCCAGCGCTTCCGGCAGCTTCTCCGCGGACTTGGCCCCCGCCGTACCCAGGTGGTGCCGCCCGCCGCCGCCCCCGCCCATGACCGCGGCGATCTCCTTCACCAGTGTGCCGGCGGACAGCTTGCGGTCGCGGATCAGGTCGTCGCTGACCACCACGGCCAGCGAAGCGCGCCCTTCGAAGGCCGACCCCAGCACCGCCACGAGATTATCGTGGCCTTCGCGCAGAGCGTCGCCCAGAGTCTTCAGGTCGTCCATGCTGCGGTCGGCGAAGGACACCGTCACCAGCCGCACGCCATTGATATCAGCGGCCTCGCGGATCAACGCTTCGACTTCGCCCCCGGCGGACGCTTCCTTGAACTGTTCCAACTGCTTGCCCAGGGCGCGGTTCTCTTCGGCCAGCTTCCCGGCTTTGTCCAGTACGTTGCCGCCGCGCGCTCCCAGGGCGTCCTGCAGATTGCGGATCAGGCGTTTGTCGGCGATCATGGCTTCCAGCGCCCGGCTGCCGGTTAACGCTTCGATGCGCCGGATGCCCGCCGCGGCGGACGATTCGGAGGTGAGGCGGAAGGCCAGCACCTGGTCGGTGGAACGCACGTGGGTGCCGCCGCACAGTTCCGCCGACACCCCCGGCACCGCCACCAGCCGGACGATCTCGCCGTACTTTTCCCCGAACAAGGCCATGGCGCCACGCGACTTGGCGGTCTCGATGTCGGTCATCTCCCAGGTTACCGGCAGCGACCGGGCAATGACCTGATTGACGATATCCTCCACGCGGTCCAGGTCGGCCTCGGAGGGCTTCTCGAAGTGAGTGAAGTCGAAGCGCAGGTAGTCGGGATGGACCAGCGACCCGGCCTGTGCGATATG
The DNA here is from genome assembly GCA_003599535.1 of Candidatus Zixiibacteriota bacterium. Classification (GTDB taxonomy): domain Bacteria; phylum Electryoneota; class B3-LCP; order B3-LCP; family B3-LCP; genus SURF-9. The sequence goes on along the minus strand of QZKQ01000002.1, from coordinate 28,347 downwards.
CTTGCCCAGCACCTGCTGCAGGGCGGCCTGGAGCAGATGCGTGGCGGTGTGGTTGCGCATGATGTTCAGCCGGCGGTCACGGTCCACCTGGGCGGACACTGCTTGAGGGAAGCCGGCCTCGGCCTGCGCCTGGAACGCCTCCGCGCCCTGGACCAGCCGGCCGACGTGGACCACGTCCTCTCCGTTGCGCTGGGTGTCCTCGATTTCGGCGGTCCAGCCGTCGCCCGTACGGGCGCCCTTGGCGGCGGCGGAAATGACTCCGATGTCGCCCACCTGTCCGCCGGCTTCGGCGTAGAAGGGGGTGCGGTCCAGGATCAGCCGGACATGGTCGCCGTCGCGGCTGTAGCCCAGCACCCGGGCGGACGGCGCTTCCAGGTCGGTGTAGCCCAGGAATTCGGTATCGCCTTCAGCCAGGCGGCGCAGGATGGCGGTTTCGGCCTGCTGCTCGGCGGCGGAAAACTTGCCGCCCCGGCGGGCTCGCTCGCGTTGCCCTTCCATGGCCAGTTCGAAGCCTTCCCGGTCCACGGCCAAGTTCTGTTCGCGGGCCATCAGCTCGGTCAGATCCAGGGGGAAGCCGAAGGTGTCGTACAGCTTGAAGGCCTCGTCGCCGGGCAGGACTTCGCGCCCCTGGGCCTTCAGCCGGGCGACCAGGCCGGAAAATAGCTCGATGCCCCGGTCCAGGGTGCGGCCGAAGCTCTCTTCTTCCCCCCGGATGACTCCCTGGATGTGTTCGCGGCGTTCCACCAGCTCCGGGTAGGCTTCGCCCATGACCGCGGCCAGGTCGTCCACCAGTTGCCAGATGAAGGCCCGGTGCACGCCCAGGGTGCGGCCGAAGCGGGCGGCGCGGCGCAGGATGCGGCGCAGCACGTAGCCCCGGCCTTCGTTGGACGGCATGGCGCCGTCGGCGAGGGCGAAGCTAAGCGAGCGGACGTGGTCGGCCACCACGCGGTGAGGCACCCCGGCCTCGCCTGGGTCATAGGGCGTGCCGGTAATCTCGGCAAGGCGCGTGATAAGGGGCCGGAACAGGTCGGTGTCGTAGTTGGAGCGCACCCCCTGCAGCACCGAACAGATCCGTTCGAAGCCGGCCCCGGTGTCCACGTGCTTGGCGGGCAGCTCGGTCAGCTTGCCGGATTCGTCGCGGTTGAACTGGATGAACACCAGGTTCCACAGTTCGATGTAACGGCCGCAGCCGGGCACATTGACGCCGCAGGAATGGCCGGGCTGGTCGGCCAGGGGGCAGGTGCCGGGCCCGAAATCGAAGTGGATTTCGCTGCACGGGCCGCAGGGGCCGGTGTCGCCCATTTCCCAGAAATTGTCCTTACCGTGGCGGGAGATGTGGCCGGGATCCACGCCCGTTTCTCCCCGCCAGATGGCCTCGGCCTCGTCGTCGGACAAGTGCACGGTGGCGTAGAGGCGCTCCGGGGGCAGCTTCCAGACTCCGGTGACCAGTTCCCAGGCCCAGCGGATGGCGTCGTGCTTGTAGTAGTCGCCGAACGACCAGTTGCCCAGCATTTCGAAGAAGGTGTGGTGAGTGCCGTCGCGGCCCACCTCTTCCAGGTCGTTGTGCTTGCCCGAGACGCGGATGCACTTCTGGGAATTGACGGCGCGGGAATAGGGGCGCGTCCCCTGGCCCAGGAAGACGTCCTTGAACTGGTTCATCCCGGCGTTGGTAAAGAGCAGCGTGGGGTCCTTCAGCGGCACCACGGACGACGAGGGAACGACGGTATGCCCGCGTTCCCGGAAGAAGTCCAGAAACTGCCGGCGGATCTCAGGCGAGGAGGTGAAGGGTTGGGTCATGGGATTGGGATTATAGTACATTCATGAAATCATCGGGCGAAACTCGGGCCTGGCGAAGAATTCCTCGTAGAGTGCCGACAGCCAGTTCAGAATGCAACGGCACCACACAGCCGATTTCACCGTCCGGTGTCTGTTTCTTAAGAATTACATGGCTACCCTGCTGACGGATCGGGGAAAAATCAAGTTTTTCCAACGCGCGGATGGCTTCCGCGCCGGAGATCCGCCTAAGCTTCGGCATAGGACGCCTCGAAGGTCGTCAGCAGCGGCGCTTTGGTTTCTGGTATAGGAAATTCCTCTAAATACAGCTCCGTCGCTTCCTTCAGGTTGGCAAGAGCCTCCTCGATGGTCGTTCCCTGGCTGAACGTGCCCACCTCAGGGCATTCGGCTACCCAAAGATCGTCTTCCTGATGCAGAACTGCGCTAAAGGTGCGTACCGCCATAACGAAATCCTCGCATTATTCTTTCGGCGGGTGCGGGATTGATGCCGCCGATATAGCTACGATACCCCTCGGCTGAGCCGGGTGTTCCCGACGTGTCATCCCTACCTCACCCTCTCCGGATTATTCTCATCATACGCCCACATCTCCGGGTTGGTGCGGAGGTGCTTGCGCAGCCGCTCCAGTTCTTCGTCGTTCCAGATGCGGTGGGGGTAGTGTTGCCGCTGCCAGGCGAAACCCTCCAGGCCCATCTCCCGCAAGCGCTTCGTCGTGGCGGCCTTGAATTCGCGCACAAGGGCGGCGAAGTCCGGCGCGGATACGTTGCCTCCGGCCGCGGGGGCCGCCTTCAGGCCGATGATGGCGTGCACGTGGTTGGGCATGATGACGAATGTGTCCAGCACCGCATGGTACCGCTCCGGCAGAGCCAGCATCTGTTCCATGACGGCTTGACCGGCGTTGCTCAGACGGGATTTCTCGCCTGACACCTCCGACAGCACTCCGGCCTTGTCCGCCACCACCAGGGTGACGGAATAGAGCGGATCGCGGCCAAAGACATAGCCTGATCGCCGCGGCGGGCGGCGCTCCCAGGGTTTGGCCGGGCCGGACCGCCCCCTGTACCCGGGCCGGTCTCCAGACGGGCGGGGCTTGCCGCGATCTTCGAATTTGGTGCGGGGGCGCGGCCGCTCCCGATCCCCGGACTGGGGACGGGGGCGCGGCCGGTCACGATCGCGGGAATCCGAGGGACCACGCGGCTTATCGCGATCTCGGGGATCCGACGGGCCGCGGGGCTTGTCCCGATCTCGCGGCCCCGAAGAGCTGCGCGGTTTGTCCCGGCCCCTCGAATCCGAAGAACTGCGCGGTTTATCACGGTCGCGAGACTGTGAGGAACTGCGGGGTTTGTCGCGATCTCGAGGCCCTGCGGGTCCGCGCGGTTTCGGTTTAAAGCGCTCAGGCATGCTTCCCCATGCGCTTACAAACGATGCCCCAGGAATCGGTGATCAGAAAGCTCTCCTCCATGTTGGCCACCATGCGAGTGAACTTCTTCATGGGGGCGGCGAAGGTCAGCGTCCCGGCAGGGACGTAGGGCCGGGCGGAGACGTCGAACATCCCCAGGATGCAGCGGGGGTGGTCGGATTGCTGCTGCAGGTAAGGGTGCTGCACGATGGTGGCGCAGCCGGCTCCGAAGGGGGCGATCACCGCCTGGCTGTCCTCCTCGTCGTACCCCGCCAGGGTGAACAGCCCCGACAGCGCGTCCGGCGCGGCGAAGAAGACCACCGCCTGGGGCTCGTCCCCGGCTTCGATCTGATCCCAGCGCTTGAAGACCAGGTACCTGGCCGGAGCCTCCCACTTGGGCCAGGAAGCCATGACCCGATCCACCAGCTCGGGGGACTGCTTGTAGCGTTCGCCTTCCACTTCGCCGGGCAGGCCGCAGGAGAGGAAATAGCGGAAGTTGAGCCGGAGCTGGGCGGGGAAGCCGCTGTAGCGCTTGCCGCCGGAACAACCGATGGCCTCGAGGCTGAAGCGTAGCGGCCGGCCCTGGCGCACCCGGATCAGGTTGGCGATCAGGCAGCGGTTGCCGCCGGTGGTCTGCGGGTTTTCCGGGATGGTTTCATCGTCCGTATACCAGAAGGCCAGGGGCAGTTCGGCGCCAGGGAAGTAGCGGTTCCACAGCGTCCGGAAATGGTCGCGAAAGTTGACATCCATGACAAGTTTCAGACGTGTAGGGAAGGTGGGGAGAATTTCACCACAGAGACACAGAGAGCACAGAGAATAGAGGGTTTCTCGCAGAGCTGAAAAGGAAATAAGCGATCGGCACTCGGCATTCAGCCATCAGTCCCGCGTCAAAGGCTGTATCTCTGAATAGACCAACATAAACCGACATCATATTAAGCTGTGAGCTGTCTGCAGCGAGCTGAGTGCTTATTCCTTCTCTGCGCTCTCTGTGTCTCTGCGGTGCATTTTCATTCCACCCGCCGGATGGCCATCAGGGTCCGGTCATCCGTGCGGGGCTTGCCCTGCGTGAAGGTTTGTACGTCCTGCACACAAGTGAGAACCAGTTCCTCCAGGGGGATGTTCCGCCCTTCGGCCGCCAATTGCGCCAGGCGTTCGGCGCCGTATTCCGCGCCGCTGCCGTCCATGGCTTCGGTAATGCCGTCGGTATAGAGCAGCACGCCGTCGCCCGGCTCGATCCGCGCGCTGCGGGTCTCGTAGGATCCTTCCGAGAACATGCCCAGGGGCAGGCCGGTGGCCTCCACGGCGTGCACCTCGTCCCCCTGCAACAGCAGGGGCGGGCAGTGCCCGGCGTTGCAGATCTCCAGGCCGCCGTCCCCGGAGGCCTTCACCAGGGCCAGGGTGGCGTACTGCGAGGCCAGGGTGCTTTCGGCGAAGATGCGGTTGGCCCGCTCCATCATCTCGCCGACCGGCTCGTGCATCCAGATCAGGCTGCGGAACAGGGCGTGCAGGTGGGCCATGAGCATGGACGCGGCCACCCCCTTTCCGGCCACGTCTCCCAGGAGGAAGTAGAGGTCACCGTCGGGCCCGGCGGGGCTCAGGAGATCCAGGTAGTCGCCGCTGACCACCCCGGCCGGCTCGTAGTGGAAGCGGGCCTCCCAGCCGTCCGCGGTGATCGGCCCCTTGGGGATGAATTGCCCCTGGATGTGGTGGGCCAGGTCCAGGTCGTCTTCGAGTTGGCGGTGCTGTTCGGGAGTCATGTGATCCAGGCACACCGTGACCAGGGGATCGGCCACCAGCCGCTCCTCTTCAATGGGGTCGTGACACAGTTCGCATACCCCGAAGCTGCACTCATCCAGGCGGCGCAGGGCGGTGTCCACTTCCTGCATCAGGCGCATGAGGCGCACGGTTTGTTTGAATTCCGAAGCGGCCGCTTCCAGGTTGCGCCGCCGCTGCATCAACTGTTCGCGATAAAATAAATCCCGGGCATCTTCCATGAATACCTCGCATGAATAACCAAGACCTCTACACTTCTTCGGCCGGAAACAACTGTTCCTGCCGGTCGGCAGATCGCTTCAGTAAAGCCATTTCCTCATCCTGGCGGTGCAGCAGGTCCTGCATCAGTTCCATCTGCAGGTGCTGAATCTCCACCAGCCGCTGCCACTGGTTGACCAGCAGGTGGTCGAGCTTTTCGTGCAGGTGCCGGATTTCCAGTTCCGCTTTCAGGTTGATCCGGAAGTCATGTTCCGAGCGCAACAGGTCGCGGGCGTTCTGCCGGTTCTGGCTCATCAGGATGATGGGCGCCTGAATGGCCGCCAGGCAGGAGAGGATGAGGTTGAGAAAGATATAGGGGTAGGGGTCCACCGGCCGCAGGATCAGCACCGCGGAATTCAGGATGACCCAGACCGCCAGGATGCCCATAAAAATCCCCAGGAACCGCCACGTGCCGATGAATTCGGTGATGCGGTCGGCGGCCCGCTGGGGGAAGGTCAGGTTCTTCTCGTACTCCGTGTGGATGTCCCGGGCCAGATAGTCGTAGTTCTGCAGCTTGAGACGGAACTGGTTGTCCAGATCCCGCAACTCGTCGCGCTCCGTCTTCAGGACCTGCTGAATGAAGTCCGTCTTGAAGCGGTTCAGGTCGTTCCAGCAGATGTATCCCTGGGGCGACCAGCCGGGGACGTCCCGGCGGATGACGTCCACCAGCGAATCCCGGACGACTTCCCCCGGGAGTACTTCGTGGATGGACTTGCGCTGCCCGCAGACCTGGCAGACCACGGCTGGGTAACGGTCATCATCCATGGGCTCCTCACCTTGAGGCGTGAGATTGATACGGGTTCAAGGTGCCCCTCCCCTGATGTTTAAAAATACGCTCCGCGGCGTGGGGAGGTTGGGGATTCAGATGGGGATCCGACGCGTTAAGACTTGATTCTCATGGGGTTATAAAAAAGGCGCCCTGGCGGGCGCCCGGCCGTTACAGGCTGTCCACGACCTTTTTCAACTTGGCCTGCACCTGGTGGGCGATGTCCCCCAGGGAAGGGTTGTTCACCGCCTGCATGGAAGCGATGGGGTCAATGGCGGCCACTTCCACCTGCCCGGGGCCGGCTTCCTGCACGATGACATTGCAGGGGAGCATGGCGCCGATCTTGTCCTCGGCCAGCAGGGCCTGGTAGGCGAACGGAGGATTGCACGCCCCCAGAATGCGGTAGCGGCGGAAGTCCACGTCCAGCTTCTCCTTCAAAGTCTTCTGCACGTCAATTTCGGTCAATACGCCGAAACCTTCCTTTTTCAGTTCGTCGGTGACCTTGGTGATGGCCTGGTCGAAGTCCAGGTTCAGGGTTTTGCTGAAATAGTAGCTCATGATCGCTCCTTCGGAGTTGAATGGTTGTAGGATGTAACATTTGGATGCGAAAGCCGGTTAAAAGGTGCAGACTTCAGGGTTCCGGAGGCTTCAATACCTGCCCGCAGCGGGGGCACTTTTCCGGGGAGGCTTCACGTTCCTGGCGGGCGATCTCTTCCGTGAACGCCGCCCCCAAGATGCCCGTGGGCAGCGCGAACAGCCCCACCCCGAAGAAGGCGATGACCACGGCCAGCGCCCGGCCCAGGGGCGTCACCGGGATGGCGCCGTCAATGTCGGTGGAGGTCAGCATGGTCACGCCCCACCACATGGCCTTGGGAATACTGGAGAACGCCTCCGGTTGGGCCGTGTGCTCGGCGAAGTACATCAGTGACGAGGTCACCACCAGCAGCAGGAACAGGATGAAGGCCACCGTCAGCAGCTCTTCCTTGCGGGCCAAGATCACCCGGCCCAGGGTATAGAGCGCCCCGGTGTAGCGGGTCAGCTTGCCAATCCGCAGGAGGCGCACCAGCCGGAAGGCGCGAATGAAGCGCAGGTCCACGCCCAGGAAGGGGAGGTAGAAGGGCAGGATGGCCAGCAGGTCCACCAGCGCCATAGGCGTGACCGCGAAGCGCAGCCGGCCCCACACCGGGCTTCGGTAGCGGACCTCGGCCGGGGCCGACCACACCCTCAGGACGTACTCCACCGTGAAAACGGCCACGGAGAAGATTTCGAACCAACGGAAGAAGGCTGGGGCGGAACGGTAAACGGGACTGATGGTTTCGGCGGCGATGGCGGCGACGTTCAGGATGATCAGGGTCAGGATGAAGGTGTCGAAGGCCTCGCTGGCCCGGTCCCGGGGTTCGCCCGCCTCCAGGATCTGCCGGACGCGGATCATGGCGGGGGAAGGGCGGTTATCCTGGACGTCGCTCATGGGCACAGGTCAGGTGAAGAAACGGATTCGGAAACTGGCTACCAGGAGATACGTATCCCGCCGGGGAGGCGGGATACTATTCCAGGTAATAATCTTCCGAGTTGTCGTCCGGGGACGGCGGGATCTTCCCCCGGAACTCCTCCCACGCCTCCTGCATGGTCTCGTAGTCGAACCCCCGGCTTTTGAGGAAGCGCAGGACTTTCTCCCGGCGGCTCTGCGGCGGCGACTCCTTCAGTTTTTTCAGCGCCGACCCCTTGAACTGGGCCTTCAGGGCGTAGAGGGCGGTTTCCAGGGGATCGTATTCAGGAAAGGCCGGGGCGAAGATGCGCCGGAAATGCTCCGCGGCGATCCCCCGGCGCTCCAGTTCCGCCTCGATCAGCTCGGCGCTGCGGGGGGAATGGCGCAGCCGGTCGCGGGCGTAATCGGCGATCAAGGCGTCGTCGTCGAGGAAGCGGTACTCCTTCAGCTTGGCCACCGCTTCCTCGACGTCCGCCGCTCCATGCTTGCGCCCCAGGCGCTCGCGCACCTCGCCCTCGGACAGCCGCCGGTACGCCAGCGACCGCAGGGCGTCGTCGAAGGCGGTGCGGGGCGGGGATAAGGAATCGGCCCGGGGAGACGATCTCCGACCGGGCCGGGGTTTATTCGACCGGGGCAATGCCAAGCTTCTCTTTTACGCGGGTTTCGATCTGCCGGGCCAGGTCGGGGTTGGCTTCCAGGTACTCGCGCACCTTGTCGCGCCCCTGGCCGATGCGGTCCGAGCCGAAGGAATACCAGGCGCCCGATTTCTCGATTACACCCTGATCGGCGGCCAGGTCAATGACGTCGTTCATGCGGGAAATACCGGTCCCGTAGAGCAGGTCAAATTCGGCTTCCCGGAAGGGGGGCGCCACCTTGTTCTTGACCACCTTCACCCGGGTGCGGCTGCCGATGACTTCCGCGCCTTCCTTCAGCGTAGCGATCTTGCGGATGTCCATGCGGATGGTGGAATAGAACTTCAGGGCGTTGCCGCCGGTAGTGGTTTCGGGGCTGCCGAAGAGCACGCCGATCTTCATGCGGATCTGGTTGATGAAGATGAGGGCGGTGTGGGACTTGGATACCGTGGCGGTCAGCTTGCGCAGGGCCTGGGACATCAGCCGGGCCTGCAGACCCATGTGCTGGTCGCCCATTTCCCCTTCAATCTCCGCCTTGGGCACCAGGGCCGCCACGGAGTCCACCACGACCACGTCCAGAGCTCCCGAGCGCACCAGGGTTTCGGCGATTTCCAGGGCCTGCTCGCCGTTGTCCGGCTGCGACACCAGGAGGTTGTCAATGTCCACCCCCAGGCGCCCGGCGTAGACCGCGTCCAGCGCGTGTTCGGCGTCCACGAAGGCGGCGTAACCGCCCATGCGCTGCGCCTCGGCGATGATGTGCAGCGCCAGGGTGGTCTTGCCCGACGATTCGGGGCCGAAGATTTCGATCACCCGTCCGCGGGGGATGCCGCCCACGCCCAGGGCGTGATCCAGCGACAGGGCGCCGGTGGGGATGACCGGCACCTTGGCCCGGGCGGAATCGTCGCCCAGCCGCATGATGGATCCCCGGCCGAACTGCTTGTCAATCTGGGTGATGGCCAGTTCCAGCGCCCGATTTTTATCGGCGGATTCTGGGGTCATCATTTTCTCCTTTGAATTGGTTTTATGCACGATTTTTATACTCCTCCTACTGAACAAAAGATCCCCACCACATCCGCCTCAGGGGGTGTCGAAAACGCTGAAATGTACGGGGGAATAAATGGCTCCGCCGGGCCGCAGCTCGCTGCGGAAAAGAACCACACGATCCACCATCCAGGAGACGCCCGCCATCGCCCCGGTAAGAGTCAAATACCGCTGCCGCAAATCCGGCGGCCAGGGTTCGCCCTCCAGTCGGGCCAGGGTCAGGTGCCCCTGGAACGGGCGGACTTCGGAAGGGAAGCCCAGGGGGGATATGGCCGCTTCCACTTCCCGGGCCAGGCGCATGAGCCGTTCTTCCGGTTGCAGTCCCAACCACAGCACCCTGGGGGCGGACAGCCGGGGGAAAGCGCCCCCGCCGGCGGTCGCCAGGGGAAAGGATTGATGGCGGGCGGCCACGGCGTCCAGGGCGGCCTGAAGGGGACTGACCTGGTGGGGGGTGATCTCGCCCAGGAATTTCAGGGTCAGGTGGGTGCCTTCGGGCTTGGTCCAGCGAGCCCGGGGGACCAGGGTGCGCAGGGTTTGTTGTGTGCGGGCCAGGGCTTCCTGCACCTCGCGGGACAGCTCCAGGGCGATGAAGGTGCGCATGGGTTTATGACATCCTGCAGTCAAGGCCTCAATATACAAAACCTTTGTCGGCGAGTCAAGGCGGAAGTTGGGAGGATATGAAAGCCGTGCCTGACGGGAAACTCGGGATCAAGCGTCAGGTCTCGCCACTGCCGGTGAGGCAGCGAGGATCCGTTCACTTGAGCCGAGGTTGGCCTCCTCCCGCGGCCGGGACCTGACGCAACCCCGAGCGGGCGATCACGGCCTATGTGACGTTCCTCAACCTCTCCCACAGCATCCTCACCGCCGCCATGGCCGAGCGTTGGCGGTTCATGTCGCGGTCGCCCTTGAAGAGGAATTTTTCCACCTGGGTGTCCCCGCCGCGCTCCGCCACGCCGAGGTAGACCAGTCCCACGGGCTTTTCCGCCGTGCCTCCGGCCGGCCCGGCGATGCCGGTGACCGACACCGCCAGGTCCGCCGGGCAGTAATCCAGCAGCCCTTCGGCCATGGCCCGGGCCACCGGCTCGCTGACCGCGCCGTGCCGGGCGATCAGCTCTTCGGACACGCCCAGCAGCTCGGTCTTGGCCCGGTTGGAATAGGTCACCACCCCGCGTTCAAAGAATTCGCTGGACCCGGGGACGTCGGTGAACAACTTGGCGATCAGCCCCCCGGTGCACGATTCCGCCGCGGCGATCATCCAGCCGCGTTCCCGGGCCAGCAGGCCGGTCACTTCCACCAGGCTCTCCTCGCCGCGGGCGTAAAGGTGCGGCTCGAGATCGGGCAGCAGCAGCGTTTCGGCCTGGTCCAGGCGGCGCTGCAGGTCGGCCGGATCGCCGCCCCGGGCGGTCAGGCGCAGATCCACCCCGAAGTACTTGGGCAGGAAGGCGATCTCCACCAACAGCCCCGCGTCCCCCAGCCGGGTCATCTTCTGCATGAGGTGCGATTCGCCGATCCCGACGGTGCGCAGCAACCTGACGGCCACCCGCTTCCCCAAGCCAACCTCGCGCAACCGGGGCAGGACGTAGTCCTCCACCATCGGCTTCATCTCCAAAGGCACGCCGGGCAGGGAAAACCATTCGATGCCGCCCCGGGAATAATGGATCCCGGCGGCGGTGCCGTTGGCGTTGGGGATGACCTGGGCCCCGGCGGGGAATTCCGCCTGGTTGCGGGAAGCCGGCGGCATCTCCATCCCCCGGTCGGCGAAGCGTTTCTGCACCCGGGCCAGCAGGTCGTCGCGGAAGACCAGGGCGTCGCCGAGGAATTCCGCCAGAAGCGGTTTGGTCAGGTCGTCCGGGGTGGGCCCCAGGCCGCCGGTGATGATGACCGCCTTCGCCCGGGACGCCGCCCGCCCGAAGGCTTCCAGGATGTCGTCGCGGTGGTCACCCACGGTGGTCATCCAATCCACGGATACGCCTTCGCGGGTCAGGATTTCCCCCAGCCAGGCGGCGTTGGTGTTGACCACCTGGCCCATCAGCACCTCGTCGCCGATGGTCAGGATTTCGGTGGTTGCGGTTCTTTCGGAATTCATCTTAGACTGTTTGGAAGGAGTCAGGAGCCAGGAGTCAGGAGCCAGGAGAAAATAACTCTCACACCCGACCTTCGAAATTGGCCAGAATAGATTTTCTGTATGCGTCCAGGAGTTTGCTGATTTCTTCCAGGTTGCATTTCAATTGGTGAGTCTCGCCGTATTTCAGATCCTGTGTCAATATCAGGTAATATCGGCACTCTTCGAGGGATCCTTCTGCGATATTCAGGAATCGGGCTTTGTCACTCGCACCTTGTTTTCGAAACCCTTCGGCGATATTAGCGGGAATGGATACGGCGGCACGGCGAAATTGAGAGGTCATGCCAAAGATCTCCCGACGGGGGAAAGTCTCCGACAAGGCATATATGTCCAGCACAAAGCGATGAGCCTTCTTCCAAAGGATTAGATCTTCAAAACTCTTTGCTGCCGGTCTACCATGAAGGTCAGCTTGCATTGGGACCTCCCAGGGCGTTTTTTCTCCTGGCTCCTGACTCCTGGCTCCTATTATTCTGTCTTATTTCACCACCAGATTCTCCGGGTTCAGGCCTGCCAGTTCCGGCAGGACGAAGCGGCCGTCCTTGCGGATCAGCTTGCCGTCGAACCAGATCTCGCCCCCGCCGTTCTCCGGCCGCTGGATGCAGACCAGGTCCCAGTGCACCGCGCTACGGTTGCCGTTGTCGGCCTCGTCCTCGTAGGCGTTGCCCGGGGTGAAGTGGAAGCTGCCGTTGATCTTCTCGTCGAACAGGATGTCGTCCATGGGGCTCATGATCAGCGGGTGCAGCCCCAGGGCGAATTCGCCGATGTGACGCGATCCCTCGTCGGTGTCCAGGATCTCGTTCAAGCGCTTGGAATCGTTCGCGGTGGCCTCCACGATCTTGCCCCCTTTGAACACGAAGCGGACGTTCTCGTAGGTGAAGCCGCGGTTGGTGGACGGGGCGTTGTACTGCAAGACCCCTTCGACGGAATCGCGCACGGGGGCGGTGAACACTTCCCCGTCGGGGATGTTCAGATGGCCGTCGCACTTGATGGCGGGGATGTCCTTGATGGAGAAGCGCAGATCCGTGCCCGGCCCCTTGATTTCCACCCGGTCGGTGCGGTTCATCAGCTCCACCAGGGGATCCATGGCCGCCGACGCCTTGGCCCAGTCCACCCCGGTGCAGACTTCGAAGAAGAACTCGTCGAACGCCTCCTGGGACATCTTGGCCATCTGCGCCATGCTGGGTGTGGGGATGCGCAGGATGACCCAGCGGGTGTGGCGCACGCGCTGTTCCAGGTGCACCGGCTTCAGCCAGAGCTTCTCGTAGAGCTCCATCTTCTCGGACGGCACGTCGGACAGCTCCTTGGAATTGACGATGCCGCGGATGCCGATGAAGGCGTCCATCTTTTTCATGCGGTAGAGTTCGGAGTCGGCGATGAGCCGGATGCCGTCCTCGTTGGCCGCCAGGAACAGTTCACGCTGCAGCCGTTGCGTCTTCTGTTCCAGGGTGGGGTGGGCGCCCACGGCGGCCACTTCACGGATCAGCGCCTGGATCATCTCCGGGGGGCAGTCGGTGAATTCGAGCAACACTTTTTCTCCGGCCTGCAGGCGCGTGGCGTACCGCACCAGCACTCCGGCCAGCTTGTGGAAATGGGGGTGAATCATGGAAACCTCGCAGAATCATTGTGAGGGAATGAGAGGCATGGGGCCCGGTCTTCGGGCCGCTTCTCCGGTTACATGTTTCAGGCCGCTTTCAGTTCCGAGGTGCACTGCGAACAGCGGGTGGCGGCCAGGGGGATGGTGGACAGGCAGAAGGGACAGTTCTTGGTGGTGGGATTGGGTTCGGCCGCCCGGGGCTTGCTCTTCAGCCGGTTAACCTGCTTGATCAGGAGGAAGATGGCGAAGCCCACGATGATGAAATCAATGACGTTGTTCAGGAACAGGCCGTAGTTGATGGTGGGGGCGCCGGCCGCCTGGGCTTCCGCCAGCGAAGCGTAATCCTGCCCCGACAGGTTGAAGTAGAGGTTGGAAAAATCCACCTTGCCCAGGATCAGTCCGATGGGCGGCATGAGGATGTCGTTGACCATGGACGTGACGATCTTGCCGAAGGCCGCACCGATGATGATGCCCACCGCCAGGTCCACCACGTTACCGCGCATGATGAATTCGCGAAATTCCTTAAACATGACGCACCTCCAGTTGGATTTGTCGCTCCCGGCGGGTCAGTAGGCCAGCCCGGGAGTTTCCTTCAGGTATTGAAGATCGGTCAATTGCTGCAGCATGAAGTCGGCCACGTCGGCGCGAGAGATCTGCGGCTTGGAAGTCTCCGGTTCAGTGAAGTTGACGCGGTACTCCCCGGTGCGCGGCCCATTGGTCAGGCGCCCCGGGCGCACGATGGTCCAGTCCAGTTTCGTCTCGCGGATCAGCCGTTCCGCCTTTTCCTTTTCCTTGAAATAGTCCTTCATGATGAAGGGGATCAGGAAATAGTTGTACAGCGGCCCCAGTTGCCCTCGGGACAGCCCCACCCCCAGCGAAGACATATAGATCAGCCGGCGCACGCCGTGGATTTCCATGGCCGCGGCGAGGTTGCGCACGGCCTCCGACTGCACGTTGCCCGGGCGGCGGATGTTGGTCCCCAGGGCGGACAGCACGGCGTCGTGGCCGGGCATGGCTTCGTCCACGTCGGCGAAGTGGGTGACGTCGCCGCGCACCACGGCCAGGCGGTCGTGCTGCAGGCTCATTTTGGCCGGCGTCCGGGCGAAGGCGGTGACCTCGTGCCCCTGATCCAACGCCTGGCGGACCAGTTCCCGGCCGGTGCGCCCGGTGGCGCCGAAGATGATTAGACGCATGGTGGTTGGCTTTCGGCGATTGTCTCTTGGCGGTTGGCTACGGCGCCAAACTCAGCGTGTACTGCGTCAACGGCCGGCCGGACAAGGCCTTGACCAGCTCTTCGTTGGTGGCGCGCACACAGACTTGTTCGACCCGTGGGTCTCGGCCCTGGAATTCCACCAGGAAGCAGAAGGTCATTTCGCCGGTGGTGTTGCCGGGATCCGACCAGTCGATGGGTTGGGTTTCCCGGCAGGGCTGTTCGGAGATGACTTCGTAGCCCCGGCTGTCGTCGGAATACTCGGTGATGCGGTAGGTCAGTACCCGGCAGTGGCAGGGCAGTTCGCCGATCTTGTGCAGTTTCTTGCCGGCGCCCGAGTCATAGGCCCATACGGTGGCCTCCGTGGGCATTTCCGTGAAACTGACGGTGACGGGAATTTCACGGTACTGCACGACCTTGGTGTTGGCGGGCGTCGTCCGTCTTTCCGTGAAGTGGTACCGCTTGGCGCCGGACCCGGCGCAGCCGGCCAGCAACAGCAGAGCAGCAGCTGTCAGGATAATCCAGTTCGGGCTTCGCATGGCAACCTCCCGATGATGTAGATTCGCCCCCGGGACCCGGGGGATGTATCCATCTAATCCGTGAGAAGCGATTCCCAAATTCCGGAGATTCCCGCTTTTCCCAAGGGGACCACTGCGGGATGCGGGAATGACACCGCAGTTGCTTACGTCGCGCGATAGCGAGAGAGTGACTGTGTCACTCTGTGTTCTTCCACCCAGTGGCACCTTCGGGGTGTGTCTCTGTGGTGCATTCTTTTCCCCTCAGTACACTCCTTCCCCCATCTTCACCTTGCCTTTGAATACGCGGTAGACGTAGATGGCGGGGTGGCCCGGCTTGATCTGCACCGGTGCGTCATCTTGCGGCACGAATCCTGAAGCAGATCAAGCCGGGTTTATCTTCACGTCAACAGGGTTTTATGATGGACCCGGCTAATCAGGGCGAAGCATCTGCGCCATGGGCCGAGGTCTGCTGCCTTCGATAAGGAAGTGGGTGGGGGTATGTTCGGAAGTCTCCTCCGGGCAGATGCATCGCCCCTACATCCTCCCCCCGGCGGGAACGCCGGCGCTGCTAACCTCTAACCCCAACCCCTTCTTTGCGCCCTTGGCGTCCTTGGCGCGAAATTTTTGCGTCTTTGCGTCTTGGCGAGAGATTTTTCCCCAACCTCTAATACACTCCTTCCCCCATCTTCACCTTGCCTTTGAATACGCGGTAGACGTAGATGGTGTAGCCCAGCACCAGGGGCAGCCCGATCAGGGTGATGACCAGCATGGCCATCATCCCCTTTTCGCTGGAGGCGGCATTGTAGATGGTCAGGCTGTAGTCCAGGTCAATGCTGGACGGGACGATGCGGGGATAGAGGCTGATCCCGGACAACCCCAGCACGCTGAAGATGACCACCGACGAAGCCATGAAGCCGCGGAAGTACTGCCGCCGCCCGGCGGCGATGGGAAGGTAGGCCAGGGCCATGGTCAGGGCGGTCACCAGGATCCACGACCAGGCGTTGCCGGTCCACCCGGCGAACAGGTGGCGGTAAAACACCACCGCCACGGCGGTGGCAGCCAGGTAGAGCCCCAGAAAGGCGGCCCAGGCCCCGGTGATCCATTTCCCCAGCCGGTCGGACAGGGGCGGATCGAATTTGATCCCCAGGTAGAGCGCCCCGTGCATCACGAACAGCGCCCCGGTCACCAGCCCGACCAGGATGGAGAAGGGGTTCAGCAGGCCCAGGAAGCTGCCCGCCCACATGCCGTCGGCGTCAATGGGCAGGCCGCGCAGCACGTTGCCGAAGGCCACTCCGAAGAGGATCATGGGCAGGGCGCTGCCGATCCCGAAGGCCCAGTCCCAGAAGCGCCACCACTTCGGCGAGCTGACCTTGCCCCGGTATTCAATGGCCACCGCCCGGGCGATCAGCGCCACCAGCAGCAGCATCAGGGCGATGTAGTAGCCGCTGAACACGGTGGCGTACACCAGGGGGAAGGCGGCGAAGAGCGAGGCGCCTCCGGTGATGATCCAGACCTCGTTGCCGTCCCACACCGGGCCAATGGCGTTCAGGTAGGCCTGTTTCTCCTGCGGGCGCCGGGCGAACAGGCTTAAGAACCCCACCCCCAGGTCGAAGCCGTCCAGGATGGCGTAGCCGATCAGGTAAAAGCCGATCAGCAGAAACCATATGGTATTCAGATCCATCAGTGGCCCTCCCCGGCGATATCTCCATGGACTCCCTGCCGCACCAGCCGCACCGAAAGGAAGAACCAGACCAGCAGCAGGGCGAGGTAAATAGTCATGAGCAGGACCAGGGAAAAGACCACGTGCCCCGCCCCCACGTTCACCGATACCGAATCGGAGGTCTTCAGGATTCCGTAGACGGTCCACGGCTGGCGGCCCACTTCCGCGGCCACCCAGCCGAACTGGCTGGCGGC
This sequence comes from Candidatus Zixiibacteriota bacterium, assembly GCA_003599535.1. GTDB lineage: Bacteria > Electryoneota > B3-LCP > B3-LCP > B3-LCP > SURF-9. The sequence goes on along the minus strand of QZKQ01000002.1, from coordinate 11,845 downwards.
CACCGGCAGGGGGATCAGCCAGGGCAGCGTTTTCAGGTACCAGGTCTGGTCCCACAGCTTCCGGCGGTACAGCAGCCAGCTCCCGTAGGCGGTAATCGCGATGAAGAGCCCGCCCAGCACCACCATGTTGTGGAAGGAAACGAAGGAAAGCCACAGGGGGGGGATCTCGTCGGGAGGGAACTCGTTGATGCCCATGACGTGCGCGTTGATGTCGCCGAAGGCCATCCAGGAGAGCATGCCCGGCATCTCGATCTTGGCCCGGAGCTGCGGCGGCGGGGCCACGTCGGGAATGGCGAAGAACACCAGGGGGGCGGCATTCTGGCTGGAGTAGAGGCCTTCGATGGCGGCGAACTTGGCCGGCTGGGTGCGGGCCACCTGTTTGGCGTGTTCATGGCCGGTGGGGATGACGTTGGTCAGCGATACCGCCAGGCCGAAAGGCAGGGCCAGGGCCAGCGCCTTCTTCGCCACGTCGGTGTCAATGCGGCGCACCAGCATCCAGGCGGCCACCCCGGCCATGAAGAAGGCCCCCGCGGTAAAACAGGCGCTCAGGGTGTGCCAGAAGCGGATCCAGGTGGAAGGATTGAAAACGATCGCTTCGAAGAAATCGGTCAGCTCGGCGCGGCCGTTCACGATGGTGAATCCGGCTGGGGTCTGCTGCCAGGAATTGGCCGCCAGGATCCAGAAGGCCGAGATGATGGATCCCAGGGATATCATTACGGCGGAAAACCAGAGCATGCCGCGCGACACCCGGCCCCGGCCGAACAGGTAGAGCCCCAGGAAGACCGATTCCAGGAAGAAGGCGAAGATGGTTTCCGCCGCCAGGGGCGGGCCGAAGATGCCGCCCACGAACTTGGAATACTCCGCCCAGTTGGTGCCGAACTGGAATTCCATTACCACCCCGGTGGCCACCCCCACGGCGAACGTCAGGGCCAGCAGCTTGCCGAAGAGCCGGCCGGCGCGATCCCAGACCTCCTGCCCGGTGCGCCACGCCAGGGTCTCCACGATCACCAGCAGGAGAGCCAAACCGATGGACAACGGTACGAAGATGAAGTGGAATCCGATGGTCAACGCGAATTGCCAGCGCGCCAGGAGAATTTCATTCATGAGATTGCCTTCCGAAATATCCCGGGAATATGCGAATGGCGGCAGGAAGGAGCCTTGCGAAAAACCGCGCAAGCCACCTAAGAAAATACGCAGTCCGAGGGGTATTAACAAGAAATAAGGGGTCAATTTTTCATTGAAAGAACCATTCACCGCAAAGACGCCGAGAACCCCGGAATAATGATTAGGATAATGACAAATGAGGTTGATACAGGCGTTGCGTCAGGTCTTAGCCGCGCGAGAAAGCTAACCTCGGCAGGGGTGAACGGAACTTCGCTTCGGCGCCGACCCCGGCGTGACCTGACGCCGGAGCTGACCTCGATTGCCATTACCCGTAGGGGCCAAGCGTCTGCCCAGAAAAGACCTCCGTGCCATGCCAGGACAATATCCTTCACCCGAGGCTACGCGGCCCGATCCGGTCGGCAGATGCTTCGCCCCGAACCGGGATGGCGACCTCTTAGGGCGAAGCATTTGCTCAGGACACTCCGGCCGTGGCGGCCTCCGCAGGATTCGGCGGCCCGGTCCGGCGGTGGAGGCCTCATCCAAGGCACATGCATCGCCCCTACCATGCGTGGCATTGTGGTTACTTGTACGCTTGGATACTTGGCTACTTGGATACCATAAGCCGACAGGCAGGAATGCCTATCCCACCTCTCCACCGGCAGGGACGCCGGCGCCACCATCCATTAGAAAACGACAAAGCCACCTTTCGGTGGCTTTATTCGTATTGAGTCCCGCTCCGCGCCCGAAGGCACGTTGCGTGTGTGGGATTTTTCAGGCGACCGGGTTGTCGTGCGCCGGCGCCTTGCCCTTGACCTGGAAGGTCAACCCCTTGGCCTTGCGCGATACCTGGATGGTGCAGCCGGTGGGGAATTTGCCCCGCAGGATCTCTTCGGCGATGGGATCTTCCACCAGGCGTTCCACCGATCGCCGCAGGGTGCGGGCGCCGATGTCCACCGAGTAGCCCTCGTCAATGATGTAGTCTTTGGCTCCGCGGGTCAGTTCCACGTGCAGGCCGTGCTCGCGCAACTGCTCGTTGATCTCGTTCAGGTAGATGTCCAGGATCTTGAACACGTCCTGTCGCAGCAGGGTGTTGAAGACGATGATCTCGTCCATGCGGTTCAGGAATTCCGGCCGGAACAGGTGGCGCATGGCTTCCTTCATCTTGGCCGCCATGTCCTTGTAATCCGGACCCATGCTGCCCTTGACGAAGCCGTAGGTGGCCGCCTGGGTGGCTTCCCGCGTGCCCAGGTTGGAGGTCATGATGATGATGGTGTTGCGGAAGTCCACCTTGCGCCCGGACCCGTCGGTCAGCTCGCCGGCGTCCAGCACCTGCAGGAGGATGTTGAAGACGTCGGGGTGGGCCTTCTCGATCTCGTCCAGCAGGACCACCGAGTAGGGCCGGCGGCGCACGCGTTCGGTCAACTGTCCGCCTTCATCGTAGCCCACGTAGCCGGGAGGCGCGCCGATCAGCCGCGACACGTTGAACTTCTCCATGTACTCGGACATGTCAATGCGGATCAGCGACGTCTTGTCCTCGAACAGGTATTCCGCCAGCACCTTGGCCAGTTCGGTCTTGCCCACCCCGGGAGGTCCCAGGAAGACGAAGGAGCCGATGGGCCGGTTGGGGTTCTTCAGGCCGGTACGGGTGCGGCGGATGGCCCGGGAAATCACGTCAATGGCGTCGTGCTGCCCGATGATGCGGGAGGACAGCACCTCGCGCATCTGCAGCAGCTTCTCCCCTTCGGTAATGGCCACCTTGGTCACGGGAATGCCGGTCATCATGGAGACCACCACCGAGACGTCTTCTTCGGTCACGGCGATGGGGGAGGGGGATTCCATCTTCTGCCACTTCTCCCGTTCGCTGCGCAGGCGCGATTCCAACTGCAGCTTCTGGTCGCGCAGCTTGGCCGCCTTCTCGTACTCCTGGCGCTTGACCAGGTCTTCCTTGTCCTGCCGGATCTTCTCGATCTCGGCTTCCAGGACGCGGATTTCCTGGGGCACCACAATATTGGAGATGCGCATGCGGGAGCCGGTCTCGTCCAGGACGTCAATGGCCTTGTCGGGCAGGAAGCGGTCGGAGATGTAGCGTTCCGACAGGGTCACCGCCGCGAGAATGGCTTCCGGAGTGTAGGTGATGCCGTGGTGCTGTTCGTAGCGCTCCTTCAGGCCCTGGAGGATTTCGATGGTCTCTTCCGGGGTGGGAGGATCCACCATGACCTTCTGGAAGCGGCGTTCCAGGGCGCCGTCCTTTTCAATGGACTGGCGGTACTCGTCCAGGGTGGTGGCGCCGATACACTGCAGCTCGCCGCGGGCCAGGGCCGGCTTGAACATGTTGGAGGCGTCCAGCGACCCGGAAGCCGAACCGGCGCCCACGATGGTGTGCAGCTCGTCCAGAAAGAGCACGATACTGCGGTTCTTCTCCAGCTCGTTCATGACCGCCTTGACGCGCTCTTCGAACTGGCCGCGGTACTTGGTGCCGGCCACCATGGCGCCCAGATCCAGGGCCACCACGCGCTTGTTGAAGAGCACCGGGGAGACCTCGCGGCGCACGATGCGCAGGGCCAGGCCTTCGGCGATAGCCGTCTTGCCCACCCCCGGTTCGCCGATCAGTACGGGGTTGTTCTTCTTGCGGCGGGAGAGAATCTGGCTGACCCGGGCGATCTCCTTTTCCCGGCCGATGATGGGATCCAGCTTGCCTTCAATGGCCAGCTTGGTCAGGTCGCGGCCGAAATGATCCAGCACCGGGGTCTTGGACTTATCCTTGTCCTTGGGGTTGGAGCTGCTGCTGGGGAGAGACGAGGGATCCTTGGAAGAGGACGATTCGCCGCGCAGGATGGAGTCGAGTTCGCGGCGGATGTTGTCGTAGCTCAGGCTGAAGGACTGCAGCACCTGGGCGGCGATGCCTTCATCCTCCTTGGCCAGGGCCAGGAGCAGGTGTTCGGTGCCGATGATCTCGCTGTTGTAGTTCTTCCCTTCGATGTAGGAGACCTTGAGCACCCGTTCGGCCCGCTTGGTGAAGGGAATATTGCCGATCTTCATGGTGGCCCCGGTCGGCTCGATGAACTCTTCGATGGACTCGCGGAGCTCCTGGAGATCGCTGCCCAGGTTCTTGACGATGGTGATGGCCAATCCTTCCGACAGCCGGAGCAGGCCCAGAAGGAGGTGTTCGGTATCTATGAAGTCGTTGCCCAGCCGCAACGCCTCCTCGCGGGCATGCTGGATGACCTGTTGTACTCGGATGGAAAATTTGTTGTTCATCTTTCCCTCACCCTGGCGGGCTATGCGTCCGATCCCATTTCGTTAGACATCTTTCCGTTCGGCCGGTCCGGCTCTCATGGCGCCAGGGGCAGCCGTTTGGTATTGAACTCCGGGGTGACTGTTTCAACCACCCGTCCATCCTGCAGCCGCAGAATCCGATGGCAGCGTTCGGCGAACTTGAGATCGTGGGTGACGATCAGGAAGCTCAAGGCGCGCTCGGACGCCAGTTCGAACACCAGATGCTGTAGCTCCAGGGCGGTATCCCTATCCAGATTGCCCGTCGGTTCGTCGGCCAGGACCAGCGGAGGCTGGTTATGTAAAGCTCGGGCCAGCGCCACCCGCTGCTGCTCTCCCCCCGACAGCTCGCCAGGTTTGTGGTCCAGGCGGTGGGACAATCCCACCCGGTGCAGCAGTTCGATGGCCCGCGCCTTGGGATTGCCTTCTCCGCTGCGGATCAACCCCGCCAGCATGACGTTTTCCAGCGCGGTGAACTCCGGCAGGAGATGGTGGAACTGGAAGACGAACCCGATCTGGTTAGCCCGCAGGCGGGCCATCTCCAGGTCGGACAATCCCCACAGTTTCACCCCGTCGACGGTGATCTCTCCGTGGGTGGGGTGATCCAGGGCGCCGATCAGGTGCAGCAGCGTGGATTTGCCCACCCCGGAGGGACCGACGACGGCCACCGTCTCCCCCCGCTGGATGTCCAGGTCCACCCCCTTCAGGACGTGCACTTCCTTGCCGCCCAAGTGGTAGACCTTGTGCAAATCCCGGACGAAGACCAAGCTCACCGGCCCTCCTCCGGACGACGGAAATCGGGATATGGAACGCCCAAGAGGCGGGCGCCCCCGGAGGTTTCCGAAATGGGAAACTCGGGGGAAAAATACTCATTCCGGGAATTAAATTCAAGGAAATTATTCATTCCTTCAACCCTTCCCGGGAAATTGGTCGGCAGGAGGTACAATTGGTCATCAGGTCATTCGTAACGTATGGCTTCCACCGGCACCAGGGAGGCGGCCTTGCTGGCGGGATAGAGGGCGGCCAGTAAACAGAGCCCCAAAGCAGCCAGGGCGACAAGAACGAAATCGCTGGCTTGCATCAAGATGGGCAACTCATTCAAAAAGTAGACGTCCGGGGGTAGAGAGAAGAAATGGTATCGCATCTGTAAATTGCACAAACCCCACCCCAGGATTGTTCCCAGCACGGTCCCGATCACCCCCACGGCCAGCCCCTCGTAGATGAAAATGCGGCGGATCCCGGCGTTGGTGGCTCCCATGGACTTCAGAATGCCGATGTCCTTGCGCTTCTCCAGCACCACCATGATCAGCGAGGAGATGATGTTGAAGGCCGCCACCACGATGATCAGGGACAGCAGGATGAAGGTGATCCACTTCTCGATCTTCATCCAACTGAACAGGTTGCGGTGCATCTCGAACCAGGTGCGGGGAAAGTAGGGCATGCCCAGTTCCGCGATGAGGGCGTCCTTGACCTCGGCCGCCCGCTCGTAGTGATCCAGGCGGACCTCCAGGCCGGTGACCAGTCCCGGCATACGGAACAGGTCCTGCGCTTCGGCCAGGGAGAGATAGGCGAAGACGTCGTCATACTCGTAGAGCCCGGTTTCAAAGATTCCCGCGACGTGGAACTGCTTGGCCCGGGGCTGGGCCAGGGGCCCGGCGGCTCCGGGGCTGAACAGCACCACGGTATCGCCCAGGGTGGCGTAGAGCCGGTCGGCCAGGTAGCGGCCCAGGATGATGCCGGGGAGATTCTCCGCTCCGGTGGCGTCGCGGCGATCCAGGTGCATCCCGCCGGCCACCAGGTGCTGGGGCAGATCCGAGACCTGGCCCACCGTGGCCGGGTCAATGCCCCGGGCGATGACCCCTTCGGTGCGCTGCCCCCGGCGCACCATCCCCTTATCCATGATATACGGCGTCACTCCGGTGACGTGGCGCATTCCGCGGACTATTTGCGCCACGGAATCGGGTGCGGCCAGGCCGGTCTCGCGCAGCGTGCCCAGGCGGATGTGCGCATCCGCCCCGATGATGCGGTCGCGCACTTCCGTCTCGAACCCGTTCATGACCGAGAGCACGATGACCAGGGCCGCCACGCCGATGGTGACGCCCGCAATCGAGATGTAACTGATCAGCGAAATGAACCCGGTGCGCCGCTTGGAACGCAGGTAGCGCCGGGCAATGAACAATTCGTAAGATTTCATGGATGAAAGTTAGGGTACAGCGGGGTGGGGAGCTGCCGGGACGAATACGAGTAAGCCCAATGCGGATCATCGTGACAGAACGGGGGCCATGCATATCGTGAAATACTGCTCATCGCTCTGATTAATATAACTATAAAATTTTTAAAATGTTCAGGTGAAATGCAGAAATTTTTATCTGCTCGCAGGATTTGCACGGGCGGGGCTTTTCACCCCGCCGCGGCGATTCGCCCCAAAGCCGAGGGCGGCAGCAGATCCACCTCCGGGTGGAGAATGTCGGCGCCGGGAGTCTCGAAATCGAGCGCCGGCTCGAGCCCCGGGTACACCCGGCTCAACGCCTCCACCAGCAACAACGCCTGGAGTTCCAGGTATTGCGGGCGTTTCAAATCACGGCCGGAGGTGGCTTTGGCCGCCTGCAGGGCCGGTTGCACGTCGTACAGGTGCGGGAGAAGGCGGCCGGCGAAGATCATTTCCAGGCCGGCTTGGGGGACGCTGAACCCGGCCGGCGGGAAGGGCGACGGGCGGCGCCGCCCGAAGTGGCGCATATACGCAGAATGCACATCCCATGCCAGCCAGGCCAGGTAGCGGGGCCAGGTGCGCCAGCCCAGCGGTTCCATGGGCGCGCCGTCGTCCGTGGGGATGGCCGCCAGGCGCGGTTCCAGGCGCTGGATTCCGGTGGTGATGATCCGCCGTCCCAGCCGCAGCCGCCAGGGAATGGTCATGCTCACCCGGGATATTTCATGGGAGTGGAACGGCATGATGACCTTGCGGCTGTCGGCGACGATCCACGACCAGTTGGAATGCATCATCTTGAAGTGGTAGAACCGGTCCAATTTATACACGTTGCGCACCGGCGGCAGGCCCTGATCCAACTGGCGGTAGGGGTTTAGCAGAGCCTCGTCGTGATCTTCCAAACGCATCCGGCCCCGGCTGATCCGGGCTGCTTCCACCTCGGGCGAAGCGTAGAACTTGTGCTTCAGGAAGGCCGGGTAATTCAACTGGTTGGTGCGGCCCAGGTTCAGCATCTCCTGGCGCCAGAAATAGTCCCGAAACAGCTCCCCGGCCAGGCAGCCGACCAACCCTGTGGCCTGGGGATGGCTGCGCTCCTGCGCCAGGCGGTTCATGACCGCGGGCAGCAGGAACTTCCCATCGCTCAGGCGGGCCGCCTGCAGCAACGCCTCTTCGGTGTATCCCAGGGGTGAATCGCGGTCGTCCCGCACCAGGTTCCAGCCCATGGTTTGAGCGATGCGGCGGGCCGTCACCACATCCTTGTGCCCTTCCGGGCCGGCCACCCGGAACGTCGCCCGGCGGCCGATTTCCCCGCCCCGGGCCTGCGCCAGGACGGCCGCTGCCATGCGGGTATCATTGCCACCGCTCAGGTCCACGCAGGTGCCGGGCGGTTCCGCCGCGGCGGGAATCACGCGCTGGATCACCTCCACGAACTGATCCACCGCTTCGGCGAAACCAATCTTCTGGATAGGGCGGAAGAGCGGCTGCGTCTGGACCAGGCGGGCGGTTCGGGCGCGCAGATCCAGGCGTAAGGATCGGCCGGGAGTGGCGCGGTGCACGCCCGCGAACAGGGTGCGCCCCGGAGAGATTTCGCATCCCCGCAGCAGGGAAAGGTAGCTGAAGCCGTCCAGGGAAGCGCCCAGGCGCTGGGCCACTTCCTCCGCCCGGCCCCCGGCGACCATCTCGTCCCGGTTCGACCCGTAGTAGAATCCCTGCTGACCCCACAGGTCCGCGCTGATCCACATCGTGCCGGAGCGGTGGTCCCAGGAGACCAGGCAGAAGGTCCCGCTCAGGTTCTCCAGGTCCGGCTGACCCGCCTGCCGGTGCGTCTCCAGCAGCCAGGCCAGGTCTTCCGCGTTCATATCTCCGCGGCCCGAGCCGATCCGGTAACACCAGCCGAAAACCACCACCGCCGAGCGCCCTTCTGGCGACCGCGGCGGTTCCAGCCAAACCGCCCCATGGCGGCCCGGGCCGAGATCGGCTTCCAGCAGGAATCCGGGGCCGCGGAGCGTCAGGGCTGCGGGATGCTCCTGCGCCACCTCCAGGATTGCCTCTCCGGTCCGGCCGGCGGATTCCGTTCGACTCATGACCTCGCGGAATACCATGGCGCCATTCTCCTTGGGGATGGGTTCGGGATCTCAGGCCAGTTCCGCGAACAAATCCTGCAGCATCCGGGCGTTGCGCGCGGCCTGGCCCAGGAAGCAGTTGTTCATGAAGATGATCACCCGCCCGGCCTTTTCGACGGCGGGACGGAGGCGCGCCATCCATTCCTGCAGCTCGCCGGTCGAATAGTCGTAGTCGTAGCGCTTCTGGCCGTCGCCTTCCCACCAGTGTTCGGCGTTGCGCCCGTGGAAGCGGAAGTAGCCGGTTCCGTTGGTGACCACCGCGCTGGGCCCAGGCAGTTGGCCCAGGGCCGGCAGGTCCACGTTGACGTATCCCAGGCCGCGCTCCTCGAGCGCCTGGTACACCTCCGGCCGCAGCCAGGAGGCGTGACGGAATTCCACGAATAGCGGCTCGCGCTCCCCCCAGAGATCGGCCAGGCGGGCCAGGTACCGGCGGTTATCGGGGTCGCGGTGGAAACTGTAGGGAAATTGGGCCAGGAAGCCGCGCAGCAAGCCGCGCTCCTTCAAGGGGGCGGCGGCTTCGTAGAGCTGGGTGATCGAAGCCTCGGGGTTCTCCCGCCCGTGGGTGACCTCCTGGTGGACCTTCAGATAGAAACCGAAATCCTCCGGCACCTGTTCCGCCATACCTTCGAACGTCTTCGCCTTGGGGATGCCGTAGTAGGTGGTATTGATCTCGACCACGGGGAAGTGCCGGGCGTAGTATTCCAGCAGGCGGCCGGCCGGGGTGCCGGGAGGGTAAAAGGGCCCGATCCAGTCCTTAAAGCTGAAGCCGGAAGTGCCGACTTCAATCGTGGCGACGGCGCTGCTCATTGGTCAACGGCTTGCTGAAATGAATATTGTCTTTGGGCTTGCGAAAGTGCACCTCCAAGGTGGAGGAGCGGCGGATGACGTCCTCGCCAAACTTGTCGCGCAGGGCGTCCAGCACGGGATACAGCTTGCTCTCCTTGTCGAACAGGTCGGTCTGCCGGGCGGACCGGGCCGACAGGCGCGACACCGAGACTCCCAGCAGGCGCACCGGCGAACCCAGCAGGTAATTCTCCTCGAACAGCCCCCAGGCCACGCGGAACAGGTCGTTCTCGTCGTTGGTGGCCAGGGAAAAGCTCTTGCGGTGCGTGACCGTGTGGAAGTCCCCGTAGCGGATGGTCAGGGTCAGAGTGCGGCCGGCCAGGTCGGCTTCGCGCAGCCGCCGGGCTACCATCTGCACGATGGTCAGCAGGTAGATCTTCAGTTGCTCGGGGTCGTCGCTGTCCTGGGAAAAGGTGCGCGAATTACCCACCGATTTCTCCCCCGGCCCCTCTCCCTCGGGGACCACCTCCCAGTTCAGCTTGCCGCGCACCACGTCCTGCAGGTGGGGGCCGTTGACTCCAAAGCGCTTGAACAGCGCCTGGGGGTCGGCTTCGGCCAGTTGGCGGATGGTGGTTATCCCCAGGGCGTTCAGCGCTTCCTGGAAGCTGGGCCCGATGCCCGGCACCTTCTGCACCGGCAGGGGGAAGATGAGGCGCTCGACATCGTCCGGCGTGATGATGGTCAGGCCGTCGGGCTTGCGCAGGTCCGACCCCATCTTGGCCAGGGTGCGGGTGGGGGCGATGCCCACCGAACAGGTCAGGTGCAGCTCGCGCTTGACCCGCTCTTTCAGGCCCATGCCGATGGCTTCGGTCCCGCCCCAGTACTTCAGCACCCCGGTGATATCGACATAGGCTTCGTCGATGCTGGAGGGCTCCACCCGGTCGGAGATGTCGTTCAGGATGGCCACCACCCGCTTGGAAATTTCCAGGTAGACGCCCCCCCGGGCGCGCACGAAGATGGCGTGCGGGCAGAGCCGCTGCGCCTGGCCCACGGGCATGCCGGCGTGGATGCCGTAGGGGCGCGCCTCGTAGGAGGCGGACGCCACCACGCTGCGATCCTGGCCGGGGATGCCGCCCACGCACACCGGCTTGCCCCGCAGCGCCGGGTCGCGGAGCTGCTCGACCGAGGCGAAGAAGGCGTCCATGTCCACGTGGAGAATGGTTTGAGGGGAGGGCATGGTCAGGCGCTTCGGATTCCCAGTACGGTTATACTCTCAGCAACAGAAAAATATCCCGCGGCAGGATCGGGGGAAACGCGATCGCTCAGGGATGGGAGAGCCTATACTTATCCATGAATTCCAGCGTCACTTCGCGCAGATGGCCGTCCAACTGCTCAAGGGCCCAGCGGGCGACGGTTTCCGGTACGCCGCCGTAGAAGGCCTGGGCGATCCCGCCGGTGATGCAGCCCAGGGTGTCGCTGTCCCCGCCCAGGGACACGGCCAGGCGCACGGCGTCCTCCCAGCCGGTGGATTCGAGAAAAGCGATGATCGCTTCCGGCACCGTCCCCTGGCAGGACTCCTGGAAATGGTAAGTGGGGCGGATCTGCGCCAGGGTGCGGGACAGATTATAGCCGAAGCGCGCGGTGATGAACTCGCGGATCTGATCCTTGGACGATCCGGTGCGGGCGAGGAAGATGGCCGCGGCCGTGGCCTGCCCGCCCTTCACGCCTTCGGGGTGGTTGTGCGTGACGGCGGTGTACTCTTCGGCCCGGGCCAGTGTCTCTTCCAGCGTGTCGAAGGCGTACCCGGCGGGGCTGATGCGCATGGCCGCGCCGTTGCCGTAGCTGTTGTAGGGCTGGCTGGAGGCCGACAGAGCCCAGTGATGGAAGCCCAGCCCGTATCCGGCATCCGGATAGCGGCGGTAATATTCCCGCATCAGCTCCGCATAGCTCCGGCCGCGCAGAATGGCCTCGGCCAGGGCCACGGTCAGCACCGTGTCGTCGGTGAAGGTGCAGCCGGGGTGCAGGAGTTCGAAATCGGCGGTCTTGACCGGCCGGTATTCGAACCGCGACCCGATGATATCTCCGGCGATGGCGCCCAGCATGACTGACTCCTGGTTAGTGGCTGTCGGCTCCCGGGCTTGCACCGGAATTATGGTCATAAAGTGATTGATATACCAGAAGCCCGGGCCGTGGTGGCATGCTTCTGGTTCCCGGAGGGCGGGGAGAGGGATGGGGTGCCTCGCTTCTTGGTGCCCTGACGACGACCTCCGGCCCACGCCTCTGCCCTCCGGGAAACGAAGCATGAGGGTGATGACGCTCGGGGGGAGCATGCTTCGTCTCCCGACCGGTTAAGCGTCGC